>NZ_JBFRFC010000002.1:0-374425 GCF_052114625.1 Stenotrophomonas sp. 2YAF26 | reverse complement strand
GCCGGCCGCTGGCCGGCAATCCACCGAGGTTGCCGGCCGGCGGCCGGCACTACCAGATTGTAGGCAACAAAAAACCCGGCCGAAGCCGGGCTTTTGCGTGCTGCCGGAGCCGGGGCTCCAGCAACCAACCGGATCAGGCGGCCTGGAGGGCCTTGATGCGGTCGTTCAGGCGGCTCTTGTGGCGAGCAGCCTTGTTCTTGTGGATCAGGCCACGCGCGCTGAAACGATCCAGGATCGGCTGGGCAACGGCGAAGGCGGCTTGGGCGCCGGCGGCATCGTTGGCGTCCAGCGCCTTGATCACTTTCTTGACAGCGGTGCGCAGCATCGAGCGCTGAGCCACGTTGCGCGCGTTGCGCACGACGGTCTGCTTGGCGCGCTTCTTGGCGGACTTGATATTGGCCACGGTGGTGGTTTCCTGAAAAATCGGTGTTATGGGAACAGCAAGCTAGCTAGTATGATGGCGTAAGAAATGTACGTCAAGTCGATTGTCAAGAGGGACGTTGAGTGAGTTCACCCAAGATGTTGCGGGGCCTGCTGTCGTTCAGCAGCATGACCATGGTCTCGCGGGTTCTCGGCCTGGTCCGGGACCAGGTGGTGACCTCGACCTTCGGCACCAACGCCATCACCGATGCTTTCTGGGTCGCCTTCAGGATACCCAATTTCCTGCGCCGGCTGTTCGCCGAGGGCTCCTTTGCCACCGCATTCGTGCCGGTGTTCACCGAGGTGAAGGAAACCCGCAGCCACGCCGAGCTGCGTGAACTGATGGCCCGCACCGCCGGCACCCTGGGCGGCGTGCTGATGCTGGTCACCGCGCTGGCGCTGATCTTCGCGCCGCAGCTGGCGTCGGTCTTCTCCAGTGGGGTGGACACCGACCCGGCCAAGCAGGGCCTGCTGATCGACCTGTTCCGCCTGACCTTCCCGTTCCTGCTGTTCGTCTCGCTGACCGCCCTGGCCGGCGGTGCGTTGAACAGTTTCCAGCGCTTCGCGATGCCGGCGCTGACGCCGGTCATCCTCAACCTGTGCATGATCGCCGGCGCGCTGTGGCTGGCGCCGCGGCTGGGTGGCACACCGGAAAAGCAGATCCTCGCCCTCGGCTGGGCGGTGCTGGCCGCCGGCCTGCTGCAGCTGCTGTTCCAGCTGCCTTCGTTGAAGGGCATCGACCTGCTGACCCTGCCGCGCTGGGGCTGGAACCATCCGGGCGTGCGCAAGGTGATGACGCTGATGGTGCCGACCCTGTTCGGCTCGTCGGTGGCGCAGATCAACCTGCTGCTGGACACCGTCATCGCCGCCAAGCTGACCGACGGTTCGCAGTCCTGGCTGTCGCTGGCCGATCGCTTCCTGGAGCTGCCGCTGGGCGTGTTCGGCGTGGCCCTGGGCACGGTGATCCTGCCGGCGCTGGCCCGGCACCATGTCAGCACCGATCGCGAAGGCTTCTCGCGCTCGCTGGACTGGGGCCTGCGCATGACCCTGCTGATTTCGGTGCCAGCCATGCTGGGCCTGCTGCTGCTGGCCGAGCCGCTGATCTCCACGATCTTCCAGCATGGGCAGTTCACCGCCTTCGACACCCGCATGACGGCGCTGTCGGTGTACGGCCTGAGCTTCGGCCTGCCGGCGTTCGCGCTGCTGAAGGTGGTGCTGCCGGCGTTCTATGCGCGCCAGGACACCAGGACGCCGGTGCGCGCCGGTGTCGCCGCGCTGGTGGCCAACATGGTGTTCAACTTCGCCCTGCTGGCGGTGCTGTACCAGGTGATGGTGCCCGATGAGCTGAAGGCGCAGGGGGTGATGGCGGCCCTTGGCAAGCAACCGGGCCTGCACCTGGCGCTGGGCATCGCCAGCGCGCTGTCCAGTTACCTGAACCTGGGGCTGCTCTGGTACTGGCTGGGCAAGACCGATGTCTACCAGCGGCGCCCGGGCTGGGGCGGCTACCTGCTGCGCCTGCTGCTGGCGTGCACGGCGATGGTCGGCGTGCTGCTGGCCCTGCTGTACTGGCTGCCGGGCTTCTCGTCGATGGGCGTGTGGGAACGGATCGGCACGCTCGGCCTGCTGGTCGGCGGTGGCGGGCTGACCTACCTGCTGGCGATGGTGGCGATGGGCTTCCGTCCGCGCGACCTGCGTGGGCATTGATCGTGGCTCCCGGCGGCTATACTTCAGGGTTACACCATTGAAACGGCGGGCTTCGGCCGGCCGGAACGAGAGTTGATGAGCAGGCTGTTCAGAAGCGTCGAGGGCGGGGAGCTGTTCCCCAACGGAAGCGTGGTCTGCATCGGTGCATTCGACGGCCTCCACCTGGGCCATCGTGCGCTGGTGCGGCACGCGGTCGCGCGTGCGCGCGCCTTGGGTTTGGCTGCGGTGGCGGTGGCCTTCGAGCCCCTGCCGCGTGAGTTCTTCGCCCAGGGCACGCCGCCGCCGCGGTTGACCCTGGCACGCAGCAAGGTCGAAATCCTGCACGAACTGGGCGTTGATGCGATCGGCCTGCTGCGCTTCGATGCGGCGATGGCGGCGATGCCCGCCGAAACCTTCGTGCGCCAGCTGCTGGCGCAGCGCCTGAACGCCCGCGAGGTGTGGATCGGGCCGGAGTTCTGTTTCGGCAACCGTCGCCGTGGCGATCTGGCCCTGCTGCAGGCGCTGGGCGCCGAGCTCGGTTTCAGCGCCGGCGAGATCGAAGCCGTCGACCTGCATGGCGATCGCATCTCCAGTACCCGTATCCGCCAGTTGCTGCAGGAAGGCGACTTCGCCCGTGTCGGCGACCTGCTGGGTCGTCCCTACTCGATCAGCGGTCGGGTGGTGCGCGGGCGCCAGCTCGGCCGTACGCTGGGCTTCCCCACCGCCAACCTGCGCTTCCCGAAGACCCCGGCACTGTCGGGCATCTACGCGACCTGGGTGCACGGGGTGTTCGACCAGCCGTGGCCGTCGGTGTCCAGTTTCGGTACCCGGCCGACCGTGGACGGCGTGGAGCCGCTGCTGGAAGCGCACCTGTTCGATTTCCAGGGCGACCTGTACGGGCGCCACATCGAAGTCGAATTCGTTGCCAAGCTGCGTGACGAAGAGAAATTCAACGATCTGGCGGCGCTGACCGACCAGATGCACCGCGACGCCGAACAGGCGCGTGCCATCCTTTCCGAACATAGATTGCGAGCCACTGCGTGAGCCAGGACTACAAGACCACCCTCAACCTGCCGGCCACCGAATTCCCGATGCGCGGCGACCTGCCCAAGCGCGAGCCGGGCATTCTGGCGCGCTGGGAAGAGCAGGGGCTCTACCAGCAGCTGCGCGACAATGCCGCCGGCCGCCCGCTGTTCGTGCTGCATGACGGCCCGCCGTACGCCAATGCGCGCATCCACCTGGGCCATGCGGTCAACAAGATCCTCAAGGACATCATCGTCAAGTCGCGCTACTTGGCCGGCTTCGATGCGCCCTATGTGCCGGGCTGGGACTGCCATGGCCTGCCGATCGAAATCGCGGTGGAAAAGAAGTGGGGCAAGGTCGGGGTGAAGCTCGATGCGGTCGCGTTCCGGCAGAAGTGCCGCGAGTTCGCCGAGGAGCAGATCGACATCCAGCGCGCCGACTTCAAGCGCCTGGGCGTCACCGGCGACTGGGACAACCCGTACAAGACCCTGAGCTTCGATTTCGAGGCCAACGAGATCCGCGCGCTGTCCAAGATCGTCGCCAACGGCCACCTGCTGCGCGGCGCCAAGCCGGTGTACTGGTGCTTCGACTGCGGCTCGGCGCTGGCCGAAGCCGAGATCGAATACCAGGAAAAGACCTCGCCGGCGATCGACGTCGCCTACACCGCGCGCGATGCGCAGGCCGTAGCGCAGGCGTTCGGCGTCAGCCTGCCGGCCGACGTCGAAGTGGCCGTGCCGATCTGGACCACCACCCCGTGGACGCTGCCGGCCTCGCTGGCGGTGTCGCTGGGTGCGGACATCCGCTACGTGCTGGCCGAAGGCCCCGCGCACAACGGCAAGCGCCGTTGGCTGGTGCTGGCCGCTGCACTGGCCGAGCGCTCGCTGCAGCGCTATGGCGTGGACGCGGTGGTGCTGCACGGTGAGGCCGAAGGTTCAGCGCTGGAAAACCAGCTGCTGATCCATCCGTTCTACCCGGAGCGCGAGATCCTCGTGCTCAACGGCGAACACGTATCCGACGAGGACGGTACCGGTGCGGTGCACACCGCCCCCGGCCACGGCCAGGAAGACTACGTGGTCAGCCAGAAGTACGGCCTGCTGGACAAGTACAACGCCGGTCAGATCACTCCGATCGACGGCCGTGGCGTCTACCTAGAGTCGACCCCGCCGGCTGGCGAGGTGGTGCTGGCGGGCCAGCACCTGTGGAAGGCGCAGGAGGCGATCGTGCAGGTGCTGCGTGACAGCGGCGCACTGCTGGCCTTCGTCGAGATCCGCCACAGCTACCCGCACTGCTGGCGGCACAAGACGCCGGTGGTGTTCCGCGCCACCCCGCAGTGGTTCATTTCGATGGACAAGGCCAACCTGCGCAACGATGCGCTGGCCGCCATCGACACCGTCGGCTGGTTCCCGACGTGGGGCAAGGCGCGCATCCAGAGCATGGTCGACGGCCGCCCGGACTGGACCATCTCGCGCCAGCGCACCTGGGGCGTGCCGATCGCACTGTTCACCCATCGCCAGACCGGCGAGATCCACCCGCGTTCGGTGGAGCTGATGCAGCAGGTGGCCGACCGCGTCCAAGCCGAAGGCATCGACGTGTGGTATTCGCTGGATGCCGCCGAACTGCTGGGCGCTGAAGCGGCCGACTACGAGAAGGTCACCGACATCCTCGATGTCTGGTTCGACTCGGGCGTGACCCATGAGGCCGTGCTGGCTGCACGTGGCTTCGGCAAGCCGGCCGACCTGTACCTGGAAGGCTCGGACCAGCATCGCGGCTGGTTCCAGTCCTCGCTGCTGACCGGCGTGGCCATCGACAAGCGCGCGCCGTACAAGCAGTGCCTCACCCACGGTTTCACCGTGGACGAGCACGGCCGCAAGATGTCCAAGTCGCTGGGCAACGGCATCGAGCCGCAGGAAATCATGAACAAGCTGGGCGCGGACATCCTGCGCCTGTGGATCGCCTCGGCCGACTACAGCAACGAGATGTCGCTGTCGCAGGAAATCCTCAAGCGCACCGCCGACGCCTACCGTCGCCTGCGCAACACCGCCCGCTTCCTGCTGGGCAACCTCGACGGTTTCGATCCGGCCCAGCACCTGCGCCCGCTCAACGAGATGGTCGCGCTGGACCGCTGGATCGTGCATCGCGCCTGGGAACTGCAGGAGAAGATCAAGGCGGCGTATGACAACTACGACATGGCCGAGATCGTGCAGCTGCTGCTGAACTTCTGCAGCGTGGACCTGGGCTCGCTGTATCTGGACGTGACCAAGGACCGCCTGTACACGATGCCGACCGATTCGGATGGTCGTCGTTCGGCGCAGAGTGCGATGTACCACATCGCCGAAGCGTTCACCCGCTGGGTGGCGCCGATCCTGACCTTCACCGCCGATGAGCTGTGGGGCTACCTGCCGGGCGACCGTGCTGGCCATGTACTGTTCACCACCTGGTACGAGGGCCTGGCACCGCTGCCGGCCGATGCACAGCTCAACGCTGCCGACTTCGACCAGTTGCTGGCCGTGCGCGAACAGGTGGCCAAGGTGCTGGAGCCGATGCGCGCCAATGGTGCGATCGGCGCCGCGCTGGAAGCGGAGATCACCATCGCCGCCAGTGAAGAGCAGGCAGCACGCTGGCAGCCGCTGGCCGATGAACTGCGTTTCCTGTTCATCAGCGGCGACGTGCAGGTGCGCCCGGCGACCACCGACGAGGTGTTCGTCAGCGCCCAGCCGACGCAGAAGTCCAAGTGCGTGCGCTGCTGGCACCACCGTGCCGACGTCGGCAGCAGTGCCGACCACCCGGAACTGTGCGGCCGCTGCGTGACCAACATCGCCGGTGCCGGCGAAGTGCGGAGCTGGTTCTGATGGCCGCCGCGCGTCCTCATCCCAACGCCCTGATCTGGCTGCTGCTGTCGGCAGTCATCATCGGCCTGGACCAGTGGTCGAAGGCCTGGGTGCTGTCGAGCCTGCCGGAGTTCCAGCCCGTGGTGGTCATCGACGGCTTCTGGAACTGGTACCGCACCTACAACACCGGTGCAGCGTTCAGCTTCCTGAGCGATGCCGGTGGCTGGCAGAAGCATTTCTTCACCGTGCTGGCGATCACCATCAGCGGGCTGATGGCCTGGTGGCTGCGCGCCACCGCCCGTGGCAACTGGAAGGCCGCCGTGCCTTACGCGCTGATAATCGGCGGTGCGATCGGCAACGTGATCGACCGCCAGGTGCATGGCCACGTGGTGGATTTCATCCAGTGGTACGTCGGCGAGCATGTCTGGCCGTCGTTCAACATCGCCGATTCGGCCATCGTGGTGGGTGCCGTAGGCATCGCCCTGTTCGGCCTGTTCGACGGCAAGTCCGCCAAAAAGGCGGATAATGCCAACCCGAAACCGTAAGCCGGCCGCTGCCGGGAGACTGAACTGATGGATGTGCTGCTCGCCAACCCGCGTGGTTTCTGTGCCGGTGTCGATCGTGCGATCGAGATCGTCAAGCGCGCGATCGAAACGCTGGGCGCGCCCATCTATGTCCGCCATGAAGTGGTGCACAACCGCTTCGTGGTCGATGACCTGAAGCAGCGCGGCGCGATCTTCGTCGAAGAACTCGACGAAGTGCCGGACAACAACACGGTCATCTTCAGTGCCCATGGCGTTTCCCAGGCCGTGCGCCAGGAAGCCGAGCGCCGTGGCCTGAAGGTGTTCGATGCGACCTGCCCGCTGGTGACCAAGGTCCACTTCGAAGTCGCCCGCCACTGCCGTGCCGGCCGTGACGTGGTGCTGATCGGCCATGCCGGTCACCCGGAAGTGGAAGGCACCATGGGCCAGTGGAACCGCGAAGCGGGCACCGGCCAGATCTACCTGGTCGAGGACGTGGAGCAGGTGGCCACGTTGCACATCAACCAGCCGGAAAACTTCGCCTACACCACCCAGACCACGCTGTCGGTGGATGACACGCGCGGCATCATCGATGCGCTGCGCGAGCGCTTTCCGGCGATGCAGGGGCCGAAGAACGACGACATCTGTTACGCCACGCAGAACCGCCAGGACGCCGTGCGCGACCTGGCCAAGCGCTGCGACCTGGTGCTGGTGGTCGGTTCGCCGAACAGTTCCAATTCCAACCGCCTGAGCGAGCTGGCCCGCCGTGAAGGCGTGGAGAGCTACCTGATCGACGGTGCGCACGAGATCGACCCGGCCTGGGTGCTCGGCAAGGAGCATATCGGCGTGACCGCTGGTGCCTCGGCACCGCAGGTGCTGGTCGATGGCGTGCTGGCGCGTCTGGCCGAGCTGGGCGCGTCGGGTGTGGGCGAGCTGGATGGCGAGCCGGAATCGATGGTGTTCGCGCTGCCGAAGGAACTGCGCCTGCGCCTGGTGGACTGACCGACAGCGCTGCTGGTGGGTGCGAACCTTGGTTCGCACTGTCGGCGGTACGTCATCCACGCATGGCGTGGATCTATCCGGTACTGCTCTGCTTTCCAGCAGATCCACGCCATGCGTGGATGCTGTCAGTCTTCGCCAACGCTCCAATGAGGCTTTGCCGCATCTGGTCGATGCGCCACTGACCATGACCTTCGGCCATGGGGCTCGGCACCTCACAGGCCTAGCATCGGGGAATTCTCCGCTGCTGGAAGTTGCCGATGAAAACCCGTGCCCTGGTGATGTCCGTGCTGTTCGCGCTGGCGGCCACGCCCGCGCTGGCGCAGACCCCGCCACCGGGTGATGCCGCCGCCCCGGGCCTGCTGCGCATCGATGTCGACGCACGCGACCTGGCCCGGCGCATCTTCAAGGTGACCGCCACCGTGCCGGCCAAGCCCGGCCCGCTGACCCTGCTGTATCCGCAGTGGATTCCCGGCAACCATTCGCCCACCGGCCCGATCGACAAGCTGGCCGGCCTGCGGGTCACTGCCAACGGCAAGCCGCTGGCCTGGCAGCGCGACCAGTTCAACGTGTACGCGTTCAAGGTGGATGTGCCGGCGGGCGTGAGCGAGATCGTCGCCCACTTCGATTTCCTGTCTTCGCAGGGCGGTAGCCAGGGCAGGGTGGTGATGACCCCTGAAATGCTCAATCTGCAGTGGAATGCCAATTCGCTGTACCCGGCCGGCGTGGACGCGCGCAACCTGCAGGCACAGGCCAGTGTGACCCTTCCCAAGGGCTGGGCCTATGCCACCGCGCTGGAAACCGCCCGCCGTGATGGTGACACCGTGGTGTTCAAGCCGATTTCCTATGACCACCTGGTCGATTCGCCGCTGTTTGCCGGTGAGCATCACCAGCGCATCGACCTCGACCCGGGCGCGAAGGCGCCGGTGCATCTGAACGTGTTCGCCGACGATGCCAAATCGCTGAAGCCGACCGACGCGCAGCTGAAGGCGCACCGTGCGCTGGTGCAGCAGGCCGACAAGCTGTACGGCGCGCGCCACTACGATCACTACGAATTCCTGCTTGCCCTGACCGATCGCCTCGGCGGCATCGGCCTGGAACATCACCGCTCCAGCGAGAACAGCGCCGACCCGGGCTACTTCACCGAGTGGGACAGCAATGCCTGGATGCGCGACCTGCTGCCGCACGAGTACACCCACTCGTGGAATGGCAAGTACCGTCGCGGTGCCGACCTGGCCACGGCCAATTTCAATACACCGATGGGCGACAGCCTGTTATGGGTGTACGAGGGCCAGACCCAGTTCTGGGGCCAGGTGCTGGCCGCGCGTTCGGGGCTGTGGTCCAGCGAGCAGGCGCGCGACATGCTGGCCAACGTGGCGGCCACCTATGATCGGGGCCGCCCGGGCCTGGCCTGGCGACCGCTGCAGGACACCACCAACGACCCGACCATCGCCCAGCGTCGCACCCTGCCGTACCGCAACTACCAGATGAGCGAGGACTACTACTCCGGCGGCCAGATGCTGTGGCTGGAGGTGGAGGGCAAGCTGCGGGGGCTGACCGGCAACCGCCGCAGCCTGGATGATTTCGCGCGCGCGTTCTTCGGCGTCGGCAACGGCGATTGGGACGTCAATCCGTACACCTTCGATGACGTGGTGGCGACCCTCAACGACATCGCGCCGTACGACTGGGCGAGCTTCCTGCGCCAGCGCTTGGACGGACACGGTTCGTTGACCGGCGGCCTGGAACTGGCGGGTTGGAAGCTGGTCTACCGCGATGCGCCGAACGAGGCCTACAAGGCACAGGAAAAGCGCGCGAAGGCGGCGCTGCTGGCCTATTCGCTCGGCGCGACGGTGCTCGACAGTGGCGTGGTCGGTGACGTGGTCTGGGACAGCCCGGCGTTCAATGCCGGCCTGGCACCGGGCATGAAGGTGATCGCCGTTGGTGGCCGCGAGTACAGCAGCCAGCGCCTGAAGGATGCGGTGGCAGCAGCGGCCACTGACAAGGCGCCGATCACGCTGCTGGTCAAGCAGTTCGACCGCATCGATACGATGAAGATCGACTACCACGGCGGCCTGCAGTATCCGGTGCTGGAGCGCATCACCGGCCGCCCGGATCGCCTTGCAGAGCTGTGGAAGGCGCGATGAGCCTGCGCACACGCGATGGTCTGATCCTGGTGGTGGCCGTGCTGGCCATCATCGGCGCCTACCTGGACGGCGACGGGCGTTGGCTGCACTGGTTGGCCAAGCCGGCGACCACGCTGCTGATCGCCGCCATCGCCTGGCAGGTCCGGCCGGCGGCCGATGCGTTCTACAGGCGTGCGGTGCTGGCCGGCATGCTGTTGTCCTGTGCAGGTGATATCGCGCTGATGCTGCCGATCGACGCGTTCGTGCCAGGCCTGGTGGCCTTCCTGCTGGCGCACCTGTGCTACATCGCCGCGTTCCGTGCCGGCCTGCGCGCGGGCCGCGGATTGCTCGCAGCCTTCGTGCTGCTGGCCGCATTCGCTTCGGTCAACGTGGCCGGACTGTGGCCGCATCTGCCGCAGCCGATGCGCCTTCCGGTGCTGGCCTATGTCGTGGTGCTGGCGGCGATGGCGATGCTGGCAGTGGCCCGTTACTGGAAGCGGCCGCACGCCGATACGCTGGAAGCGGGCAGCGCGCGCTGGGCGGCCGGTGGCGCACTGCTGTTCGTGGCCAGTGATTCATTGCTGGCGTGGGATCGCTTCGGCGGTGGGCTGCCGATGGCCAGTCTGCTGGTGCTGTCCACCTATTACGCCGCGCAGTACGCCATCGCCCGCTCGGTGAGATAGCCCTTTTTCTACTGCAGGTTGCCCTTGGCGTCGTAGCGCAGGCGCACGGTCTGGCGGTCGCCGGCTACTTCATCCGGCAACCACACCAGCTTGCCGCCCTTGCGGATGACCACATACACATGGCCGACGTCGGCGGGCGTACGCATCAGTGCATTGCGCTGTTGCTGCAGGGCCTGCGTCACCCGTGGCACGGCATCGAAGTCGATGTTGGCCAGTGCGGTGCTGCTGCGGCGCAGGGTGATGGTCGGCGCGAACTGTTGCGGGTTCACCGCATCGCCCTTGCGCCACTGCCCGCGTTGGTAGTGGTAAGCATCCACATGGCCCGGCTGCTGTGGATCGACCAGGTCGATGTCGATGCGGCCGTCGTCATGGAAGTGGATGCTGTGGAAGACGACCAGGCGTTCGCCGGCCAGTCCGGGCATCGCTTCCAGCGCCTGCCGTGCAGCCTGCAGGCGCTCGGCGTCGAGCAGCAGGTTCGACCGCGTGCGCCCGGGCAGCTGCATCGGTTCGGGCGCCGCCCGTGGCGTTGCGATGGCCGTCGTGCGCAACGGTTGTTCCCATGGGGGTTGCTGCATTGCATCCGCAGGCATGGTCGATGCGGCGCCACGCAGGGTCGCGTTGACGGACTGCAATGCGCCGCCCGCCGTGGCGGCACCGGCCAGAGCCAGCACCACGCCAGCGAACACCAGCGGTGTGGACACGGGCCGCTTCACGCGTGCTCCATGCGTACGCTGCGGCGATCATCCGGGTCGTACAGGATGTCGACCTGCCCGCGCGGGATGCTGGCCAGGTCGAGCAGCGCAACGAAGCGGCGCACGCTGGCCTGCTGTACGTTGCCCTCGCGGTCGAGATATTCCAGCTTGAACTCGACCTGCGGTTGTTCGTTGACGTAGGTGCCGGTCTGGCGCACGTCGAGCACCCGCGCTTCGGCGCCGATACCACGGTACTTGAGCGCTTCGCCGCGCGCGTCGATCTGCAGTGTGCCGGCCAGCAGGCGCGCCAGCAGACGCAGGCCGATCAGGTAGCCGCACAGCACCAGCGGGCAGACCAGCAGCGGATGGCCGAAGCCCAGGAACGTCCAACCCATTCCATCGCTCTGCAGGCGATAGGCCATGACATACGCGGCAGCGACCACGACGATGCCGACCAGGCCGCCGATGGCGCGACGCCACAGACTGGCGCTGTCCAGTTCCGGTTGCGATCCTGCCAGTATCAGGTTGGGCGAGGTGCCCGGCGTGGGGCTGAGCAGCACCTCCACCTGGCTGCCCACGGTGAAGCGCTGCAGCTGTGGCTCGCTGTCGACTACGACCAGCGTTTCGGTGATCGGCGTGCCGGACAGATTGTCGAACGCCAGTTGCAGCCGCCACTGCGCGAAGCCGCGCACCTGCACGCCAGTCTGTTCGGCCTGCTCGATGCGCGCGCTGCGTGGCTCGCCGTCGGCCAGAATGCTGCGCACGCGCTGCAGCGCACGGGGTGGCGCCAGCAGCAGGTAATGCAGGAAGGCGTACAGCAGCACCAGCCACAGCGTCAGCGACGTCGCCAGCAGGCCCAGTGCCAGCCAGGGTGCGCTGCGGTCGCCCACGTCCAGCGGCCAGCTGGTGCCGAAGTAGATGAGGCAGGGAAAGGGCAGCGCGAAGAACAACATGAGCGCGCCCAGGAACCAGAGGTAGGCTTTCATGACTCGCCTTCGACGCCGTGGAACAGGCGGCGTAGGGTACTACGCTCAGCGGAATTGCAGGGTCAGCAGGAAGTAGCGCCCCAGGGGATCGTCCAGCCCGGGCATCTGCCCGCCGCTGCCGACCAGGTGGTTCACCGGCCGCGTATCAAGCAGGTTGTGCACGTCCAGTGCGGCAATCACGCGCGGGCTCAGCCGCCGCGCCAGATGCAGGTTCCAGCGCAGCTGCGCCGGGTTCATGCAACGGCCCTGGTCATGCTGCTCCTGCGCGCACGCTTCACCGGCCAGCCATGCGCGGGTGCGGCCGACGCGGTTGCCACGCAGGGCGATGTCCCAGGATGGGTTCTGCCACTGCACGTTGAGGATGCCCGCGTTCGCCGGCGTGGCATGCCCGCGCAGGTCCACCGATTCGCCATGGCCGCGATCACGACGCAGCTCCTGCTGTTTCAACGCATCCAGCGAGAACAGCCACTGCCCGTTGCGGCCGGTATTCACCCGGTACTCGCCGCGCAGTACCCAGTTGCGCGAGGTGGTGCGGCCGATGTTGTCGAATGACAGGCGAAGATCACGCAGGCGACCCTGCTCATCCAGTTCCCAGGTGCCGGGATTCCACAGTGCATCGCTGGGTTGCAGGGCGAGGATCTCGTTGCGCAGTTCGACGATGTTGTGGGTCAGTGACAGCGAGAACGCATCGTTGGGTGTCCAGCTGGCGGCCAGCGAGTGGCTGCGCGAGGTCTCGGCTTTCAGCCCATCGTTCTCCACCACCTCCACTTCCACCGCGCAGCCGCCATCGCGCAGCGGGCGCGCGCACGGCGGCAGGGACTCCGAGGTGGGCAGGCCATACAGGCCGAAGTAGCCCGGTGGCCGCCGGCGCTCGAAGATGCTGGGTGCTCGGTAGCCGCGGCCACTGGCCAGCAGGAACGACCAATGCGGGCTGGGGCTCCAGCGCAGGCCGGCACGCGGCGAAAACGCAGTGTCACCGCCATCGCGGTCCAGTCGCGCGGCCACGTCCAGGCGCAGTGTCGGCGCCAACGGCAGGCCCACTTCGGCGTAAGCGGCGTTGCTCTGCCGCGACAGCCGGCGTTGCTCCATCGGCAGTCCCAGCGCCAGCTCGCCCTTGCCCAGCAGCGGATCGGGCAGCGAGGTCCAGCGCTCGCGGCGCAGATCGATGCCGGTGGCCAGTTGTGCTGCTCCGCCGGGCAGTGTCATCAGGGTGCGCTGCATGCCCCACCAGCCCTGCCACTGCTCGGTACGTCCGCGGTTGTGGATGGCCGGGAACAGCTCCTCTGCCAGCTCCGCCGGCAGGGTGGAAAATCCGGGCAGGAAGTCCAGCGTGCGTGCTGCTTCCAGCAGGCGTTCGCTGCGCACGGTGCCTTCGGTGCGCAGGTCCACCTGGCTGCGCTGCGCGCTGAGGCCGGCATCCCAACTGCGGCCGGCGCGCTCACGGCCCATGCCGAAACTGATGTCGCCTTCGGTGGCATGCACGCGCGGGCGCACTTCGCCGCCTTCCTGCAGGACCACGTTGAGGATCGCGCCACGGCTGAAATTGAGGGCGACGGCGGTCGGGCCCAGCTCGAAACGCTGGCGGTTGTGGCTGGCGCGTGCTTCCACGTAGGCGTAGCGTCCGTCACCGCGCTCGTGGCGATAACGCAGGTAGCCGGACAGCGTTTCCGACGCCGGTTGCAGCGAGCGCGGGCGTGCGTTGTCGAACCAGCAGCCGTCGTCTTCGCTCTGCAATGGCGGATGGCACTGCGTGGCCGGGTAGTAGTCGCCGTTGGGCATGATCAGCCCGATCGGGTACAGCGATGTTTCCGCATGCCAGTCGCGCTGGTCGCCGGCCACATGCTGCAGACGATGCAGATCGATGCCGGCGAACCAGCGGTCGCCGCCTTCGCGCACGCCGCCCGTGGCCGCCTGCAGCCGGTACTGATCGCCATCACCGCGGCTGCTGGCACCCGATTGCAGCGTGGCTTCCGGTCCCTCGGCCTGGTCACGCAGAATGATGTTGACCACGCCAGACATCGCATCGGCGCCGTAGATGGCCGAAGCACCGCCACGCACCAGCTCGATGCGCTCGACGAAGCTGAGCGGAATGCCTCCCAGATCGGTCAGCCCGCCTTCCTCCAGCGACACCATCGGATAACGCGGCAGGCGTCGGCCGTTGACCAGGAACAGGGTGGCGCGTGGGCCCATGCCGTCCAGGCTGGTGGTGGCGGCCGCGCCGACCGGCAGGTACAGCGAGTCGCCGCTGCGCGAGGTGCTCAATGGCGGATGGCCGTTCATGCCGGGCAGGTGGCGCAACAGGTCGAACAACGTGCCGTAGCCGCTGCGCAGGATGTCCTCGCGATCGATCACCGTTACCGGCAGCGTGGTCTGCACGGAGGTGCGCGGCAAGCGGCTGCCGGTGACATGGATCGGCGCCAGTTCCACCTGCACCGGCTTGGCTGGCGCGGGCGGCGGTGGCCGCCGTACCGGCTGCGCGACCACTGCGGGTGGGGTAGCGTGCCGGCGGACCACGAATCCGCCGCTGGGGGTCTGCAGGATGTTCACCGGCATGCCGGCGACCAGCTGCTTCAGTGCGGCGGCCGGCGCCAGCGAGCCGGCGACGCCGCCGGTGCGCAGGCCGGTCAGTTCACGTGCGTCGAACACCAGGGCAATGCCACTCTGGCGTGCCCATTGCTGCAAGGCCGGCGGCAGAGCGCCGGGAGCGATCCGGTAGTCGACCTGTCTGATGGCTTCTGCTGCCGCCGCCGTTGCCGCCACACCGGGCACCAGTACAACGCACAACAGGGCCTGCAGCAGACCCCAGCGCAGCACGTCCCACCGAAGCACGTCCCAACGAAGCACAGCAGGCGCCGGCATCGGCCGCCGCCTCAGTAGGTGCGGCGCAGTTCCAGCGCGCCATCCGAGCGCGGCTGGCCAGCAATGGACCACCCCAGTTCCAGGGCGGAAAGCAGTTCATGCGCGTCGCCCGCACGGAAGGTGCCGCTGACCGCGAGGTCGGCGATATCCGGGTCGGCGACCACCAGTGGCGTGCTGCCATAGCGGTTCATGCGCTCGACCACAGTGGCCAGGGGCGTGCCGTCGAACACCAGCTTGCCCTGCGGCCAAGCCTCGGCGGCGGCAGTCGAGGACAGCTGCGGGCCGGGTTGGATCTTGCCGGAGGCCAGGACCTGCAGCTGCTGGCCCGGCGAGAGCGTGTGCTGCGCGCTGCCACTGGTGACTTCCACTACGCCTTCCAGCAGCGCGACTTCGACCCGGCCGTCAGCCAGGCGTTCAACCTGGAAGGTGGTGCCGATATCGCGGATCGAACTGCCGCCGGCCTGCACCCGCAGCGAGCGCGATGACGATTCGACCTGCAGCTGGATGCGACCCTGTTCCAGCGCCAGTTCGCGCTTGCGCCAGCCGAAGCGTGCGGTCAGCGTGGTGCCGGCGTCGAGGGTGGCGATGCTGCCATCGGCCAGGGTGCGCTGCTGCGGCAGCAGGCTGGCGTTGGCGTAGGTCAGCGGTGTGGGGTTGCCATCGGTGTACAGCATCCAGCCCAGGCCAACGGCCAGGCACACGCCTGCAGCGGCGGCGACACCGGGCAGCCAGCGCCGCTGCGGTCGGCGCGCCGCACGCGCGGCGGCGGTGCGCAGCCACGGGTCGCTGGCCAGGCCGGCGCTGCGCTGGTGCAGCTTCTCGGCCTGCACCCACGCGCTGACATGTGCCGGATCCTCGGCCAACCAGTCCTCGAAGGACTGCCGTTCTTCGGCGCTGCAGTCGGGGGCGTCCAGCCGGGCTACCCAGGCGCTTGCGTGTTCAAAAAGCAACGTGTCATCCCTGTTGTCGTTGCGGATCATTCGGCATCTCCATCATTGTGGAGAGGATCGGGGCCCAGCTCCTTGCGCAGGCCCTGCAATGCACGGGCAATATGTTTTTCCACGGTCTTGGCGGTGATGCCGCAATGCCGGGCGATCTGTGTATAGCTCATCCCGGTGATGCGGTTGAGCAGATACACCTCGCGGGCACGTTCGGGCAGCTTGAACAGTGCCTGGCGCAGCAGGGCGAGCATCTGCCCGGATTCTGCCTGACGCAGCGGATCAGGAGAAGCACTGGCGGCTTCTTCGTTGCCGTCGCGTTCGGTCAGCGACAGGTGGTTGCGCGATTGTGGCGAGCGCCCGCGGTCTGCCAGGCGGTTGCGGGCGATGCGGTACAGCAGCAGCCGCAGCTCCTCGGTGCCGTGCGCGCGGTAGCGGATCAGGCGCTCCATGCAGTCCTGGGCGATGTCCTCGGCATCCTCGGGGCCGACACCGCGGGCGCGCAGGAAGGCGCACAGCGGCGCGCGTTCCTCGCGCACGAATGCGATGAAGGCATCCGGAACCCCGGGCAGATCCGGCGCAGGACGGAGCAAAGGGGAGGGCGCGGACAGGGGAGGGCCTCGGACGACGATGACGGACGCGTCACCGAGTTTTACGCGACGGTGACCGGATGGGGAAGCCCACGTTTCTCCCGCATTTCCATTGTGAATGCATTCATGTTTTTTCTGGCCGTCGACTGGGGGCGTCGAGCCCGCTGCTGCGTTCTGCTTTCGACCCGCGTGGTGCGGGCGGAGAGAGAGAACGCAATGAAGCATTCGAAGTTGAGCATCGCCCTGGCAGGCCTGGTGGGTATCGCGACCCTGGGTCAGATGGATGACGTCATGGCAATGAATTATCACGTGCAGGGCGATCGCGTCGTGCTGAGTGGCGGTGTCACCGTCGCCGACGTCGTCGCGCTGCCGGCGCTGCTGGCCAAAGCGCAGGCCGAAGGCCGCCCGATCCGCGAAGTCGTGCTGCGCACCTCCAATGGTGGCGCGCTGATCGCGGGTGAGTGGCTGCAGGGAGTGATCCGCACCAACGGCCTGAACACCATCGTGTCCGGCCACTGCATCTCGTCCTGCTCGATCATGCAGTCCGGTGGCGTCGAACGTTACCTGGCCGGTGACCTGCCGCTGGTCGACTCGGTGCAGATCCACGCCGCCAGCAGCGGTGGCAAGGTGATCTACACGCCTTCGCCACGGATGACCGAGATCTACACCGGCAACTACGGCGGTGGCATGGATGCCGGCCTGCTGCACAAGGCCATGTACGAGGTGGTGCAGCCCAACGGCCTGCTGGTGTTCCGCGATCCGGCCCGGACCACCGGCGCTTCGGTCAGTTTCGATCCCGATGGCAGCGGCCGCAGGCTGGAGACCTTCCCCGGCCAGGACATCTACAGCAACAACATCATCACCGCCGCCGGTTACCGCGATCCGGGCGATACCCTGACGGTCACCAGCAATGTCAGCGGCGACATCAATCCAGGCTACCTGCGTACTGCGCGCCAGCTGCAGGCGTTCGTCGATGACGACTTCGCGCGCTGGAACGATACCGACTTCGCCACCACGTACATCAACTATGCGGTGAACATCTACAACCGCTCCAGCGCCGGCCCGAACGGCATCGGCCCGGCTTCGGTGCAGGATTACCTCAACAATCCGGGTACACAGCAGCTCCTTCTGGGCCAGCTGCGCCTGGATGAACTGGACGCCTCCACTCTGGGCAATTCGGCTGGCGTGATCCGCGTCGCCAAGGGCGGCACCTGGCGCACCGCCGAAACCACCGGCGCCGATTTCATGCTGGTGGAGAACGGCACCATCGCCCTGGAAGGCGGCGCGTTGCGCACCCCGGAGCTGCGCGTGCTGGCGGCCGGCATGGTGGTCGGCCACGGCGACATCGCCTCGGTTGCCACCGACTCGAGCGCACTGCTCGATGCCACCGGCCCGTCGTACCGCGAGGATGGCTTCAACCGCCTGCGCGTGTACGGCACCCTGATGCCGCGTGGTGGTGACCTGGTCACCCATGGCTACGTCAACATCATGCCGGGCGGCAAGGTGCTGTTCGACGTCACCGAGGCAGGCGGCGCCAACAGTGGCCGTCTGCGCGTGGGCGACTTCTACGACAGCGGCGCCAACGAGGGTGCGCTGGTCATCTCGCCGGGCGCCCACCTTGAACTGAACGTGGCGCAGGGCTTCTACGCCGGCAACTACCAGCGTGAGCTGGTGAGCGGCCCGATCTACCAGGGCGGTTTCACCGATGCGGTGCGCCTGGGTGACACCGGCTATACGGCCAGCATCACCGACGGCGAGGTGTTCCGGCCGCGCCACAATTCGCTGCTGAGCTTCAACATCAACCAGACCGCCGAGGGCCTGTCGCTGACCGCCAACCCCGGCTTCGACCAGCTCGCGCAGCTCACCGGCAACAATGGCAACGATGGACTCGGTCGCGCGCTGGCCACTGCCGGCCAGCGCCAGGATGCCGGGCTGAAGCCGCTGCTGGGGGCGCTGCAGTTCGCTGACCGCGATGTGATCGCCCAGCAGGCCGGTGCACTGCGCGGTGATGGCCATGCCAGCCTGCGCCTGGCCGACAACGCGCTGGTCGGCAGCATCGGCAGCGTGGTGCAGCAGCACCAGGCCGCACGGCGCAGCGGCAGCGGTGATGCCGGTGGCTTGGCCGCACAGGCCGCGCAGGCGGCTTCGGCACAGCCGGGCATGCCCAATGGCAGTCTGTTCAACCAGTTGGCGATGCATCTGGTGGAGCCGGCGGGGGCAGGCGGTGGCAGCACCAACTTCGGCAGCGAAGCGCCGCGCAGCCACGGCCTCTGGGGCCGCGGTTTCGGCAGCCATGGCCGCATCGATGGCGAGGGCGGCGTGGCCGGCCTGAGCCATACCGTCGGCGGCATCGTGCTCGGTGCCGATACGCAGCTGGCCGATGACCGGGTGACGCTGGGCGTCAGCGTTGCCGCCGCGGACATGTCGACCAAGGGCCGCGATGGTTCCGGTTTCAGCGGCGACGTGCGCGCGCTGGATGTGGGCGGCTACCTGGATGCCACCTATTCGCGTGGCTACCTGTCGGCCTCGGTGCGCTATACCGATCTGCGCCACGACACCCGCCGCAGCATCGATGGCATCGATGGCCTGCAGGGTCCGTTGCGTGCCAAGTACAACAACGATGCGATCTCGGCCCGGCTGGAGCACGGCTTCTCGTTCACCACCGCCAAGGGCGTAGTGATCCAGCCGCTGCTGCCGGTGGTCGATTACGCGCGCACCTCGGCCACCCGTTTCAATGAAGGGCAGGGAGCCGGCGCACTGGTGGGGCGTGGTGACAGCCTGGAAAGCATCCGCGTTGGTGCGGGCCTGCAGGTGTTCAAGACCTTCGAAGGCAACAACGGCGAGCGCATCACCCCGCGCGCGCGCGTTGTCTGGCAGAAGGAACTGGGCGACACCCAGGCCCATTACAGCACCGGCTTCGCCGCTGCGCCGGACCTGGTGTTCGGTGCCAGCAGCCAGAGCGTGGGCGAGCAGGTGCTGGCCTGGAACCTGGGTGTGACCAGCCGCGCCACCGATCGCCTGTCGGTGATGGTCGACTACGTGGGCGAGCGCCGCGACGGCCAGCTGCAGAACGGCGTGATGCTGGGCCTGGGCTATACGTTCTAAGGCAGTACCGGTACCGGCGGCCGTCGCGCCGCCGGTGCCATCCCCATCGGGGTGCGGGTGCGCTATGGTCGTGGCGGATTTCCGCGCAGGCCTTGCCATGCAGATCGCCGTTTTCAGTGCCCGTCCCTACGACCGCCGCTTTCTCGAGGAAGCCAACCTGCGCGAGGGGGCAGGGCAGGATTTCCAGTTCGTGTACTTCGACGCGGCGCTGGACGTGCACACCGCCGCGCTGGCACAGGACTGCGCCGCCGTCTGCGTGTTCGTCAACGACAGGCTCGATGCGCCGGTGCTGCAGGCCCTGCATGCGCTGGGCGTACGCGCGGTGCTGCTGCGCTGTGCCGGCTTCAACAATGTGGACCTGGCCAGCGCGAATGCGCTCGGCCTGTTCGTCGCCCGCGTGCCGGCCTACTCGCCGGAAGCGGTGGCCGAGCACGCACTGGCGCTGGTGATGACCCTCAACCGGCACACCCATCGCGCCTACAACCGCGTGCGTGAGGGCAACTTCATGTTGGATGGCCTGCTCGGCCGCACCCTGCATGGCAAGACCGTGGGCATCGTCGGTACCGGCAAGATCGGGTTGGCCACCGCGCGCATCTTCCGCGGCATGGGCTGCACTGTGCTGGGGCACGATCCGTATCCTTCGCCGGCTTTCACCGGGATCGGCACAATGGTTGAACTGGACGAGCTGCTCTCGCGCTCGGACATCGTCTCGCTGCATTGCCCGTTGACCCCGGATACCCAGCACCTGATCGACGACGCCTCGCTGGCGCGGATGAAGCCCGGCGCGATGCTGGTCAACACCTCGCGTGGCGGCCTGGTCGATACCCATGCGGTGATCCGCGCGCTGAAGTCGCGCCGGCTGGGCCACCTGGCCATCGACGTCTACGAGCAGGAAAGCGCGCTGTTCTTCCAGGACCTGTCCGGCGAGATCATCGACGATGAGGCCTTCCAGCGCCTGATGACCTTCCCCAACGTGCTGGTGACCGGCCACCAGGGCTTCTTCACCGTGGAGGCGCTGCAGGAGATCTCGGCGATCACGCTGGGCAACCTGGCCGATTTCGCGGCGGGGCGGGAGTGCGGCAACCGGGTGGCGGCGGGTTGAGAGCCCGGGCGGGTGGGCGTTTGACGGCAACCGTCACGACCGGATTGACCGCAGGGGCAGGGCGACCGTAAAATTGCCTGCTTCGCCGGAATAGCTCAGTTGGTAGAGCGGCGCATTCGTAATGCGTAGGTCGTAGGTTCGATTCCTATTTCCGGCACCAGTTTCAGCAAAAGCCCCGGCCTTGGCCGGGGCTTTTTGTTTGGGCGGCACGGTTCTCCGTCGGCCCTCGCCCCTGGGCCCTTCAGCTCTGCCTATAATCGGCCGCGCAGATCACCTGCACCGGTTCACCCGCACGGAGGCTTCCCATCATGTCCATTGCTGCAATCCCCGATGTTTCGCTGGTCGACAACAGTGAGCAGCGCACGCCGCTGATCCTGGTGCTGGACTGTTCCGGCAGCATGAGCGGTGGCCCCATCGAGCAGTTGAACGCGGGCCTGAAGCTGCTGGAGCAGGAGCTGAAAGCCGATGTGATCGCGGCCAAGCGTGTGCGCGTGCTGCTGGTCGAGTACGGCGGCATGGACAACGCGGCCATCAGCGGTGACTGGTGCGATGCGATGGATTTCACCGCGCCCACGTTGTCGGCCAACGGCACCACGCCGACTGGCGCGGCAGTGGAAGTAGCGCTGCAGGAGATTGAAGACGAGAAGGCGCGCTTCCGCCAGGCCGGCGTTGCCTACACCCGGCCGTGGCTGTTCCTGATGTCCGATGGACAGCCCACGGACGCCTGGGAAGCGGTGGCCGAGCAGTGCCGCGAGGCCGAGCAGCAGAACAAGGTGGCAGTGTTCCCGATCGCCGTCGGTAATGCCGACATGAGCGTGCTGGGTCAGTTCAGCCGCAATGGCGAGCGCGGCGTGAAGCGCCTGCAGGGCCTGCAGTTCAAGGAACTGTTCCTGTGGCTGAGCGCCAGCATGCGGGTGGTCTCCAATTCGACGCCCGGTGGCCAGGTGCAATTGCCGGCCACCGACAGCTGGTCACAAGTGCCGGTCTGACCATGGCCTGGCGCGTGATGGCCGCATCGGCCACGGGACGGTCCCATCTGGACCGCGGGCAGCCCTGCCAGGACGCCTATGCGTCGGTGCAGGTGGGGCAGACATTGGTTGCGGTGGTCTGCGATGGCGCAGGCTCCGCATCGCACAGCGATGTGGGCGCCCGGCATGTATCCAGCAGCGTGGCGGCGTCGGTTACCGGGTCCGCGCAGCTCGGCGCCGATCCACTGGCACTGCCGGTGGACGCGCTGCGCAGCATCATCGAAACCGCTGTCGACGATGCGCGCGGGCAGCTGGCGATGCTTGCGCTGAGCCAGGGCCTGAAGCTCTCCGACCATGCCTGCACGCTGGTAGGGGCGGTCGCTACGCGCGATGGCGGCTGGTTCTTCCATGTGGGCGATGGCGTGGCCGCCTGTGCGTTCAGCAATGAATCGCCCGATGCGGTATCGCTGCCCGCCAATGGCGAGTACGCCAACGAAACCTGGTTCGTGACCGGTGGCAACTGGCGCGAGCAGCTGCGGTTGACCCGCTTCGAAGGGGCCATCGATGCGCTGGTGCTGATGTCCGACGGCGTGCAGCCGTTTGCGATGTCGCGCGCGGGCGACAGCCTGTTCCAACCGTTCATCGCACCGGTGATCCGTTATCTGGCCGGCGTGGACGAGACCCACGGCAGCCAGGCGTTGCACGCGACGCTGGCCGACCCGCGCACCGATCAGATCACCGGCGACGACAAGACGTTGCTGGTCGCGCTGCCGGCCTGAGCACATGCCCGGGCGCAGCGGCGAAAAGGTCTACGACGCGCAGCGCAGGCCGCTCACCCTGGAGCGGTTGCTCAAGAGTGGCGGTGCGGGCAGCGTGTTCACCCTCAAGGAGCGGCCGCGCGAAGTGGCCAAGCTCTACCATTCGGACAAGGACGCGCGCGTCTACGAGCGCAAGCTGCAGGCGATGCTGGAGCTGCAGCCGGACCTGCCGCCGATGGAAGGGCAGGGGGCCGACCAGGTACAGATTGCCTGGCCGATGACCCTGCTGCGGGATCGCAGTGGGCGTTTCATAGGCTTCACCATGCCGATCCTGGATCTGTCGGCCACCAGCGATCTGGAGCATGTGCTGCAGGAGCGGCAGGCACGCGCCGAGGGCCTGCCTACCGGCCTGGGCGCGAAGATGACCTTGGCGGCCAACCTGGCGGTGATGCTGGCTGCGCTGCACCGGCGGCAGCACTATGTGGTCGACCTCAAGCCGCTGAACGTGCGGTTCTATCGCAGCACCTTGTTCATCGCGATGCTCGATTGCGATGGTTTCAGCATCCAGGGCAAGGGCGAGCGCTTCCCGGCCGGGCAGGTCACTACCGACTATCTGGCGTCCGAGTTCCAGCAGCCGGGGGTGAAGCCGGGCCAGGAGGAGGCGCAGGATCGATTCGCGCTGGCGGTGATGGTGTTCCAGCTGCTCAATTCCGGCCTGCATCCGTATGCGGGCCGGCCGCAGGGGGCGACGGTGCCCAGTGACCTGCCGGCGCGCATCGCCGCCAACCTGTACCCATATGCGCGCGGCAAGCCGCATCCGCGGATGTTGCCCTCGCCGGTCAGCGGCCATGAGATGTTCCCGCCGGCACTGCGCGACATGTTTGATCGTGCGTTCTCGGCGCAGGCGCGGCGGCGGCCTTCGGCGCAGGAATGGGCCACGCTGCTGCTGGACTACGCACGGCGCAACGCCGGTCAGCTGGTGGCGTGCGGCAAGGATGCGGCCCACCAGCATTTTGTCGGCATGCCCTGTGCCGCCTGCGCCCGCGCCGAACTGCTGGCCGGCAGCGCACGCGCGGCGCAGACTCGCACGCGGCAGAAACCGAACAAGGCCCGCAAGCAGCGTGCACGCACCGCCGCGCGCGTCGCCCAGGCGCAGCCGGTCGCCGCGCAGGCATCGGCGGCCAGCGGCGTGCCCGGGGTGATGTCGCGGGTGACGATGGCGGTGATCGGCACGCTGCTGCTGGGCTGGGTGATGGGCTGGGGCATGCCGGCCTACCGCCGCTACAGCGCGCTGGTGGATCCGGGCATCTGGGATGGCGTGGGGCTGGCCGTGCAGATGGCCATGCTGGCGATCGCGATCCTGCTGTTCATCCTGTTCGTGCCGATGCTGATCATGAGCAAGCGCCCATGAAGCTGCTGGGTGTACTGGCCGTGCTGTTGCTGGCGCTGATCGGGATGGCGCCGTTCTGGGGCGACCTCGGCGTGCTGGTCTACAGCTCGATCGGCTGGCTCGGACGAGTGCTGTCGAGCGGCGTGTTGAGTGATGGCAGGGCGGCGTTGCGTGCTGCGCTGCTGATCGGCGGAGCGGTGTCGGTGCTGTCATTCCTGCGCGTAGCGGTGCAGGACCGGGCCGTGGACTATCTGATCGCGTCGGTGATGTTCGGCTTCCTCTCTTTCGTCGTCTTTATCGTCACCGGCATTTCCGGGGATGGCGCTACGGGCGCAGGAAGCGGTCAACAGGGGCCGAGCTCGGTACTGGTCGGCGAGGATCGCACTACGGTTCCGCGCTGGTACTCGCGCGGTCATTTCGAGCGGGAAATGCTCAACAAGGTGCACGAAACCGCGCGTACTGCTGCCCGCGGTGATCTGCCGCGTACGCAGGCGCTGATGCAGGAGCTGGATCTGTGGGCGCGCAATGGCCCCGTGCTGCGCGAAGACCGCACCGAGTACGAGCGCCTGCGCGCGGCGTACAACGAGACCATCGAGACCCTTGCCGCCCGGTCCGGCCGCCGCACGCAAAGGACGGCGGGTCTGGCCAGCGATGCGGGCGCGATGGTGGACCGGCTGACGGCGGAGGAAGCGCGCGAGCTGGAGCTGAAGCAGGTCGAGCTGCTGCAGCAGATGTGGAAACTCTCGCCATCGAGCACCTCGGTTGCCATGCGCCTGCTGGCGACGGATCTGCAGGAGCTGGCGATCCGCTCACGGTGGTCGCCGCGCAAGCCGTTCGACCGTGAGGGCGACGCGGCACTGGAAGAGCGCCTGTGGCGCGTCCACGGCACGCAGGAGGTGTTGTTCGCCTATGCACCGCTGGAGGAGCGTCTGTGGAATGCCTACGCTTCGACGATGGTCGACACGGACGAAGAGCTGGCGCTGGGCGCGCTGGTGATTGCCGGACTGATCGACCGCAGTGACAAGAACGCTTCGTCCGATCCCGCCCGGTTCGACGTGAACACGCTGCTGCTTGGCAGCGACGTGTTCATGCTCTCGACGCTGCTGGCCAGTGCGTCCGAAGACCGCATGGAGATCCTGACGGCGCGCGCGACACTGCTGCTGGGCGATGACGATCGGCAGGCGAAGGCAGGCAAAGGCAATGCGCCGGACGCCGCCGACACCGCCGCAGACCCCGCTGGCCCCGCTGGCCCGGCGGTGTCGGAGCCTTCGCCGCCGGCGGTCCCGAAAGCGGACACCGCCAGGCAGGCGCAACGCGCGATGCCGCCAGCGGGGATGCTGGTCGATCGCAAGGGCCTGGCGTTGCGTACGTCACCCTCTCTGCCGCCGTCGTCGCCACCAGCAGAGTATGGGCAGGTGCTGGTCGACCTGCCCGCCGCCGGCTTCAAGGACCTGCGCCATGGCATCCCGCTGCGCGCACCTGTGGAGGCCGACAGCATGGTGACCCTGCAGGTGGATGTCTGGCAGACCGGCGTGGTTACAGCGGTGCTGGTGGAAGGCAGCAGTGGCAGCGCCCAACTGGATGAGGCCGCGCGCCGGGGCGCACGCACCTGGCTCAGCGCGTCGAAGGTGCCCACAGGCGGCGAGCGCAGGCAGGTGACGGTCGTGTTCAAAGCGCCTGTCGCCGCCACGCCGCCGGCGGTGACAGTGGACGCACCAGCGCCGACGGCCATGGAACCGCCGCCGCCGCAGCTGGACCCCGAGCAGGCGCTGGGTGCGCAGTTGGCGGCGATGACGCGCCGGCATCCCCCGCGTTATCCGCGTGGTGACGGGGAGACGGTGCTGGAAGGCAGCGTCGAGCTGCTGATCACCATGTCAGCCGAGGGGCGCGTGCTCGATGTGACCGTGGACCGCAGCAGCGGACATCCTGCGCTGGATCGCGCCGCCCGAGAGGCTGCACTCCAATGGCATGTCACCCCCCGGCGGCCGGTGACCACGGTCAAGCAGATCACCCTGCGTCTCCCGGTGCGGTTCCAGGGCGGCTGACGGAGCAGCCCGAGACGCGGCCGTCACCGCGCCCGCACCGGTTGCCGCAGCACCGTTTTCAGGCGAGCAGGCTCTACCTTGCGTGGGTCGCCCAGGTAGATCTCATGATGTGGCCCGGCGAAGGTCAGCCCCTGTGCCGGCATGATCCGTTCATGCAGTTCGGCCAGTGTCGGGCCCTCGTCATCGTAGGCGCCTACATGCAGCGTCTGCAGGCACAGGCCTTCCTCGTAAAGCGCCAGGCGCAGGCTCTGCGGCGCGGTACCGCGCTTGTTCGATGCCTTGGCCACCGCTTCGCTGAAACGCGGAACGCCGACGTCCAGCGGCGTGCGGATCATCATCGTCCAGCGCCACGCGTGCTTGCGCCGTGCCACGAAGCTGGACGGGTCGTCGGCCCACCACAGTCCCTCCAGTGGCGGCACCACGTAATCCCGTCCTTCAGCCTTCATCGCGAACTTCAGTGCGTAGCTGACCGAGTACAGCCACTCCACCGCATCGCGATAGGCCGGGGCCTGGTTCGGATCACCCTGGCCATCGACCATCACGAAGGACATCGGCGGTACCTCGACCCGCACGAACGAGCCGGCCGGTGGCCGGTACAGCGCCTTGTCCTGCGTCTTGAAGTCGATCTTCGCCGGCGTGGTGGCGGACCGGGTCATTGCGCGGCTCCGTTGGCAGGCCCCTTCAACTCCACCGTGTTGCCGTCCGGATCCTTGAAGTACAACGACAATCCGTCGCCCTCGGCACCGAAGTTGACTTCGGCCGGCCCCGGCACCGGTACGCCGTGGGCGGCCAGGTGGGCGACCAGCGCCGCTTCGTCGAAGGGTTCGACGCGCAGGCACAGGTGGTCAACGTTGCGCCCTTCGCTGCCCGGTCCGCTGCCGCCGTGGCGACCGAGCGTGCCGTCCAGGCTGATCAGGTCGATCATCGATGCGCCCGCGCGCAGGTGTACCAGGCCCAGGTGCTCGCGCCGCCGCACCACCGCGCAGCCCAGCACCTGGCCATAGAAGGCTTCGCTGCGGGCCAGATCGCGCACCCTCAGCACCAGGTGGTCGATGCGTTCAACGCTGAAGGGTCTTTCCATGCCGGGTTCCTCGAAGAATGGGGGGTCACAACTTGCTGAACCTGTTCAGTCGACTTTGCCGAACGAGGGGCCTCGTCGTCCTCGTGGCCGATGCTACGCTGCCGTCCCCGCGCGTTCTGCCTGCCGCAATGGCGCGGTGCGACAACGTGTCGCATCCAGATCCGGGCCTTTCCTGCGCCTGATCATTGTCAATGCCTTTCTTAAATGGTGGGTGACGGCCTAAAATTGAAAGGCTGACTCGACCCCACCTCACCTGCCTGTCTTCTGGACGGGTGGGCCCGGCTTTGGCCGGTGCGGGCAGGACGGGGAACGGCATTCCCTCGCAATTGGATCGACCGATGATTCCGTTGAAAACCCTTGGGCGCTGGTTGCGCCCGGGCCTGCTGCTCGCATTGCTGGTGATGCTCACCGGCTGCGATGCCGTGGCCATCCTCAGTCCGAAGGGCCAGATCGGCCAGGATGAAAAGACACTGCTGATCACGGCCACCGTGCTCATGCTGCTGGTCGTCATCCCGGTCATCATCATGACCCTGACCTTCGCGTGGAAGTATCGCGCCTCCAACACCAAGGCCCGCTACGAGCCGAAGTGGTCCCACTCGACGGCGATCGAGGTGGTGGTGTGGTCGATCCCCTGCATGATCGTGCTGGTCCTGGCGGTGCTGACCTGGCGGTCCTCGCACGCGCTGGATCCGTACAAGCCCCTGGAATCGGACGTCAAGCCGGTCACCATCCAGGCGATCTCGCTGGACTGGAAGTGGCTGTTCATCTATCCGGAAGAGAAGATCGCGGTCGTCAACGAGATCAAGTTCCCGGTCAACACCCCGCTGAACTTCGAGATCACCTCCGATACGGTGATGAATGCGTTCTTCATCCCGCATCTGGGCAGCATGATCTATTCGATGGCGGCGATGGAGACCAAGCTCCACCTGATCGCCAACGAGACCGGTGAATTCCCGGGCATGTCCTCGCACTACAGCGGTGCAGGCTTCGCCAAGATGCATTTCACTGCCTACTCGGTCACCGATGCGCAGTACCGCCAGTGGCTGGACCAGGTCCGTGCCGGCGAGCAGAGCCTGGACAAGGCCTCGTTCAAGGCGCTGGGCGAAGCGAAGAATTCCGAGTGGTACCCGGTCACCTACTTCGGCAAGGTTGAAGACAACCTGTTCGATTGGGTCATCGCCAAGCACATGGGCGACAACAAGCACTACGGCATGAAGCATTCCCATGCCGGTGCCGCTGCTGCCGACGCTGCCAGCCATGAAGCGCACGAGGGCCATGCCCCGAGCGACGCCCATGAGTCCAAGGAATCCGGCGAGAACCTGGATGCCACCGAACACGAACACGCAGGCCATGCCGGCCACGCGGGTTCGGGAGAATGAACATGTTGGGAAAACTCTCTCTTGAGTCGATCCCCCACGATCCGATCGTGCTGACCACCCTGGTCGGCGCGATCCTTGGTGGCCTGGGCGTCGTCGCCCTGATCACCAAGTTCAAGCTGTGGGGCTATCTGTGGAAGGAGTGGTTCACCTCGGTGGATCACAAGAAGATCGGCGTGATGTACATCATCGTCGCCTTCGTCATGCTGCTGCGCGGCTTCTCCGACGCGATCATGATGCGTACCCAGCAGGCCATCGCCGTCGGCGGGTCCGAGGGTTACCTGCCTCCGCACCACTACGACCAGATCTTCACCGCCCACGGCGTGATCATGATCTTCTTCGTGGCGATGCCGCTGATCACCGGCCTGATGAACCTGGCCGTGCCGCTGCAGATCGGTGCGCGCGACGTCGCGTTCCCGTTCGTCAACTCGCTCAGCTTCTGGCTGTTCGTGTCCGGTGCGGTGCTGATCATGCTGTCGCTGTGGATCGGTGAATTCGCCGCCACCGGCTGGCTGGCGTTCCCGCCATTGTCGGGCATCGAGTACAGCAACAATGTAGGTATGGACTACTACATATGGGGACTACAGGTGGCGGGTCTGGGTACCACGTTGAGTGGTATCAACTTCTTCATCACCATCCTCAAGATGCGCACCCCGAGCATGAAGCTCATGCAGATGCCGGTCTTCACCTGGACCGCTCTGGTGACCAACGTGCTGATCGTCGCCGCCTTCCCGGTGCTGACCATCACCCTGGTGCTGCTGACCCTGGACCGTTACCTGGGTACGCACTTCTTCACCAATGACGGTGGCGGCAACGCCATGCTGTACATCAACCTGATCTGGATCTGGGGTCACCCGGAAGTCTATATCCTGGTGCTGCCGGCCTTCGGCGTGTTCTCCGAGGTCATCGCGACCTTCTCGCGCAAGGCCCTGTTCGGCTACAAGGGCATGGTCTACGCCACCGCCTGCATCGGCGTGCTGTCGTTCATCGTGTGGCTGCACCACTTCTTCACCATGGGCTCGGGTGCCAACGTCAATGCCTTCTTCGGCATCACGACGATGATCATCTCCATCCCCACCGGCGTGAAGATCTTCAACTGGCTGTTCACCATGTTCCGCGGTCGCGTGCAGTTCACCACGCCCGTGCTGTGGACCATCGGCTTCATGGTCACCTTCACCATCGGCGGCATGACCGGCGTGATGCTGGCGATCCCGGCCATCGACTTCGTGCTGCACAACAGCCTGTTCCTGATCGCCCACTTCCACAACGTCATCATCGGCGGCGTGGTGTTCGGCATGTTCGCCGGCATCACCTACTGGTGGCCGAAGATGTTCGGCTTCCGCCTCAACGAGTTCTGGGGCAAGTGCGCGTTCTGGTGCTGGTTCATCGGCTTCTATGTGACCTTCATGCCGATGTACGTGCTGGGCTTCATGGGCATGACCCGTCGTCTGCAGAGCACCGTCAACCCGGCCTACGAGCCGTTCCTGCTGGTGGCCGCTGTGGGCGCCTTCATCGTGGGTGCCGGCATCCTGTGCCAGATCATCCAGGTGGCCGTGTCGATCCGCGACCGCAAGAAGACTGCCGACCTGACCGGCGACCCGTGGGATGCCCGTACGCTGGAGTGGGAAACCTCTTCGCCGCCGGCTTTCTACAACTTCGGCACCCTGCCGGAAGTCACCGAGCTGGACGATTTCTGGGAGCGCAAGCAGCGTGGTGAAGCCTGGCCGAAGCCGGCCAAGTACACCGACATCCACATGCCGCGCAACACCGGCACCGGCGTTGTCATCGGCGCCTTCAGCATGGTGTTCGGCTTTGCGATGATCTGGCACATCTGGTGGCTGGCCATCATCGGCTTCGTCGGCATGATCGCCACGTTCATCTACCGCACCTTCGACCAGGACGTGGACTACTGGGTCCCGGCTGCCGAGGTGGAACGCATCGAGAACGAACACCGCAAGCACCTGGAAGCCCAGGGCCTGGTGAAGTCGGAGCTGAAGGCATGAGCACCAATACCTCGACCGTGAACCACGGGCACGCCGCACACGCGGCGGCCCATGGCCATGACGACCACGAGCACCACGACACCGGCGGCAACACCGTCTTCGGTTTCTGGGTGTACCTGATGAGCGACTGCCTCATCTTCGCCTCGCTGTTTGCCACCTACGTGGTGCTGGCCGGCGGCACTGAAGGCGGCCCCGGCGCGAAGGACCTGTTCGAGCTGCCGTTCGTGGCGTGGGAAACCGCGCTGCTGCTGACCTCGTCGCTGACCTTCGGCCTGGGCATGATCTCCATGCACCGCAAGCAGGTCGGCCAGATGTTCCTGTGGCTGGGCATCACCTGGCTGCTGGGCTTCGGCTTCATGTGCATGGAAGTCTATGAATTCCAGCACCTGATCCATCAGGGCTACGGTCCGGACCGCAGTGCCTTCCTGTCGGCGTTCTTCGCCCTGGTCGGTACCCACGGCCTGCACGTCAGCGCCGGCCTGCTGTGGCTGCTGGTGATGTTCGTGCAGCTGAAGAAGTACGGCCTGACCCCGACCAACAAGACCCGCATGGCGTGCCTGAGCCTGTTCTGGCACTTCCTGGACCTGATCTGGATCGGCGTGTTCTCCGTCGTCTACCTCAATGGAGCGCTGTAATGGCACATGACAACCATGCACACGACCACGCCGCCGGCGGCGAAAGCCACGGCACCGTGAAGTCGTACCTGATCGGCTTCGTGCTGGCGGTGGTGCTGACCGTCATCCCGTTCTACATGGTGATGTCGGGTGATTTCTCGCGCACCGTCAACGGTGTGGTGATCGCCATCACCGCGGTGCTGCAGATGCTGGTCCACCTGGTGTTCTTCCTGCACCTGGACCGCTCGTCGGAGAGCCGCTGGAACGTCAACGCTGCGGCCTTCACCGTGGTGGTGATCGGCATCATCGTGGTCGGTACCCTGTGGGTCATGCACAACATGAACGTGCACATGATGCACTGAGGCCGGCAATTGCGGGAAGCCGGCCAGCGGCCGGCACTACCAGACGGATCCGACCCCGCACACCGGTTCAACCGACCTTGCGCAGGAACTCCTCGGCCTCCATCGGCCGCCCCAGGTGGTAACCCTGCAGCTGGTCGCAGCCCAGCTCGCTCAGGTAATCGCGCTGGGCCTGGGTCTCCACGCCCTCGGCCACCACCTGCAGCTGCAGGGTACGGCCCAGCGCGATGATCGAGGACACGATGGCGGAATCTTCGTCATTGCGTTCAAGGTCATGCACGAACGCCCGGTCGATCTTCAGCTCGGTGGCCGGCATGCGCTTGAGGTACAGCAGGCTGGAATAGCCGGTACCGAAATCATCGATGGCGATGTGCACGCCCATCGCGGTCAGATCGTTGAGGATCGCCAGGCTGGCCTCGACATCCTTCATCGCCGTGGTTTCGGTGATCTCCAGGGTCAGCCGCGCCGGGTCGATGCGGTGACGCTGCAGGACCGAACGCACACTCTCCAGCAGGGCCGGCGAGGCGAACTGCAGCGGCGACAGGTTCACCGCCATCGTCCAATGGCTGTGTCCGCCGTCATGCCAGGCGCGCAGCTGCGCGCACGCCTGGTCCAGCACCCAGTCGCCGATCGGCAGGATCAGGCCGCTGCGCTCGGCGATGGGAATGAACACGTCCGGCGCCAGTAGGCCCAGTTCCGGGTGCTGCCAGCGCAGCAGCGCCTCGGCGCCGGTGGCCGGTGCATCGGCCGCCGGGAATTTCGGCTGGTAGTGCAGCAGCAGTTCGTTGCGCGCGATCGCCTTGCGCAGGTCCTGCAGCAGCCGCAGCTGACGGTTGGCACTGAGCTGCATCGAGGGAATGAAGAAGGTGTAGCCGTTCCGGCCGGTTTCCTTGGTGTGGTACATCGCCGCATCGGCATGTGCCATCAACTCGCGTTCGTCGCTGGCATCGTCCGGATACAGGGCAATGCCCAGGCTGGCGGTGACCTGCAGCTCCGCCGCGTCCAGCACGAACGGTTCACCGGCCGCGGCGATCACCCGCTCGGCGACCACCGCCGCATCATCAGGTGCATCGATGGCCAGCACGATCACGAACTCGTCGCCGCCGAGGCGGGCGAGGGTGTCCTGCGGGCGCAGCTGCGCGCCCAGGCGCTGGGCCACCGCGACCAGCAGGCGGTCACCCAACTGGTGGCCGTAGGCATCGTTGACGGCCTTGAAGCCATCCAGGTCGCAGAACATCACCGCCACCGACTGCTGGCGGCGTTGCGCCTTCTCGATGGCCTGCTCGATGCGATCCTGCAGCAGCATGCGGTTCGGCAGCTGGGTCAGCGGATCGTGCAGTGCGGCCTGGATCAGCTTGTCGTTGGCGTGCGCCAGGGAATCGGCCAGCAGGCCGGTGCGCACGCGCATCTGGCGGTCGAACAGCGAGGCCACCAGGGCGATGCCGAGCGTGGCCAGGGTGGTCACGATCACCAGCACTGCCAGCCAGCGGGGATCGATGCCGCCGCTGCCGATGGCGCCGCAGACGCTGCCTGCCGGGAAGCGCGCGGCAGCCATGCCGGTGTAGTGCATGCCGACGATGGCCAGGCCCATCACCAGCGACGCCAGCATCCGCAGGCGCACCGTGTTGCGTTGTTCCACGCGCAGCCGGAAGGCAATCCACAGCGCTGCACCGGCGGCAGCGACAGCCACCGCGATCGACGCGGCAAACCAGCCTGGGTGGTAATCGATACCGGGCTGCATGCGCATGGCGGCCATGCCCAGGTAGTGCATGGCCGCGATACCCAGTCCCATCAGCACCGCACCTGCGGCCAGCCGCTGCAACGGCAGGCTGGGGCGCGACACCAGCCACAGCGCATAGGCCGACGCGCCGATCGACACCGCCAGCGAATACAGGGTGATCGCCAGGTCGTAGCCGACCGGAACCGGCAGTTTGAAGGCCAGCATCGCGATGAAGTGCATCGACCAGATGCCCAGGCCCATCGCGGCGGCACCGCCGGCCAGCCACCAGCGGGCGACCCGGCCCTGGGCCGTGGCCAGGCGGCCGGCCATATCCAGCGCGGTATACGATGCCAGCATGGCCACCAGCAACGAGATGGCGACCAGGCTCTGACTGTAACTACCAGTCATGTTGAATCCAGAGGAGGAGGGAGGGGCGCCCGCAAGGCGCACGCCCGCCACCGCTATCGGCACAGACGGGTGGGACTTGAGTGGTCGCAGCAGCTGCGACCCGGCTCGGCTATCCTGCCACGCTCGTTGCCCCTGCAGGAAATCTCCGATGGCCAAAGCCCGCACCGCGTATGTCTGCAATGAATGCGGCGCCGAATACAGCAAGTGGCAAGGCCAGTGCACGGAGTGCAATGCCTGGAACTCGCTGTCGGAAATCGTCCTTGAGAGCGCTGCGGCGGCCAAGGCGCCCGCGTCGCGCCGTGCCGGCTGGGCGGGCAAGATCGACCCGCCGAAGATCACGGCACTGAAGGACGTGGCGCAGACCGAGCACAACCGCGTCAGCACCGGGATCGGTGAATTCGACCGCGTGCTCGGCGGCGGCCTGGTCGAGGGCGCGGTGGTGCTGGTCGGTGGTGATCCGGGCATCGGCAAATCCACCCTGCTGCTGCAGGCGGTGGCGAAGATGGCCGCGGTCCTGCCGGTGCTCTACGTCACCGGTGAAGAGTCACTGGCCCAGGTCGCCGGCCGCGCGCATCGGCTGGAGCTGCCGCTGGAGGGCGTCAACGCGCTGGCCGAGACCGGTGTCGAATCCATCCTGCAGCACGCCACCAAGAGTGGGCCGCGGCTGATCGTGGCCGATTCGGTACAGACGCTCTGGACCGAGACGCTGACCGCCGCGCCCGGTTCGGTCAGCCAGGTGCGCGAGAGTGCCGCACGGCTGGTGCGTTTCGCCAAGGAAACCGGAACCGCCGTGTTCCTGGTCGGCCATGTGACCAAGGAAGGCGGCATCGCCGGCCCGCGCGTGCTGGAGCACATGGTCGATGCCGTGCTGTATTTCGAAGGCGAGAGTGGCAGCCGCTTCCGCCTGCTGCGTGCGTTCAAGAACCGCTTTGGTGCGGTCAACGAGCTGGGCGTGTTCGCGATGGGCGACAAGGGCCTGAAGGAGGTCTCCAATCCGTCGGCGATCTTCCTTTCCGGTGCCAGCACGCACCAGCCCGGCAGCTGCGTGATGGTTACCCGCGAGGGCACCCGGCCGCTGCTGGTGGAAGTGCAGGCGCTGGTCGACGCCTCGCCGCTGTCCAATCCGCGCCGCGTGGCGGTGGGGCTGGAGCAGAACCGCCTGGCCATGCTGCTGGCGGTGCTGCATCGGCATGGCGGCGTGCTGGTCGGCGACCAGGACGTGTTCGTCAACGTGGTCGGCGGCATCCGCGTGCAGGAGACCGCCGCCGACCTGCCGGTGCTGCTGGCGGTGCTGTCCTCGCTGCAGGACCGTCCGTTGGCCGAGAAGACCATCGCGTTCGGCGAAGTCGGCCTTTCCGGTGAGATCCGGCCGGTGCCAAACGGCGAGGATCGCCTGCGCGAGGCGGCGACCCACGGTTTCAAGCGCGCCATCGTGCCCAAGGCCAATGCCCCCAAGGGCGGCTCGGTGAAGGGCATGGAAGTGATCGCGGTCGAACGCCTGTCCGAGGCCATCGACGCGGCGTGACGGGGTCGGGTGCGTGCTCGGACCTGCAGATGCGGCCGACGGCACAGCAGCGGTCAGCCAGCCTGTGCTAGTTTTCCCGGCTCGACGAAGGCGCCCCCTGGCGCCTTTCCGTGGCAAGGAGTAATCGTTTACATGCAGGACCCGATGTTCAGCACCCCCGCCGCCGAAATCCGCCGCGCCGGGGTCGATCTCAATGGACTGATGACGGTGCTGGGCAAGCACCTGTATTCCACGCCGATGGTGGCGCTGCGCGAGCTTGTGCAGAACGCGCACGATTCGATCATCCGTCGCCGTATCGAGCAGCCCGGCATCCAGAGTGTGTCGCGCATCGACGTGCAGGTCGATGTCGCCGCCGGCGTGCTGCGCATCACCGATACCGGTGCCGGCCTGACCCGGCAGGAAATCCACGATTACCTGGCCACGGTCGGTGTCGGTTACACCCGGGGCCTGCGCCAGGACGGCGAGGACGATGAAGGCCTGATCGGCATGTTCGGCCTGGGTTTCCTGTCGGCCTTTGTATTGGCGCGCCGTGTCAGCGTGCGCACCACCTCCTACCAGACACCAGAGCTGGGCCACCTGTACGTGTCCAGCAACGCCGAGCAGTACACCGTCAGCGAAGTGCCGGCGCGCGCGATCGGCACCGAGGTCGAGCTGGAGCTGCATCCGGACTTCCTGCCGCTGGCCAACGAAGCGCGCCTGCACGAGGTGCTGGGCCGCTACTGCGCGCTGCTGTCCGAGCCGATCTTCATCGGTGCGGCGACCGCCGCGATCAATCCCGAACCGCCGCCGTGGCGCGGGCAGGGTGACGTCGCCCTGCATCCGGTGCAGGCACGCCGCCAGGCGCAGCAGTTCGCGGCCCGTTTCGAACACGATTTCGAGCCCATCGTGACGATGCCGCTGCAGTCCGATGGCAGCAGCGACGCCCTCGGCATGCTCTGGGTGCAGGACGGTGCCACCTACGGCACCAGCGACAACCGCAACCTGTCGGTGTTCGTGCGCGGCATGCTGCTGGACGACGATGCGCGCGACCTGCTGCCGCCGTGGGCCGGTTTCATCGGCGGGGTGATCGAATCGTCGAAGCTGACCCCGACCGCCAGCCGCGAGGACCTGCAGCGCGATGACCACTATCGCGACGTGCAGCACGCCCTGCTGGAAGCGCTGATCGATGGCCTGGCCGACGTCGCCCGGCAGCAACCCGAAGCCTGGCGCCGCGTGCTCAGCCGCCACAATGAAGCCCTGCTGGGCGCGGCGCTGTGCGATGAGCGCCTGTTCGACCTGCTGCTGGAACACGTGCGCGTGCCGACTTCGCAGGGTGACCTGCCGGCCAGCGCGTTGCCGGCGCGCGGCGCAGTGCATGTGATCCTCGACAACGGTGGTGGCTTCGAGGAAATGCTGTTCCGCGCGATGGGCGTGCCGGTCGCGCATGGTCATCGCTACGCGGTGGTGCCGTTCCTGCGGCGCTGGGCCCAGGCCAAGGGCCTGCGCCTGGTCGAACTGGGTACCGAGCAGGGCAATCGCGCACTGTTCCGCACCGACGACAGCCTTGACGATGCGCAGCTGGCCTGGCTGCGCGAACACCTGGGCGATGGCGAACAGCTGCTGCCCGCGCGGTTCAGCCCCGAGGCGCTGCCGGTGGTGGTGGTGCCCGACCGCGAGGCCGAACTGAAGCAGCGCCTGGAAGACGACGAGAACGACAAGCGCGTATCGATGGCGGCACTGCGGCTGGCGCGCCAGTTCACCGCGCGCATCGAGGCGCGTGCGCCGTCGCGGCTGTACCTCAACCTGGACAATCCAGCGGTGCAGGCGTTGCTGCAGGCCCAGCGCGAGGGCCACCCGCAGGCCGGAGCGGCCGCGCGCCTGCTGCGCTCGCTGAAGATCATCGTGTCCGCACAGGGCCGGCCGCTGCAGCAGAGCGCGGCGACGCCGGGCCCCGATCTCAATGGAGCATTTACCGATATTGCCGGTGCCCTGCAGCAGATGCTGCGCTGAGCACCGCTACCCCCTCTCATCCAGCCTTCGCTAGACAGGAGCATTACCCCCATGGATATCTGGAACTGGGTCGAAAAACTGCAGGAAGACCTGCGCCAGGCAGGCCAGGCGCAGAACGCCCACCTGCTGACCCGCCTTGCCGATGAAGTCAGTGAACTGCAGGTCGACCGCGTCGATGCACTGCTGCCCGAAGCGCGCGCGCTGGGCAAGGCGCTGGACAACCCCTGGGTCGACGTCTATGTCGGCCATTGGGCGCTGCGCAACCGCGTCGGCAACCGCGTGGAAGGTGAAAGCGCGCTGGGCGAGTCGGTGGCGCTGTTCGAGCGCGCACACCGTGCCGATACCCTGGACTGCCCGCAGTCGATCTGCGTCACCCAGGATCTCGCCGCCTGCTACGGCAACATCGATGGTCCGGGCTGGGTGCCCGAACGCATCGAGGTCTGCGACGAGACGCTGGGCCGCATCGACCCGAGCTGGGCCTGCTTCCAGTGCCTGAGCTGCGAGAAGGCCGACGCGCTGCTGGACGACGGCCGCGGCCAGGATGCGCTGGATTACCTGCAGGTGCAGGCGGCGGCGATCCAGGCGCGCGGCAAGGAAGTGTTCGACAGCTTCCCTGAAATGCAGATCAAGATCCTGCTGGCCAGCGGCCGTGCGCAGGAAGCGCTGGCGCTGATCGAGAAGCGCGAAGCCGAAGTGGCCGCTGCGGGCGAATACGAGCCTGCCAACTGCACGGTGCCGCGCCGGCTGTCCAAGGCCTGGGCACTGGCCCAGCTGGGGCGCGATGAAGAGGCGCTGCAGCAGCTGGTGCCCTGGAGCGAGCTGACGCCGAATCACTGGCGGTTGTGGGCCAATACGGCTTCGACACTGTGCAGCCGTGATGCCGCCCGCAACACTTGGGATCTGGGAACGCGCTTCAACACGATCATCGAGCACTTCGCCGCTGTCGGCGCGCATCGCCTGGTGATCGAGATCGCCGCGTTGAGCCTGGAGCTGGCCCTGCAGCGCGGTGCACGCTGGGTGGCGCAGCGCCAGCTGGGTCTGGCCCGCACCCATCTGGCGCAGCTGCGTCAGGACCGCGGCGCTGCCGCGCTGGTGGCCGGTCTGGCGGCACGCATCGAAGCGCTGCCGCAGATGGCGCCGCTGCCGGTGCCTGCCGCTGAGCTGCTGGCGTGGCTGGAAGCGCAGGGCGAACAGAACCAGTCGCGCGATCCCGAGCGCGAAGCGCAGTGGCTGCTGCAGGCGCACGCCGAGCGGCCGGACGACGGCGCGCTGGCCGAGGTCGCCGCCTCGGCGCTGCATGCGTGTGGCGCGAAGACCGAAGCGCAGGCACTGCTGTGGGACTTCGTGCGCGGCCACGCACAGGAAGACGGCGCGGCGGCCTACACGCTGATGCGTTGGCTGGCCGAGCAGGGCGATGATGATGGCCTGCGCAGGCTGGCCGCGACCTACCGCGACAGCGTGCCGGTGTTCGCGCACTGGTGCGAGGTGCAGCGCGCACGGCGCGCGTCCGACTGGCCGGCACTGGAACAGGCCGCGCAGGCGTTGCTGGCGTTGTCGCCGGGCTCGAATGGCGCACGCGGGACGCTTGCCCGCATGTACATGGAGACCGGCCGCTTCAGCGAGGCGCAGGCCTGTTACGCGCAGCTGGTGGAACTGCTGGAAGAGCCAAACGGCGCACACTGGGACCACATGAGTGCGGCCAGTGCGGCGCGCGACTGGGACGCAGTGCGCCGCTCGGCAGCAGCGATCGGTATGGAACTGTCCAGCCAGCAGGGCGTGGTCGAAGAGCCATGGGGCTGGGTGATCATCCGCAGCGAAGAGGGCGGCGAGCCGATGGAGTACTACGCCCGCCGCAGCGGCCCGGTGACCGCGCGCATCGTCGAGAACGCACCGGCCAACCGCGCACAGCAGGTGGGGGACTGGGTGGTGTTCGACGCCGGCCTGGTACACCCCGCACCAGAGGACGAAGCGGAGCGCGAGCACTTCATTCCGACCTATGCGCAGGTGCATGTGCTGGAGCGGGGTGGTTTCGCGCGCAGCTGGCTGGTCGACGGCGCGCACCCGGGCGAGGAGGCATGGAACGCTTTCGTGGAGGCAGCCGAGGCACAGGGCTGGAAGGTGTGGTCGCACAGCCGTGCGGACTACACCGTGACCGATCCGGACGCGGAAGACGGCACGCTGCCGGGTCTGTTGTTCACCGTCGCGCAGCCGCAGGACCATGCGCCGCTGGCGCTGCACCGCTTCCTGCAGCAGGCCACGGCGGATTGGGCACATCCACACTGCTGGCTGCGCCTGGCCGAGGCCTGCGACCAGGACCGCCAGCCGCATCTGGACGCGATCGAACGGTACGGGTTGTAATCCGCCGATATCGGGGGTGCCAGCCGCTGGCCGGCAACCCCATGGAATCACGCGTTGCCGGCCAGCGGCCGGCACTACCACCAGGGAATTGGAACATGCGGAAGACAGGGATGTGGGTGATCATCGGCCTGCTGCTGGCCCCCACCGTGCAGGCCGCGCCGGCCTGCCAGCAACCGGCTGACGTGGCGCGGGCCTTCTTCGAAGCGACCACCGGCAAGGGCGACCTGCTGGAGCCGCCGCAGGCACTGGTCAGTGCGGCGTTTGCCAAGGCGCTGCACGGCGAGCGTGCCTGCCAGGTGCGCGAAGAGGGCATCTGCACGATCGATTCCGATCCGTGGCTGGATGCGCAGGACGGGGAGATCGACAGCCCGGTGCGCTACAACTGGAAGCAGGCCTCAGCCACGGCCGGCCAGGTCGAAATGCGTTATCCGGTCTGGGGCAAGGCGTACGTGACCCGCGTGCCGATGGTGCGCAAGGGCGAGGGCTGCTGGCAGGTCGATGACATCCTCACCAACAGTGGTCGCTCGGTGCGCAGGATCCTGGCCCAACCGCTGCCTTGAGCTGGGGCATCCACGCATGGCGTGGATCTACTGTGCTCCGATTGCCGGCCGGCGGCCGGCACTACCAGGTGATGTTGGGGTGGGTGCCGACCGTTGGTCGGCACGCCTCTATCGCGAATGCCCGAACACCAGCTCGATCACGAACTGGCTGCCGAAGAACGCGAGCAGCAGCAACAGCATCGCCGTCAGCGTCCAATGCACTGCCTTCGTGCCGCGCCAGCCATAGCGGCGGCGGCCGATCAGCAGCACGCCGAACACGATCCACGACAGCACGCTCAGCACCGTCTTGTGCACCAGCTTCTGCGCCAGCAGGTCGTCGACGAACAGCACGCCGGTAACCAGGGTCAGGGTCAGCAGGGCGAAGCCGACGGTGATCACCCTGAACAGCAGCGATTCCAGATCGGCCATCGGCGGCAGCGCACGCAGCCACGGACGGAATTCACGGCGCCGCAGCGCACGTTCCTGCAGCCACAGCATGATCGCCAGCAGCGCGGCGATGCTCAGCGTGGCGTAGGCCAGCAGTGCCAGCCAGGCGTGGCTTGCCAGGCGCCAGCCCAGCAGCTTGCTCGGTTCATGGCCGTAGCCGTGGTAGACCACCAGCAGCAGCGCGGCCAGCGGGAACACCACCACGCCCAGGGTGGACATGCGCCCGCGCGCGCCCACCAGCGAGGTCAGCCACGCCATTCCCAGGCCGACCAGCGACAGCGCGGCGAAAAAGTGCATGTCCGGGCCGCCGGTCGTGCGCATCGCCACCAGCACGTGATAACCGCCATGCAGCAGCATCGCCGGCAGCGCAGGCCACAGCCACGCGGGCGAGGTCACCCCGTCGTTGCGACCAAGGGCACGCACCAGCAGGGCGCTGGCGGCCAGGTAGAGCAGGACGGCGATGAGAACGATTGTCATCGTTGAAGTTTCGCATACCCCCGCGGTGCTGGCGACGGGCGTGGCGTCGCAGTCCGGGGAGCGCGATGGACCCGTTATACTGTGGGCCTTATTGTCCCCCGCTTTCAGACAGGTTGCGCCGCATGTTCGAGTCCCTGACCCAGCGCCTTTCCGGCACCATCGAGCGCCTGCGCGGCCGTGGCCGCCTGACCGAAGAGAACATCCGCGAGGCGACCCGCGAGGTCCGCATCGCGCTGCTCGAAGCCGACGTCGCGCTGCCGGTGGTGCAGGCCCTGATCGAGCGCATCAAGGTGCGTGCGGTCGGCCAGGAAGTGCTGAAGTCGCTGACCCCGGGCCAGGCCCTGATCAAGGTCGTGCGCGACGAGCTGACCGCGGTGATGGGCGCCGAAGCCAGCGACCTGAACCTCAACGTTCCCGCGCCGGCCATCATCCTGATGGCGGGCCTGCAGGGCGCCGGCAAGACCACCACGGTCGGCAAGCTGGCCAAGCACCTGAAGGAAAAGCGCAAGAAGAAGGTGATGGTGGTCTCGGCCGACGTCTACCGTCCGGCGGCGATCGAGCAGCTGAAGACGCTGGCCGACCAGGTGGGCGTGCTGTTCTTCCCGTCCAGCGCCGAGCAGAAGCCGGAGGCCATCGTCCGCGCCGCCATCGATGACGCGCGCAAGTCGTTCGTCGACGTGCTGCTGGTCGATACCGCCGGCCGCCTGGCCATCGACGAAGCGATGATGGCCGAGATCAAGGCCCTGCACGCTGCGGTCAACCCGGCTGAAACGCTGTTCGTGGTCGATGCCATGACCGGCCAGGATGCGGCCAATACCGCCAAGGCCTTCGGTGATGCGCTGCCGCTGACCGGCGTGGTCCTGACCAAGACCGACGGTGACGCCCGTGGCGGCGCCGCGCTGAGCGTGCGCTACATCACCGGCAAGCCGATCAAGTTCGTCGGTGTCAGCGAAAAGCCGGAAGGCCTGGACGTGTTCCACCCGGACCGTATCGCCAGCCGCATCCTCGACATGGGCGACGTGCTGTCGCTGGTCGAGCAGGTCGAGCAGCAGGTCGACAAGGACAAGGCGCAGAAGCTGGCCGAAAAGGTCGCCAAGGGCAAGAAGTTCGATCTGAACGACATGCGCGACCAGCTCGAGCAGATGCAGAACATGGGTGGCATCGGCGGCCTGATGGACAAGCTGCCGGGCCTGGGCCAGATTCCCGAGCACCTCAAGCAGCAGGTCAGCCAGGGCAAGGAAGTGCCGCGCATGATCGCCATCATCGGCTCGATGACCAAGAAGGAACGGCGCAACCCGAACCTGCTCAATGGCTCGCGTCGCGCCCGCATCGCCAAGGGCTCGGGCGTGACCCCGGCCGACGTCAACAAGCTCATGAAGCAGTACATGCAGATGGAAAAGATGATGAGCAAGATGGCCGGTGGCGGCATGAAGGGCATGATGCGCAGCATGAAGGGCATGATGGGCGCCATGGGCGGCCGTGGCATGCCGTTCCGCTGAGCGCGCGCTGTATCGAACGCTTGAACAACCCGCGGAATCAATCAAAGGAATGTGCATGAACAAGTCGATCGTGGTGATGGCGCTGGCCCTGGGCCTGGTTGCCTGCAAGGACGACACCTCCGTGTCGCAGAAGGCCGGTAGTGCCATCAGTGGTACCGCTGCCGATTTCGTCGCCGGGCTGGGCGAGGGCGTGGACAAGCGCATGAACGTGACGCTGCAGGCCGATCCGGGCCTGGCCGCGCAGGGCCTCACCGTCACCCTCGGCAAGAGCCGTGGCATGGGCTCCAAGGACGCGGCGGTGTACGTGGTGGCCGACAAGGCGTTCAAGGGCAAGCTGGTGGCGCGTGCGCTGGATGCCGAGGGCACCGAGATCGGTCGCGCCAGCGCCGAGGAAGAGTTTGCCGCTGATGACGCGCGCTATGTGACGTTCAAGTTCAACGAAGAAATGGACAGCCAGCTGGTCCGCACCTACGCGGTGTCTGCACGCTGAGCCAGGCGGGAGCGGATCGCCCGAGGCGACGCTCCCGTCCACAGTGTCTGGCGTATGCTGGCAGCGACTCCTCCCACAGGTGCGTCGCGTGAGCCTTTCGCCGATTCTCGAACGCGCCGACGATTTCTGTCGGCGTTTTTCATTGCAGCTGCCAATCCTGCTGGCACCGATGGCCGGTGCCTGTCCGGTTCCGCTTTCCGCCGCGCTGGCCAACGCCGGCAGCATGGGCGCGATGGGGGCCGTGTTGTCGCCGGCGGCTGATATCGGTCGCTGGATGCAGGACTTCCGGGCCGCTTCCAGCGGGCCGGCGCAGGTGAACCTGTGGTTGCCCGATCCCGCGCCGGTGCGCGATGTGGCCGCCGAGGCCAGCACGCGTGCGTTTCTCGGCCAGTGGGGGCCGGAGGTTGCGGCCAGCGCAGCGGATGCCACGCCTGCCGATTTCGAGGAGCAGTTCAGTGCGCTGCTGGCGGCACGGCCGGCGGTGGCCTCGACCATCATGGGCGTGCTGTCGCCGCGTCATGTGCAGCAGTTGAAGGATGCGGGCATCGCCTGGATCGCCTGCGCTACGACGCTGGCCGAAGCGCGCGCTGCGCAGGACGCGGGTGCTGACGCGGTGGTCGCGCAGGGCGCCGAAGCCGGCGGCCATCGCGGCGCCTTCGATCCGATACGTGCAGAACAGCAGCTGGTCGGCCTGTTCGCACTGCTGCCACGGCTGGCGGACAACCTGAGTATTCCGGTGATCGCTGCGGGCGGAATCGGCGATGGTCGCGGCATTGCTGCTGCCTTGATGCTCGGGGCCAGCGCCGTGCAGATCGGCACGGCCTTCCTGCGCACACCCGAAGCAGCGGTGGCGCCGGCATGGGCCGATGCGTTGGCCCGCAACGAACCCGAAGACACCTGGCCGACCCGCGCTTTCAGTGGTCGCCTGGGCCGTGGCCTGGCCACTGCCTACGTGCGTGCAGCTGCTGCCGAGGGCGCACCCGCGCCGCGCCCGTACCCGGTGCAGCGTGGCCTGACTGGACCGATGCGCAAGCAGGCCACGCAGGAAAACCGGCTTGCTGCGATGCAGGCCTGGGCCGGGCAGTCGGCGTGGATGGCACCGGCAGCGCCGGCCGCTGACGTTCTGCGTGGCATGTGGGAACAGGCGCAGGCGCTGCTGCGATGACGGTGACCTGCAACGGCGCAACGGCGCGGGCCGAAGACCTGCTGCCGGCGCTGACCAACTACGGCCACTTCACCTCGTTGCAGGTGCGCGGCAACGCGGTGCAGGGTCTTGATCTGCATCTGCAGCGGCTGGCCAAGGCAACGCAGGAACTGTTCGGCAGCGTGCTCGATATCGCGCAGGTGCAGGCGTGGATGACGCAGGCGCTGCAACAGGCCGGCCAGGTCGACGCATCGATGCGGGTCACCGTGTACTCGCGCCGTTTCGATTTCCGCGCGCCGCTGGCAAGCGTGCCGGTGGATGTACTGGTTGCCGTCTCCGCGCCGGTCGCGCTGACCGCGCCGAAACGCGTACGCAGCGCGACATGGCAGCGAGAGCTGCCGCAGATCAAGCATGTCGGTACGTTTGGCCTGTTCGCCCAGCGCCGTGCAGCGTTGGCAGCGGGTTTCGACGATGCGCTGTTCGTGACCGCCAATGGGCAGATCAGCGAGGGCACGACCTGGAACCTGGCCGTGCATGACAGGGGACACCTGATCTGGCCGCAGGCGCCTGCGCTGCGGGGAACCGCTGAGGCACTTCTGCGGGCAGGCTGGGTGGGGCCGCAGCAGACCCGGCCGTTGCGGCTGGATGAGCTGGTCGGCATGCGGGCGGCTTTCGCCTGCAACGCCAGCGGGTTGTGGGCGCTGGATGCCATCAATGGTCAGGCGCTGCCGGGTTCGCAGGCCCTGGCTGAACAGGGCAGGGCGGTGTTGGCCCTAGTGCCCTGGCAGTCGCTTTCCTGAATGGAACCGTTCGGGTCAGATCCCTTTTGCTCGGTAAAAGGGATCTGACCCCGGGGTAGACGCCCGGGGTTGGCTCGGCCGAACTCTGCCGCTATAATCGCCCGCTTACCGCGCCATCCTGGCGACTGGGCAATAGGAAAAAACCACCATGGTCAAGATTCGACTGACCCGCGGCGGCGCCAAGAAGCGTCCGTTCTACCACATCATCGTCACCGACGTCCGCAGCGCCCGCGACGGCCGCAACATCGAGCGCGTTGGCTTCTACAACCCGGTTGCACAGGGCGGCGAGAAGCGTATCGAGCTGGACCTGGCCCGCGTTGACCATTGGGTCAAGAACGGCGCCCAGCCGACCGAGAAAGTTCGCAACCTGATCAAGGAAGCGAGCAAGTCCCAGGCCGCTGCGGCCTGATCCTGACGGGCCGCGCCCTGGTGCGGCCCATCTGATTGAACGCAGATGAAAGATAACGAGCGCCGCATCCTGCTTGGCAGGGTTGTCGGCGCTTTTGGTGTGCGCGGCGAAATAAAGCTCGAGTCCTGGACCGAGCCGCGTTCCGCTATTTTCCGTTACCAACCGTGGATCCTGCGCAGCCCCAACGGGCAGGAATCGACGCTTGAAGGCGCCCGTGGCCGGGATACCGGCAAGCACCTTGTGGCCCGTTTTCCGGGCATCGAGGATCGCGACACGGTCGAGGCGATGCATGGCACCGAGGTCTTCGTGGCCCGCAGTGCGCTGCCGCCGCCGAATGCCGACGAGTATTACTGGGTCGATCTGGAAGGCCTGGATGTGAAGACCGTCGAAGGCGTTGCCCTCGGCCAGGTCTCGCACCTGTTCAGTACCGGCGCCAACGATGTGGTGGTCGTACGCGGTGATCGCGAGCGGATGATTCCGTTCGTCGTGCCGGAGTTCGTCAAATCCGTCGACTTCGAGGCCAATCTGGTCGTGGTCGACTGGGACCCCGAGTTCTGAGTGTGAGCATGCGTTTCGACGTCATCACCCTGTTCCCCGATTTCCTCGCCCAGTCCGCTGGGCTGGGCGTGGTCGGCCGTGCGCAGGAAAAGGGATTGTTCAGCCTGCATGGCTGGAATCCCCGTGACTACGCCGAGGGCAACTACCGCCGGGTAGACGATCGTCCGTTCGGCGGTGGCCCGGGCATGGTGATGCTGATCGAACCGCTGCAGGCCTGCCTGCAGGCGATCCGTGAGGCCGATCCGACGCCTGCGCGGGTGATCCATCTCAGCCCGCAGGGCGCGCCGTTGACCCAGGCCAAGGTGCGGGAACTGGCGGCATTGCCGCGCATGGTCCTGCTCTGCGGCCGCTATGAAGGCATCGACGAGCGTTTCCTGGCCGCCAATGTCGATGAGGAGATTTCCCTCGGCGACTATGTGCTGTCCGGCGGCGAGCTGGGGGCGGCGGTGATCATCGACGCGGTGGCCCGGCTGCAGGAAGGCGCCTTGAATGACGCCGAATCCGCGGCGCAGGACAGTTTCGAGGGCGACCTCGGCCTGCTCGACTGCCCGCATTACAGCCAGCCGGCCCAGCATCCGCTGGGTGACGTGCCGGACGTGCTGCGCTCGGGCAACCATGCCGCCATCGCCGCCTGGCGTCGGCAGCAGTCGTTGATCCGTACCGCACAGCGGCGCCCGGACCTGCTGGATGAACAGGCGCTGGGCAAGGCCGACCGAAAGCTGCTGGCCCTGGCCCGCCAGGTCCCGGCGGAAAAGGGCAAGGCCTAGCGCCAGCCCTGCTTTATCGGCTATCATGGCCAATTACCGCCGGCCTCGGCCGGTGCGCAGTACCCAAAACAAACGTGCAGCACAGTCCGGTGACTGCATGAGCCCACGCTGTCGAATGACACGCCCACCCGAACAATGAATCGGTGTAACCCATGAGCAAGCTGAACAAGTCCATCGTCGCGGAATTCGAATCCGCCCAGATCACCCGTGAACTGCCGCAGTTCAGCCAGGGCGACACCGTTGTCGTCAACGTGAAGGTGAAGGAAGGTACCCGCGAGCGCGTGCAGGCCTATGAAGGCGTTGTCATCGCGACCAAGAACGGCGGCCTGAACTCCTCGTTCACCGTGCGCAAGATCTCGCACGGTTACGGTGTCGAGCGCGTGTTCCAGACCCACAGCGCCATCATCGACTCGGTCGAAGTGAAGCGTCGTGGTAAGGTCCGCGCCGGCAAGCTGTACTACCTGCGTGGCCTGGAAGGCAAGGCTGCCCGCATCAAGGAAGATCTGGCTGCTGCTGCTGCCGCCAAGGCTGCCCGCCTGGCAACCAAGGGCTGATAAACAACTTCGGTTGTTGCCGCGACGGCCGCCTTCGGGCGGCCGTTTGCGTTTGTGGTGCCGCCTCGTTAGTTTCAATGGATGGATGAGAGCGACCATCGATACCCGGCGGACATCCAGGTGGCGTTGCGCTTCCTGGACCATTCCGGGGTGCCACGGAGGGAAGCGGCACCCGTGCTGCACCGCATGCTGTGGCGGCTGGGTGTCGCGCTGCCGCCGCCGATACTGGCCGGTTTCCTGACCAATGCGCTGCTGCAGGGCCTGCTGTTTGGCGTCTTCTGGACGGTACTGATGTGGCTGTTGCTGTGGCAGGGCAGGGCCCCGGCGCTGGAACTGCTGTTGCTTGCCGGGGTGGTGGCAGGCGTGATGTTCGGCCTGGTGATGGCCACCCTGATGTGGTTCCTGCGCGGCGCCCGCAAGCTGCCCACCTGGCGGCAGTTCCGCAGCAGCCTCTGAGGCCATGGCGCAGTGCGCCGTGACCGCTGCCGGGCGGCGGCGTACGCTCGGGCCTTCGCCCCTCATGGCCCCTGCGATGCCCGCCAAGCGATCCGCCAGCAGTGCCGCGCCGAAGCTGCTGTCCGGCGGTAACCCGCAGATCGCCAAGGGCGAGGGCGATGCGCCTGTGCAGGCGTATATCGCCGCCATGCCGGACTGGAAGCGGGCTGTCGGTGCACGTCTTGATGCACTGATCAAACAGGCCGTGCCCGGCGTGCACAAAGCAGTGAAATGGAACTCGCCGATGTACGGCATCGCCGCCGGTGAGGGCTGGTTCCTCAGCTTCCATTGCTTCACCCGCTACATCAAGGTCGCGTTCTTCCGCGGTGCGCTGTTGCAGCCTGTTCCGCCCGAACCATCCAAGAGTGCCGACACGCGCTACCTGCACATTCTTGAGGATGGGGTACTGGACGAGGCGAGGTTCCTCGACTGGGTGCGGCAGGCCAGCGAGCTGCCCGGCGAACGCATGTGATCTCCCAGGTTCTTTCCCGTACGAGACCAAGCGATGGCCACGCAGAAGTCCGATCCCGCAGATGCTGCTCTCTCCGCTGCCACCCTGATTGACGCCCGCATTGCCGAGCTTGCTGATTGGCGTGGTGACATCCTTGCCCGCGTCCGCGCGCTGATCCACGAGGCGCTGCCGGACGTGGAGGAAACCTGGAAGTGGCGCGGCACACCGGTGTGGGAACACAACGGCATCCTGTGCACCGGCGAAACCTACAAGCAGGCGGTGAAGCTGACCTTCGCCCACGGCGCAGCGTTGCCGGACCCGAAGCGCCTGTTCAACGCCAGCCTGGAAGGCGGTACGCGCCGCGCGATCGACATCCACGAAGGCGAAATGCCCAACGCTACGGCGCTGAAAGCACTACTGCGCGCCGCTGCCAGGCACAACGCGAAAAAGAAAAAGCGGTAGTGCCGGCCGCTGGCCAGCAACTGCGCGATGTTTGCGACGTCCATGTAGTTGCCGGCCAGCGGCCGGCACTACCGGTGCATGTTCAACGCGGGGGGCTGGTTTCCAGCGCCGCATCCGGGTCGGCCACCGGCGAGGGCGGACAGGCGGGAATCTCCGATGGCGTGGCGAGTTCTTCGGCATGCACCGGTGTACTGATCATCCTCGCCTTGCGCCAGCCACCCCAGCGGTAATACGCCAGCGACAGCAGCATCGACACCAGCGAGCCGGCCGGGAAACTCCACCAGATCGCATCGGCACCCCAGTACGGCTGCAGGAATTCGGCGAACGGCACGCGCACGCCCCACAGCGACGCGGCCAGGATCAGCAGCGGCGGCAGCACCGCGCCGGTAGAGCGCACCACGCCGGAGATCACGAAGCTGACGCCGAAGAACAGGAACGAACCGATCACGATGTGGTTCAGGTGCCGCGCGATCTGCAGCGATTCGCTGCCCTGCGGCAGGAACAAGGCCAGCGAGTACTGGTCCAGCAGCACCAGCGGCAGGATCAACGCGCCGGTCAGCAGGAAGTTGAACGCGATGCCCTGGCGTGCGGTACCGCGCACGCGATCCCAGCGCTGCGCACCGACATTCTGCGCGGCCATCGACGAACACGCCGCACCGATCGCCATCGCCGGCATCTGCACGTAGTTCCACAGCTGCAGCGATGCACCGTAGGCTGCGCCGGTGTCGGTACCGTACTGGTTGACCATGGTCATCAGCATGATCACCGACAGCGAGATCAGCACCATCTGCAGGCCCATCGGTACGCCCTTGACCACCAGCGCGCGCAGGATGGTCATGTCCAGCTTGAACAGGTGCATGTCGGCGCGGCCCAGCCACAGCGTGTGCCGCTTGTGCCGCATGTACAGCAGCAGGCCGGCCAGCGACAGCGTCTGCGACACCAGCGTGGCCCAGGCCGAGCCGGCGATGCCCAGTTCCGGGAACGGCCCCATGCCGAAGATCAGCACCGGGTTCAGGGCGATGTCCAGCACCACCGAGACCAGCAGGAAGCGGAACGGCGTGCGCGAATCGCCGGCACCGCGCAGCGCCGCACTGAGGAAGGCGAAGGCGTACAGCGTCGGCATCGCCAGGAAGATGATGCGCAGGTAGGCCTCGGCCAACGGCAGCGAGGCGGCAGGCGTGCCCATCGCCGCCAGCAGCGGGTGGGCCAGGAACCAGCCGGCGATGGCGATGATGACCGACAGGCCGATGAAGAACGTGGCGCTGGTGCCGACCACGCGTCGTGCCTGGGCGATGTCGCGCGCACCGATGGCCTGGCCGATCAGGATGGTCGAGGCCATGCCGAAGCCGAACACCGAACCGATCAAGAAGAACATGATGTTGTTGGCGTTCGCGGTCGCGGTCAGTGCCGCTTCGCCAAGGAAGCGCCCCACCCATACCGCGTTCACCGAGCCGTTCAGCGACTGCGCGATGTTGCCTGCCAGGATCGGCAGCGCGAACAGCAGCAGGTTGCGGCCTATCGGGCCGGAGGTCAGGTCAAGCGGCGCTTTGGCCATGGAGTGGTGATCGATTCCCGGGAGGCGCACACTAGCATCAAGCCGGTTTGCAGGATGTGGCAATGCATCAATCACAACAGGCGATGCGGATGATCGTGGCGGCCTTGATCGCAGCGGCGCTGGCCGCATGTTCGTCAGGTGACCGGCTCGGCGATACCCAGGTGCGGCCGACCGACCGCCCCGAGTGCCTGGTCGGCAGCCAGCGCCAGGACCTGGCGGCCGGCACACCGGCATTGATCGGGGGTAGCGGCTGCCGCACCGACCCCGACAATCCGCGTCCCCTGAACAAGCGAACGGAGTAGTCCCTACCGATGTCCGAGCTTTCCCCGTTGGCGCCCAGCGTCCGTCTGGACATCTGGTTGTGGGCGGCCCGCTTCTTCAAGACCCGCAGCCTGGCCAAACAGGCGATCGAGACCGGCAAGGTATCCGTGGCCGGGCAGCGCCCGAAATCCTCACGCGCAGTACGCGTGGGAGAGCAGCTGCTGGTCGATCGCGGTGAAGAACACTTCGAGATCCAGGTGCTGGGCCTGAGCGACCAGCGCGGCCCGGCGCCGGTGGCGCAGCAGCTGTATGCCGAGAGCGAGGCCTCCAAGGCGCGCCGCGCCGAACAGCGTGCGCTGCGCATTGCCGCGCGTGATGGCTACCAGGCACCGGAGCACAAGCCGGACAAGCGCGCGCGCAGGTTGATCCGCGCTCTGGGTGATCTCGACGCGCTATGACGCAGTGACCGGACTGAACCGGCTCGCGCTCCGGTAGCCGTCCACCTTGGTGGGCGCTTTGCCATGCGCCGACCAAGGTCGGCCCCTACCGTATCGTGGGTCTGGCTCGCGCTCTGGTAGCCCCCCACCTTGGTGGGCGCTTTGCCGCCTACGCTCAGCCACCGTTCGGCTTGCGCCCCGCACGTTGGATCGTCCTCCTCATGGAAGCCCACCATGTTCCTGCGCCGCAGCCTGCTGTGCCTGGCCCTGTCCGCCGCCGTCCCGGTGTTCGCCGCCGACATCACCTTCTGGGATACCCCGCAGCGCGGTGGCAACAGCTTCAACGAAACGCCGCCCGACCGTGCCTACTTCCAGGGCCTGCGTGACACCGGCGCCACCTGGGTACGACTGACCCCGGACAAGTGGCGCAGTGCCGGCGGCCGCGATTTCCTGATGGGCGATGCCGACCACTATCAAGGACTGGTCGATGCCGACGTGGCCACGCTGCGTCGCGCGCTGGATGACGCCAATGCCGTGGGATTGAAGGTGGTGCTGGTGCCGCTGTCACTGCCGCTGCTGCGCTGGAAACAGAAGAACGGTGACGTGGTCGACCAGCGCCTGTGGCAGTCCTTCGACAACCACGCACCTGCGCAGCGCTTCTGGCGTGATCTTGCCGCCGCGCTGAAAGGGCATCCGGCGCTGGCCGGCTACAACCTGATCAACGAGCCGGCGCCGGAATACGGCACCACGCTGGCCGAACACGCCTCCCGCGAGGACATGCTGAAGTGGTATGCGGGCGTGCAGGGCGGACCGCGCGATCTGCGCCAGCTGTACACGGAACTGGTGGCCAGTGTGCGCGCGGTTGATGCAGACATGCCGCTGATGCTCGACGCTGGTTGGTACGCAGCGGCCGATGCCTTCGATTACTGGCCGGCGCCCCTGCAGGACACGAAGCTGCTTTACAGCGTGCACATGTACGAGCCGTACGCGGCCACCAGTGCGCCGAACCAGAAGCGCAGCAAACCGTACCGCTATCCCGCCGAAGTGCCGTTTGGCGACCGCAGCGAGCGCTGGGACGCCGCGCGCGTGCGCAGCTACCTGCAGCAGCCGATGGACTGGGCGAAGACACATGGCATTGGTGCCAACCGGATGGTGATCGGTGAGTTCGGCTGCATGCGCCGCTGGCCGGACTGCGGCCGCTACCTGCGCGACGTGCTGGACGTGGCCGAGCAGCAGAAGGTGCACTGGGCGTTCTACGCATTCCGCGAAGACGGTTGGGATGGCATGGACTACGAACTGGGCGACAAGCCGCTGCCGGGATCGTACTGGCAGGCTATCGAAAAGGGCGAAGCAGCGCAGCCGCCGCGTTCGATGCAGGCGCCGCTGTTCGCGCCGATCCTGGAGCGGTTGAAGGAAGGGGCGCCTCGGTAGTCGCCCACCTTGGTGGGCGTTGTGTCCGGTGCCAACCAAGGTTGGCATCTACCAAGTCATGACCCCGCGGTAGCGCTTTGGTAGTCGCCCACCCTGGTGGGCGCTTTGCCAGGTGCCAACCAAGGTTGGCACCTACCATATACGGTCAACCGTGCAGGTCGTAGCGGTCCAGTTCCATCACCCGCGTCCAGGCGGCGATGAAATCCTGCACGAACTTCTTCTCGCCATCGGCACTGGCATACACCTCGGCCAACGCGCGCAGCACGGCGTTGGAACCGAACACGAGATCCGCACGGGTGCCGGTCCAGCGCGCAGCACCATCGCTGCGTCCACGGCCTTCATAGCTTTCGCGACCGGTCGCCTTCCAGGTGGTGCCCATGTCCAGCAGGTTGACGAAGAAGTCGTTGCTCAGCGTGCCGGGACGGCTGGTGAACACGCCGTGCCTGCCACCGTCGGCATTGGCGCCGAGCACGCGCAGGCCACCGACCAGGGCGGTCATTTCCGGTGCGGTGAGGGTCAGCAGCTGTGCCTTGTCGATCAGCAGCGCCTCCTCCGGCACGCTGTAAGCGCCCTTGAGGTAGTTGCGGAAACCATCGGCAGCCGGTTCCAGCACCGCGAACGATTCGACGTCAGTCTGTTCCTGGCTGGCATCGGTGCGGCCCGGGGTGAACGGCACACTCAGGTCATGGCCGCCGGCCTTTGCCGCCTGCTCGATGCCGACGCCACCGGCCAGCACGATCAGGTCGGCCAGCGACACCTGCTTGCTGCCCGTGCCGTTGAACTCGGCCTGGACCTTTTCCAGCGCGGCCAGCACCTTGGCCAGCTGTTGCGGCTGGTTCACCGCCCAGTCCTTCTGCGGTGCCAAGCGCACGCGTGCACCATTGGCGCCACCGCGCTTGTCCGAACCGCGGAAGGTCGAGGCCGAGGCCCACGCCGTGGACACCAGCTCGGCCACGCTCAGGCCGGTCGCTGCGATCTTCTGCTTCAGCGCGGCGATGTCCTTGGCGTCGATCAACGGGTGCCTGGCTTCCGGCACCGGGTCCTGCCAGATGAATTCCTCGGCTGGAATCTCCGGGCCGAGATAGCGCGCACGTGGGCCCATGTCGCGATGGGTCAACTTGAACCAGGCGCGGGCGAAGGCATCGGCGAACGCCTGCGGATCAGCAAGGAATTTCCGCGAGATCTTTTCGTAGGCCGGGTCCATGCGCAGCGACAGGTCGGTGGTCAGCATCGTCGGGCGGTGCTTTTTCGACGGATCGTGCGCATCGGGAATCACCGCATCCGCATTCTTGGCGACCCACTGGTGGGCGCCGGCCGGGCTCTTGCTCAGCTCCCATTCGTTGCCGAACAGGATCTCGAAGAAATCGTGGCTCCACTGCGCGGGGGTGCGGGTCCAGGTGACTTCCAGGCCGCTGGTGATGGTGTCGCCACCTTTGCCGCTGCCGAAGCTGTTGGCCCAGCCCAGGCCCTGGCTTTCCAGGCCCGCTGCTTCCGGTTCCTTGCCGACGTTGTCGGCCGGGCCTGCACCATGGGTCTTGCCGAAACTGTGGCCACCGGCGATCAGGGCGACGGTTTCCTCATCGTCCATCGCCATGCGGCCGAAGGTGTCGCGGATGTCATGCGCGGCCAGCACCGGATCGGGATTGCCATCCGGGCCTTCCGGGTTCACATAGATCAGGCCCATCTGTACCGCGGCCAGCGGGTTTTCCAGTTTGCGCGAGTGCACATCGCCATCAGCGTCGTCATCGGACACCAGCACGCCGTGGTCCTCTTGCACGCCCTCCGAGCCGTGCTTGTAACGCACGTCGCCGCCGAGCCAGGTGGTTTCGCGGCCCCAGTACACGTCCTGGTCCGGCTCCCAGGTATCGGGACGGCCGCCGGCAAAGCCGAGCGTCTTGAAGCCCATCGACTCCAGTGCGACGTTGCCGGTCAGGATCAGCAGGTCGGCCCAGGAAATGGCCTGGCCATATTTCTGCTTGATCGGCCACAGCAGGCGCCGTGCCTTGTCCAGGCTGACGTTGTCCGGCCAGCTGTTGAGCGGAGCGAAGCGCTGCTGGCCGCGACCACCGCCGCCACGGCCATCGTCGATTCGGTAGGTACCGGCGCTGTGCCACGCCATGCGGATGAACAGGCCGCCGTAGTGGCCGAAGTCGGCTGGCCACCAGTCCTGCGAGTCGGTCATCAACGCCTTCAGGTCGGCCTTCAGGGCGCTGTAGTCCAGCCCGTTGAAGGCCTTGGCGTAGTCGAAGCCCGCATCGAGGGGATTGGAGCGCGTGGAGTGCTGGTTGAGCAGGTCCACGCGCAGCTGGTTCGGCCACCAGTCGCGGTTGGTCGTCGCATCACCGACGACGGCATGGTTGAACGGGCACTTCGCTTCGCTTTTCATGGGTCTCTACCTGTGGGCTGGCGAATGAGGGAATCAGATCGCTTACCCACCATAGGCATCGCCTAATGATGGGTAAATTCGATTGATTCAACCGATGCGATAGTGGCCGCCTATGGCAGGCGGCGCTTGCATCGTTGTGCGCGATCAGCGCTTGAGCAGGCCCGCGCCGAGCTTGAACAGATCGCTGGCGCCGAACTGGCCATCGCCGTCCTGGTCGAGCGCACCGCCAAGCAGGCTGCCGATGCCGCCGCCGGATTGCTGTGCTTCCTGGCCGAGGGCCTGGCTGAGCTGGCCTGCGTTGCCGCTCTGGGCAAACCGCTGGGCCAGGAACGACATGACGATGGGGGCAAGGATCGCCAGCAGCTGGCTGGACTTGCCGCTGTCCAGGCCGGTCTTCTGGCCCAGCGCTTCGGCCGCCTGCGAGGTCTGCCCACCGAATACGTGGCCGAGGATGCCGGCACCGTTGGTGGCGTTGCCGCCGGCACCGCCCATCACCGCGCCGAGGATGCTGCCGAGGTCGAAACCGCCACCACCGCCGCCGGCCGAGCCAAGGTGGTCGCGCTGCAGGGCATTGAGGAGGGACTGCGCACCCTGCGGCTCACTGGCGTTCTGGCCCATTGCGCCGAGCAGCAGGGGCAGGGCGCTGCCGACGGCCTGGGTAGCCTGGCTGCTGTCCAGGCCGAGCTGCTGCGACACCTGCTGCAGGCCTTGGCCCTGCTGCAGCTGCTGGAAGAGGGATGCAGCGAGGGATTCGGTGTTCATGGCGGTCTCCGGTCTGTGAAGGACGAACCGCCCGAGCATAACGCCGTGTACACGACGGCAATGCGAAGGCTTCATGGCGGGCGTCCGCCGGGCAGGGCCGGCGGAACATGCGGCCTGCCTTACAGCAGCGCCTTCAACCGGTACAGCGCTTCCAGTGCCTGCTTCGGGGTCAGCTCGTCCGGGTCGATCGCGGCCAGCGCCTCCTGCGCCTTGTTCGGCGGAGCGGCAAACAGCCCGAACTGCTGCGGGGCATCCAGCGCCTGCGGGGCGAGTTCGGCGGCATGGCTTTCGCCGCCGCGCTGTTCCAGCTCGGCCAGGCGTCGGCGCGCCTGTGCCACGGTGGCACGCGGCAGGCCGGCCAGGGCGGCCACCTGCAGGCCGAAGCTGCGGTTGGCCGGGCCGTCCTTCACTGCATGCATGAACACCAGCGCTTCGCCGTGCTCGACGGCATCCAGATGCACGTTGGCGATGCCGCTGCGGCCGCCCTCGTGCTGTTCGTCGGCCAACGCGGTCAGTTCGAAGTAATGGGTCGCAAACAGCGTGTAACAGCGGTTTTCGTAGGCGAGGTGGCGCGCTACCGCGTCGGCCAGGGCCAGGCCGTCGTAGGTGGACGTGCCGCGGCCGATCTCGTCCATCAGCACCAGCGAATGCGCGGTGGCGTGGTGCAGGATGTAGCTGGTTTCGGCCATCTCGACCATGAAGGTCGACTGCCCGCGGGCAAGGTCATCACCGGCGCCGATGCGGGTCAGGATGCGGTCGATCGGGCCGATCAACGCGCGGCTGGCCGGCACGAAGCTGCCGATGTGGGCCAGCAGCACGATCAGCGCGTTCTGCCGCATGTAGGTCGATTTACCGCCCATGTTCGGGCCGGTAATGACCAGCATGCGACGGTCCGGGTGCAGGTCCAGGTCGTTGGGCTCGAACGGCTGGTCACGCACCGCTTCCACCACCGGATGGCGGCCGCGCTCGATCTTCAGGCACGGCTCGGCCTGCAGTTCCGGGCGCGCCCAGTCCAGCGCCTGCGCACGCTCGGCGAAGGCGGCCAGCACATCCAGTTCGCTGAGTGCGGCGGCGCACTGCTTGAGCGGCTCCAGCTGGGTGCCCAGCGTGTCCAGCAGCTGCTCGTAAAGGTACTTTTCGCGCGACAGCGAACGGTCACGCGCGGACAGCACCTTGTCTTCGAACGCCTTCAGTTCTTCGGTGATGTAGCGCTCGGCGTTGGTCAGTGTCTGGCGGCGGGTGTAGTGCACCGGCGCACGGTCGGACTGGCCCTTGCTGATTTCGATGTAGTAGCCGTGCACACGGTTGTAGCCGACCTTCAAGGTGGCGATGCCGCTGCTCTCGCGCTCGCGCTGTTCCAGGTCGACCAGGAACTGGTCGGCGTGCGTCGACAGGCGGCGCAGCTCATCCAGCTCGGTGTCGAAGCCATCGGCCAGCACGCCACCGTCGCTGAGCTTGAGCGGCGGCATGTCGGCGATCGCGCTGGCCAGCAGGTGGGCGCATTCGTCGTGTTCGCCGAGCGCGGCGTGCAGGGTCTGCAGGCGCGGTGAATCCAGCGGTGACAGCACCTCGCGTACGGCCGGCAGCAGGCCGAGGCCATCGCGCAGGGTGGAGAAATCGCGCGGCCGTGCCGAGCGCAGGGCAACGCGGGTGAGGATGCGTTCAAGGTCGCCGAGGCGGCGGAACTGTTCGCGGATATCTGCGTCCGCGCCACGGTCGATCAGTGTTTCCACCGCGTGGTGGCGCTGCACCAGCACCTCGCGCAGGCGCAGCGGCCGATGCAGCCAGCGGCGCAGCAGGCGGCCGCCCATCGGCGTCACTGTGCTGTCGAGCACGCCGAGCAGGGTGTTGCGGGTATCGCCGTCGACGCGGGTGTCCAGCTCCAGATGGCGACGCGTTGCCGCGTTCATCGCGATCGCTTCGCTGGCGGTCTCCATCGAGATGGACGTCAGGTGCGGCAGGCGCTGCTTCTGGGTTTCCTCGACATAGCCGAGCAGGGCGCCGGCAGCGGCCGTGGCGCGCGGCTTGTCATCGATGCCGAAGCCGCTGAGGTCGTGCAGCTTGAAGAAGTTCAGCAGCTGGCGGCGACCACTGTCGGCGTCGAACAGCCACGGCGCGCGGCGACGTACGCCGCTGCGCTGGCGCAGGAAGTCGGGCCAGTTCTCTTCATCCGGAACCAGCAGTTCGGCTGGCTCCAGGCGGGCCAGCTCGGCCTCGAGTGCGTCGTCGTTGTCGACTTCGTTGACCAGGAAGCGGCCGCCGGCCAGATCGGCCCATGCCAGCCCATAGCCGCTCTTGTTGCGCGACAGGGCCATCAACAGGGTGTCGCGGCGCTCGTCCAGCAGCGCCTCGTCGGTAACGGTGCCCGGGGTGACGATGCGCACCACCTTGCGTTCGACCAGACCCTTGGCCAGTGCCGGGTCGCCGATCTGTTCGCAGATCGCCACCGATTCGCCCAGCGCCACCAGCCGGGCCAGGTAGCCCTCGTAGGCATGCACCGGCACGCCGGCCATCGGAATGGGCGCGCCGCCGGAGCTGCCGCGCTGGGTGAGGGTGATGTCCAGCAGCCGCGCCGCCTTGCGGGCGTCGTCGTAGAACAGCTCGTAGAAGTCGCCCATGCGGAAGAACAGCAGCAGGTCCGGGTAGTCGGACTTGGCTGCGAAGAACTGCTTCATCAGCGGGGTGTGCTCTGCACTGGCCTTGGATGAGGACGTTTTCGTTTTTGAATCAGTGGTTTGCAAGAGAGCTTCCTACGGGTTGTAGCGATCGACCCGGGTCACTGACCGCGAGTGACGGGGTTCTTCGTTGCGCTGCGGTTGCGCCGGTCACTCAAAGAGGATCAAATCGATGTTGCGACGGACACACGGCGGATCGACCATGGATACGGTTGTTGCGACGCAGGCAGATGCCCCGCGCCGCCGAGGCACCAAGTTTAAGCTGACCTGCCACCAAATCTGCGAACTGAGCGTGGCCAAGGCCCCGGTTGAAGGAAAACAGGGGAGGGCGGTCATAGCCTCGCGGCCGCCGGCAGAGGCGGGCAAGCCTTGCCGCGTGCTGGGCGGGAACCGAGGTGCTCCGACGGGCTTTGGGTTCTACGTGGGCCCCACCCGCACCACCTACGAAGTCGTAGTCCGAGGCCCAGTTGGGGTTCGGCGGTTCTCATTGGGCAGCGTCACCGACATCGGTCCCGAACAAGCCTACGAGCTGGCCCGTCAGAAGTTGGCCGTGGTCCGGGAAACCGGCCAGCATCCCTCCACGGAAGAGGTCCGAGCCGAATATTTGGTCGAGTTGAAAAGGGCCACGCTGGCGGACTGCTCGATTCTGGTGAGCCGATGAAAACCACTGCGCTGATTTCGTGCTTCGTCCTTTGTGTTCTATTTGGGTCCTCGGTGTCCGCCCGGCCGCTGGCAGAAAGACTCGCGGCAGACATGGAGATGGCCGAACACTCTATTCTTGCCTCGCTGGTAGTGCACAAGAGTTCCGAGAGCAAGTCACTGTGCTCTCAGACGCCATATGCTTGTGTAGGAGCTGACGGTGCTGAGCTTGGTCTTGCCTTGATAGGGGGAAGTAGGAGTCCGGCTGCCCCTCGGAACTTGGTTGAACTGTCCCGCTTCCGTATGGACGGAGCGCTCTCCGAAGACTACAAGTGCTACGTCGCCGCGCAGGGCAATTCAATGGTTCAGGCTGCGTCGAGGCTGGATGCCAGGAAGCTGGCAGGTCAATGCCTCTCCGAACTTGCTGCTTTCAAGCGTCGGGCGGGCGGGGCGAAATTCGACGTGGCGCCTGAAAACATCTGTAGCTCAGTCGCGGACATCCAGAGTTCCCTGCGTGACGTGGTCAGGCTCGCCAAGGCCGGTAGTGACTGCGATGGCGTCTGAATCGGTCGTTTGACATGTACTACCACAACCGGTCGCGCTGTAACGGTTGGCGTGTTCCGCAGGCGGGATGCCGCAGGGGGGAGGGGCGCCACTTCAGGCGCACACCAGTGCAACGTTCGGGTGGCTGGCGAAGATCTCCATCACGATGTCGAAGTAGGTCTGCCCCTCGCCACGTTGCAGGGCGTCCAGCTGGCGGCCGATGGTTTCGGCATTGAACGTACCCGGCTGCCGCAGCTTGTCTTCCAGCCACGCGCGCGTGGTCTCCAATCCCAGTGCCTCGCGGCTGTGGTCGATGTCGCGCCAGACCAGCGTAGCGGTTTCGTGCCCGGCCAGCGCGCCATAACCGCCGTACAGCAGATCGTCCAGTCCATCGAGACTGGGCCCGAGCTGCCAGGCTTCGCCGGCCATGAATACCCGGTTGATCTCCGCATAGAGGCTGGGGATATCAACGATGGTGGTGCCTTCGATCTGCAGGAATACGGTCATGCGCCGACTGTAGCGTGGGCGGGCGAAAGGCGTTGTGCTGAACGCCGTTGCTTTGCGACGTGGCGCGTGCGTACGCATACTCTGGATCTCTGCCTGCGGTGTTCTGTCCCGTAGTTCTGGGCATTTGAAAATTTCCCTATAGAAATCCTTCGGGCGGCCGATAGCCTATGCGCCACTTCGCGTCGGGCGCGGTGGCATGCCGTTGCATACCCCCGGCGAACCTCGATTCAAGCCATCGGGTTGGCCCTTCTCCTTTCCGGGAGCAGGACCGCTGACGCGTGGCATCAACACGTGGAATTGATTGTGCAAGCAAGGAAGATGTCTGTGCGCGGTGCGCGCCGCAGTGGTGGAGGGTTGGTGCTTCTGGGCATGGCCTTCAGTGTTGCTGCCCAGCAGGTGGGTGACCCGGGCGCGCAGGAGCTGCTGCGCCAGCAGGAACGAGAACGCGTGCTGCGCGAGCAGCAGGAAAGCCGGCCCGATGTACGCCTGGAGAGCAGCCAGGGTGAACAGGGGGAGCGCCTGCCGACGCAGGAGCAGCCCTGCGTGCGTATTGATCGCATCGTGCTGGACGGCGAGGGTGCCAAGGGCTTCCAGTGGGCATTGGCCGCAGCCGATCCGCGCGAAGATCCCGCCAGCGGCCGCTGCCTGGGCACTGAAGGCATCAACGTGGTGATGAAGCGCGTACAGAACGCGATCATCGCGCGTGGCTATGTCACCACCCGCGTGCTGTCGGCTCCGCAGGATCTGAATACCGGCACGCTGACACTGTCGGTGGTGCCCGGGCGATTCCGCGAGGCGGTGTTCACCGAGGCGGATGGGCGGCATCCGGCCATCGCCAATGCGCTGCCGATCCGCAGTGGCGGCCTGTTGAACCTGCGCGACATCGAGCAGGGGCTGGAGAACCTGCAGCGCGTGCCCACCGTCACTGCTGACATCAAGATCGCACCTGCAGACGGCGAAGGCGCCGCGCCCGGGCAGAGCGACCTGAACATCGACTGGAAACAGCGTTCGCCGGTGCGTGCCAGCCTGACCCTGGACGATGCAGGCAGCCAGGGCACCGGCAAGCTGCAGGCCAACGCCACGCTGTCGTTGGACAACCCGCTGGGCCTGAACGAGCTGTTCTACGTCAGCGCGGGGCGCGGCGTGTTCAATGGCAAAGGCAAGGACACCAACAGCTGGACCGCGCACTACGACGTGCCCTACGGCTACTGGCTGTTCGGCGCCACGGCCAGTGCCTACGACTACAGCCAGACCGTGGTGGGCGCGTACGAAAGCTATGACTACAGCGGCCGCAGCGGCAACGCCGAGGCACGCGTGGATCGCCTGCTGCTGCGCAATGCCAAGACCAAGCTGGGCATCTACGGCCGCGGCTGGCAGCGCACGTCGAAGAACTACATCGACGATACCGAGATCGAGGTGCAGCGTCGCCGTACCTCGGGCTGGGAGCTCGGCCTGACCCACAAGCAGTTCATCGGCGCGGCTACGCTTGATGCCACGCTGGCATACCGGCGCGGCACCGGCGCCTTCCATGCACTGCGCTCCCCGGAAGAGATGGCCCAAGCGTGGGATCCAACCCTGCCGTTGGAAGGCACCTCGCGGATGAAGGTGATCACGGCTGACGCGCAGTTGAGCGTGCCGTTCCAGCTGGGCAAGCAGCGCCTGCGCTACACCGCCGCCTGGCGCGCGCAGTGGAACCGCACACCATTGTCGCCACAGGATCGCTTTGCGATCGGCGGCCGCTACACGGTGCGTGGCTTCGATGGCGAAAGCTCGCTCAGCGGTGAGCGCGGCTGGTCGCTGCGCAACGACCTGTCGCTGGGCATCGGCGGCGGCCAGGAGTTCTACGTCGCCGCCGACTACGGCCGCATCGGCGGGCCATCGGCGCAATGGCAATCCGGCCGGGATCTGGCCGGCATGGCATTGGGCCTGCGCGGCGGCTGGCAGCAGCTTTCCTGGGACGGTTTCGTGGGCTCGGCCCTGCACAAGCCCTCCAACTTCCCGACTGACTACACCACCTTCGGCTTCAGCCTGGCGTGGCGCTACTGATCTGGCACAAGGATTCGTGAAATGAACAGCATCTATCGCCTGGTTTTCAATCGCGCGCTGCGCGTGTGGCAGGTCGCTTCGGAACTGGTGAAAGGCGGTGGCGGCCTGGTCGGCCAGGTCGCCGGCCGGCAGACGGCAGCCGTGTCGCCGCTCGGCTTCGCACTGATGTGCGCGTTGGGATGGGTCAGCCTGGCGCCATTGGCGCAGGCGCAGTCGGGTGGCCACATTGTGTCCGATCCCAACGCGCCCGGCCGTGAGCGCCCCACGGTGGTGACCGCGCCGAACGGTGTGCCGATGGTCAACATCACCACGCCGTCGGCCGGTGGTGTCTCACGCAACCGCTACTCGCAGTTCGATGTCGGCCGTGAGGGCGTGATCCTCAACAACGCGCGTGGCCAGGTGCAGACGCAGTTGGGCGGTTGGGTGCAGGGCAATCCATGGTTGGCCACCGGCAGCGCACGGGTCATCCTCAACGAGGTCAACGGCCCGGCCAGCCGACTCAATGGCTATGTGGAAGTGGCCGGACAGCGCGCCGAGGTCATCATCGCCAATCCGGCCGGTATCCAGGTCAACGGTGGTGGTTTCCTCAATGCCAGCCGCGTCACGCTCACCACCGGCACGCCGGTGTTCAGCGGCAGCGGTTCGCTGGAAGGTTATCGGGTCAGTGGTGGGGCAATCGAGGTCAACGGCGATGGCCTCGATGCCAGCCGCGCCGACTACACCGACCTGATCACCCGATCGCTGAAGGTCAACGCCGGCATCTGGGCCAACCAGCTGCAGGCGACCCTCGGCAACAACGTGGTCAGTGCCGACCACAGCCAGGTCAACGCTGCGGCGGCCAGCGGCGATGCGCCGACCTTTGCACTGGATGTGGGCGCGCTGGGTGGCATGTTCGCCAACAAGATCTGGCTGGTCGGCAATGAACACGGTGTGGGCGTGCGCAATGCCGGCAGCATCGGTGCCCAGGCCGGCGAACTCGTGGTCACGGTGGATGGCCGGCTGGAGAACACCGGCGCGCTGCAGTCACTGCAGAACGTGCGCGTGCACGCGAGCGGCGATCTGGCCAATGCCGGCACCATCGCTGCCACGCGTGAAGCTGCGATCACCTCCGGTGGCACGCTGGACAACAGTGGCGGCAAGCTCAATGCACAGCGCCTGCAGCTGCAGGCACAGGCCCTGCGCAACCATGGCGGCGCCATCGAGCAGACCGGCGTGCAGGCGTTGAGCCTCAACGCGGGCAGCGTGAGCAATCGCAGCGAAGGCCTGATCGGTGCGCTGGATGCGGTGGCGTCGGGCGGCTCCGGCGGTACCCCCAGCAGTGGCACCTCGCCGGGAAGCGGCGGAACGCCAGGTACCGGTGCGCCCGGAACCGGCACGCCCGGTACGGGTACTCCGGGTACACCGGGTACCGGCACTGGCGGCGGTACGCCGGTGACGCCGGCTGTTCCGTTGGCCGCAGGTGTGCTGGACATCGCCGGCACGCTCGACAACGACGGCGGCAGCATCAGCAACGGCGGTCGTGTTTCGCTGGTTGCGGGCAATGGTCTGGACAACAGCGGAGGCCGCCTTGGTGTGGCCTCGCTGCGCGCCACGGGCGATCTGAACAACGATGGCGGCACACTGCAGGTGCACGGTGACGCTGCGCTGCGGCTGGGCACGCTATCCAACCAGAAGGGCGCGCTGAGTGTGGCCGGTACGCTGCAGCTGCAGACACAGTCGCTGGACAACCGGGCAGGCGAGCTGCGCCATGCCGGCAGTGCCGAGTCGGCATGGACAGTGCAAGGCGCGTTCAACAACGAGGGCGGCCTGCTGGCGACCAATGCCGAGCGCCTGACGCTGGGGGCAGGTCGGGTCTTCAATGCCGGTGGCCGCATCGAGCATGCCGGTAACGGCGGCCTGTTGCTGACCACGGGCGACTGGACCGGTGCCGGCGGTCGCCTGAGCACGCTCGGTCGCCTGGACTGGACGGTGGGCAATGCGGACGTGCGCAATGGCACGCTCACCGCAGCGCAGTTCCAGATCGTCGCCGGCACGCTGGACAACCGCGGCGGCAGCCTGCTGTCGCTGGGCAACCAGGGCAGCATGCTGCGCGCCGGTACGCTGGACAACAGTGCCGGTGGCACCGTGGCCGGCAATGGCGAGCTGCACCTGACAGCGACCACGCTGGACAACAGCAAGGGCCTGCTGCAGCAGGCCGGCAACGGCGCGTTGCGTGTACACGCCGATACGCTGCGAGGCAGCGAAGGCCGCCTGCTCAGCAACGGCGACCTGTCGCTGACCGGTGGCCAGCTGGATGTGAGTGGCGGCATCACCTCGGCGCAGAGCGTGCAGATCCAGGCCGACGGCCTGCGCAACGCCGGTGGCCAGATCGTGTCGCTCGGCAATTCCGAGTTGGCGCTGGAGTTAGGTGGCACCTTCGACAACCAAGGCGGGCAGGTGCTTGGCAATGCGGGCCTGCGCATCGATGCGGGCCGCATCGACAACCAGAAGGGCACGCTGCAGTCGGCCGGTAGCCAGGGCGCGACACTGACCGTGCGCGACGATCTGGACAACAGCGCCGGTGCGATCTCTGGCAACGGCCAGTTGCAGCTGCACGTCGGCAGCCTGCTCAACCAGGGCGGCAAGGTGCTTGCGGCGGGCAGCGGCTTGTTGCAGGTGCAGGCCCGCGAACTGTTGGACAACAGCAACGGCGGCCGCCTGGCCGGCACGGGCGACGTGCTGCTGCAGGCGGCGCGGCTGGACAACCGCAGCGGTGCAATCGAGCACGCGGGCAGTGGCACGCTGCAGATCCGTGCCGATGCGCTGCAGGGCGCGGCGGGCCGGATTCTCAGCCAGTCGGCGCTGACGCTTGAGGGGGGCGAGCTGGTACTGGGTGCCGGCAGCACCACCCAGGCCGAGCGCATCGCGATCAATGCCGAGCGCCTGGACAACGCCGGCGGCAACCTCAGCGCCACCGGCAGCGACGCACTGCAGCTGCGCGTGGCGCAGGCCGTGGACAACAGCGGCGGCACGATTGCTGGCAACGGCGCGCTGGACGTGCAGGCCGGTGAACTGCTCAACCGCAAGGGCACGCTCAGTGCTGCCGGTGCAGCCGACAGCACGTTGCAGGTCAACGGTACGCTGGACAACCATGAAGGCACCATCGCCAGCAATGCCAACCGGCTGACCCTCACTGCCGCACAGCTGGACAATACCGCCGGTGCCATCCGCCAGGCCGGCAACCAGGGCCTGGATATCACCACGGCCCGCCTGGATGGAAGCAAGGGCACGCTGGTCTCTGCGGCGACGCTGACCCTGCGCGCGGATGAGGTAGACCATCGCGACGCAACGCTGGGGGCTGATCGCTTCGACCTCGAGGCCGGAACGCTGGACAACACCGGCGGCCGCATCATCGCAAGTGGCGAGGGTGCCAGCCGCATCCATGCCACCACGCTGGGCAATGCCGGCGGTACGCTGGCCAGCAATGGTGACCTGACGCTGCAGGCGCAGACGCTGGACAACAGCGCAGGCAAGATCCAGCACGCCGGCAGCGGCCAGTTGCAGGTGCTCGCACAGACCCTGCTGGGTGCGGGTGGCAGCGTGCTCAGCAATGGCACGTTGGTGCTGGAGGGCAAAACGCTTGACCTGTCGAAGGCGACCACCTCGGCGCGCCGCATCGACGTCACTGCCGACAGCCTGACCACCGCCGGCGGTGCGCTCACTGCCACCGGCGAAGAAGCGCTGCGCCTGCGGGTGCAGGGGCTGCTGGACAATCGCGGCGGGTCGCTGGCCAGCAATGGCGTGCTCGACGTTTCCGCGCGGCAGCTGATCAATGCGCAGGGCACCCTGCAGGGCGCCGGCAGCCGCCGTTCCACCCTGGCCATCGGCGAGGCACTGGAAAACCAGAGCGGGCGCATCCTGCTGGGTGGCGCGGGCACGATCAATGCCGCCAGCCTCGACAACCTCGGCGGTACTGTCCATGCCGGCGGCAGCGACCTGGTGCTGGGCATCGACGGTCGTCTCGACAATGGCAGCCAGGGCCTGCTGTCCAGCACTGGTTCGATGACGCTGGACGCTGCCAGCCTCGACAACCGGCACGGCACGGTGGTGGCAGGCAAGGACCTGCTGCTGACCACGGTTGCAGGCGTGGACAACAGCGATGGCGCGATGCAGGCCGGCGAGCTGCTGCAACTGAAGGCCACTGGCCTCGACAACCAACGCGGCACGCTGCTGGGGGGGCAGCTGACCGTCGATACCCGCGGCCAGCGGCTGGACAACAGCGCAGGTACGCTGGGTACGCAGAAGGGTGCGCTGACCGTGCACAGTGGCGCGCTGCTCAACCAGGGCGGCCGGGTGCAGTCGGCCGCCGATCTGCTGATCGATACCGCAGCGCAGACCATCGACAACCGGGACACCGCCAGCAGTGGTGGCCTGTTGGCGGCGGGCACACTGCAGCTGGACGCTGGTGCGCTGGACAACCGAGGTGGCACGCTGAACGCACAGGGCGATGCGCGGCTGGTGCTGGCCAGTGCCGACAACAGCGCCGGCGGTACGCTTGCCAGCGCGGCGGGCCTGTCGCTGCAGGCGACGACGCTGGCCAACGGCGCCGGGCGCGTGCAGGCCGGGCGCAATCTCGACCTGACCCTGAGCGGGCACCTGGACAACACTGCCGGCGCGATCGCCGCCGGCCAGTTGCTGACCCTCACCGCAGCCAGCGTCGACAACCGTAATACCCGCGGCGGCGATGGCACCCGCGGCCTGCAGGCAGGCCAGCTGCAGTTCGGAACGCAGTGGTTGGACAACAGCCAGGGACAGATCGTCACCGATGGCGGCGCGCGGTTGCAGGTCAACGGCCAGCTGCAGAACAACGGGGGTGTCATCACCACCGGCGGCAACCTCGACAGCAGTGCCGACAGCGTTGCCAACAGTGGCGGCCTGCTGCGGGCCGATGGCAGCCAGACCCTGGTGGCGCGCGCGCTCAGCGAGGACGGCCAGGTACACGCCCAGCGCGACTTGAGCCTGACCCTGCAGCAGGGCCTGAGCAACCGCGGTGAATGGGTGGCCAACGGCACGCTGGCCCTGCATCTGTCCGGCGACCTGGACAACCAGGGCGTACTGCGTGGCGGCAACCTCGATCTCAACGCGCAGAACATCACCAACGCGGCCAACGGCGAGATCTCCAGCGAAGGCATCACCCATCTCAATGCACGCGGCCAGCTGACCAATCGCGGCCTGATCGACGGCAAGGTGACCCACCTCGAAGCCGACGTGCTGGACAACCTTGGCACCGGCCGTATCTATGGCGACCACGTGGCGATCTCGGCCGGCGTGCTGAAGAACCATGCCGAGGATGCCAACGGTGCCACCCGCGTCGGCACCGTGGCCGCGCGCGAGCGCCTGGACCTGGGCGTGCGCGAACTGCAGAACACCGGCAAGGGCCTGATCTACAGCGGCGGCGATGCGGCCATCGGTGGATCGCTCGGGGCTGATCGCATTGCTGCGGGCACGGCCGGCAGGATCGACAACATCGGTTCGATCATTGATGTGAGCGGCAACCTGGCGATCGATGCGGGCGTGATCAACAACATCCGTGAGAACGTGGTCATCACCCAGACCACCACGGTGAACGCGCCGGTGCGCATGGATCGGCCGGCATGGTGGCGCAACGGCAAGAACGGCACCGAGAACATCCGCAGTACCAGCCACTACATCGCCCAGGAGGTCTATTACCTCAACCCGGCCGATATCCTGGAAGATACGCCGCACATCACCCCCGACGGCTTCACCGTACACCGGGCGGTGGTGCGCCTTACCGCGCAGACCAGCGCGTACTTCTTTGGACGTGGTGGCCTGTATGCCGCGCTGGGTGAGCGTTCGCGCCTCAACCTGCAGGATGGCACCGTGGTGCTGTACTACGTAGGGCGCCAGGACAACCAGGCCAACCCGGACCAGGCCGGCAGTGGCGCCGACGATCCCTTTGCCGAGCTGACCCATCTGCACCCGGATTCGCCGGCATTCCGCTATGTCGATGACAAGCTGACCTATTCACCGGCCTATGGCACCTGCACCACCAACTGTGTGCAGCTGTGGACCTACAAGGACTATGCCCCGGACCAGCACCTGACCAATCCGCGCGGTTCCGGCGGCAACAACGTCAGCAGCAACGAGCAGTACCGCATCGCCACGCAGACGGTGACCGAGGATGTTCTGGGGCCAGGCGTAGGCGCCGATGCGGTCATCCGCTCCGGTGGTGCAATGCGATTGCGTACCGATGATCTGCGCAATCACTACGGCAGCATTGCCGCCGGCGGCAATCTCGACATCGTTGGCCTGGGTGGCACCGCCAAGGTGGAGAACCTGGCTGCGACGCTGTATCGCACCCATGCTTTCAACAACGTGGGGCATACCTTCTCCGGCGACCTCGTCACCTGGAGCAACCCGGCGATCTCCGAAGTGACCGGGAAGATCGGCGGCAGCATCACCAGTGGCGGCACCCTGACCATCGACGTTGGCGATCTCAGCAACCTCAACCAGGGGCGCAACGCACCCAACGTGCAGGATGGCGCGGCAATGGCCAACCTCAACGTGCAGGGGCCGAAGACGCTGCCGGACGGCCCTGGCCATAACGGTGCGCAGGGACCGGGCCACAGCGTAGGGACGGGGGCGGAACGCGCGCTGGCGCAGGTGGCCGATGCCGCCGGCACGCAGCAGGGCGGCACGGTCGGGGGTATCGCCGGCAGTGGCGCCGCATCCGGGGCGCGCGTGGTCGCCGCCGCCGGCGGCTCGCCGGACCGCATTGCGATGGGCGCGCCGGACACCCGTGCACCCACGGCCAGCCTATTCAACGTCAACCGCAACGGCGGCAACTATCTGGTTGAAACCGATCCGCGCTTCACCGACCACAAGACGTGGCTGAGCTCGGACCATCTGCTGGGGCAGATGGGCTACTCGCCCGATACCGTGCAGAAGCGGCTGGGTGACGGCTACTACGAACAGAAGCTGGTGCGCGAGCAGATCGGCGAGCTGACCGGCCGCCGCTTCCTTGACGGTTACGCCAGCGATGAGGCGCAGTACCGCGCGCTGCTGGAAGCCGGCGCTACCGTAGCCAGCGAATGGGGCCTGCGCCCGGGCGTGGCGCTGACCGAGGCGCAGATGGCGCAGCTGACCAGTGACATTGTCTGGCTCGTCGAGCAGACCGTGACCCTGGCCGACGGCAGTACCACCACCGCACTGGTGCCGCAGGTCTACCTGCGCCTGCGCCCGGGTGACCTGGATGGGCAGGGCGCACTGCTGGCCGGTGCCAATGTCGATATCAAACTGGCCAATGGCCTGGTCAACACCGGTGACATCGCTGGCCGCAAACTGGTGACCATCGATGCCGGCAACATCGAACACCTGGGCGGCAGCATCTCCGGCCAATACGTCGGGTTGGCGTCGGACAAGGACATCCGCATTGCCGGTGCATCCGTGACGGCGACCGATGCGCTGTCGGTGCAGGCGGCGGGCAATATCACGGTGGCCTCCACGGTGGAAACACAGCGGGGCGGTGGTACCTACCAATACGAGACCAACCGCATCGATCGCGTCGCCGGCCTGTATGTGACCAACCCCAGCGGCGACGGCATGTTGTCGGTGGTTGCGGGCGGTGACATCAGCCTGCAGGCCGCGCAGATCCGCAATGCCGGCAAGGATGGTTCCACCCAGTTGGCTGCCGGTGGCAATCTGGATCTGGGTGCGCAGACCCTGAGCCGAAGCACCGACAGCACCTTTGACAACCGCAACCACACCCGCACCAGCCAGACGACCCATGCGATGACCTCCATCGAGGGTGCGGGCGACGTAGTGCTGGTCGCCGGCAAGGACATCAACCTAGCTGCGACCCAGGTGAAGGCTGGTGGCGACATGGCGTTGCAGGCGGGTGGTGACATCAACAGCCACGCGCTGGTGGACAGCGAGAGCCGGGATTTCGCCGGCGCCGGCAAACGCAGCTCGCTGCAGACACGCCAGAGTGATGAAACGGTGCGCGGGAGCCAGCTGCAGGCGGGGGGAGATATCGCGCTGAGTGCAGGGCGCGACGTCACTCTGATCGCAGCAAGTGCCAGGAGCGATAAAGGCACGATCATCATCGGCGCGGAGCGGGACGTAAACCTGCTTGGCGCCAAGGAATCGCATGCGTGGGAAAGAGACGCGCAGAGCAAGAAGCGTGGGCTGACATCAAGCACACGAACAGCGACGCATGACGCCACGCAGGATGTGCTGGCAGTTGGCACCACGCTCTCTGCAGAGAAAGTCACCGTTGGATCCGGTCGCGACATCCTGGCAGAGGGCGCCAAGGTGGCCGCAACCGGCGATGTAGTGATGGCGGCCAAAGGAAGTCTCAGCATTGTCGCGGCGGAGTCCACACATTCCGAGCAACACAGCAGCGACCGCAAAAAGTCCGGGCTGTTGAGTGGAATGAATGGAAGCATCGGAGTGACCTTTGGCAGTCGAAGCAGCGGCAACAGTACCTCGCTGACTGAAACCGTCGCCGAGGGCAGCCTCATCGGCAGTGCACTTGGCAGTGTGACCTTGTCTGCAGGTGAAACGCTTCATCTGGGCGGGTCTGACGTTCTCTCCAGAACGGGGACGACGATGCTCGGCAAGGACGTCCTCATCGATGCTGCCGAGCAGCAGACGAGATATACAGACAACAGCTACTTCCGCCAGTCCGGCTTGAATGTTGCGTTGGGTGGCGCGAGCGTTGATACGGTGCAGAGCGCAAGGGCGGTCTATGCGACCGCCAAGAGAGCAGGTGACGTCGAAGACGATCGTCTGAAAGCCCTCTATGCGTACAAGGCGGCGCAGGGAGCGATAGCCGTCGCCGAAGCGGCCGGCCAGCAGTCGGGCAACGGCGAGGGCGGTGCCGGCCTGAATGTCAGAGTGACGGTTGGCAGCCAGCGGTCGCGCTCCGAAAGCGTGATGGAGCAGACGACGCATCGGGGCAGCCTGCTGAAGAGCGACGGCGACGTGGTTGTTGCTGCGACCGGCGGTGACCTGACGATCGTCGGTAGCCAGGTCTCCGGCCGCAATGTTGATCTGGCTGCAGTCAATGACCTGATCATCCGCAGCAGTGAAGATCGTTACTCCCAAGAGAGTCGAAACCAGTCACTGGGCGGGGAGGTGGGCGTTGCTATCAGCGGCAGCAGTGGCGGTGGCGCTGCCATCGGTGTCTACGTAGGCGCGAATGCTGCGCGCGGTAAAGCGGACGGCGAGGGCACTCTTCACAACGAGAGCGTCATCCAGGCCGGCGACAGGTTGACGTTCACCAGTGGCGGCAACACCACCTTGCAAGGCGCACAGCTGCTGGCCGATCAAGTCGTCGGACGTGTGGCCGGCGATTTGACGTTGCGCAGCGAGCAGGACACAGACCGTTACAAGACAGAGCAGTTGGCCGCGAAGGGCGAGGCGACGATCGGCTACGGCTTTGAGGGCAGTGCCAGCGGTAGTGCCAGCATGATCGACAGCGACTATCGCAGTGTTCGCGAACAGACGGGAATCGCAGCGGGTAGCGGTGGATTCCAGCTGCAGGTGGGCGGCAATACCCACCTCGCTGGTGCTGTGATCGCCAGCACGGGTGATCCGTCGAAAAACCTGCTCTCCACGGGCAGTCTGACTGTTGAGGAACTCAAGAATCGAGCCGAGTTTCTTTCTGCTTCGGTAAGCGGAGGCACCAGCGGCGGTGGCAACCCCTCCGATGGCCTGTCCTTCGATCCGTCGCTGGCCCCAGGCTTGCCAACCGGTGACAGCAAGAGTTCCACCACCCGTAGCGGTCTGGCCGAGGGTACGGTTGAGATCCGGAATGGCGACCTTTCCGCATTGGAGGGTGTGCAGCGTGGTGTGACCGGGTTGGATGGTGCCAACGGATTCTCACCGATCTTCGACGAAAAGAAAGTGCAGGAGCGGCAGGAACTGACCCAGATGTTGGGGCAGATTGGATTCCTGGCTGCCGGCAATCTGGCAGAGCGCAAGCGCGCGCAGGCTTCCGCCGATCTTGAGATCGCGCGAGCCAACGGCGATGCCGAGTCCGAAGCCGATGCTCTTCGCCGCATCGACCAATGGGGTGAAGGTGGGCGCAACAAGGTGCTGCTGCATGGCCTGACTGGCGCAGCCGTAGCGGCCCTCAGTGGCGGGGATCTCAGCAATGCGGCCACCGGAGCGGCCGGATCAGAGCTGGCCAAGGGGGCGATGATTCGCTTCCTGACTGGGCAGGGACTGAATCCAGACAGCGGTGAGTTCAACAGTCTGATTGAGATCGCCAGCGCTGCCCTGGGTGGCGTGATAGGTGGCAGTGATGGTGCAACGACCGCGTTGCTGGGAGACCGGTTCAATCGTCAGTTGCATCCCGATGAGGTGGTGTGGATCAACACGCACGCGGCAGCGTTCGCCAAGCAGGAGGGCATCAGCGAGGCGGAGGCGATTCGCCGGCTCACAGTGGAAGGGGCTGCGCGGGTTGATGCAAAAATAAACAACATCGTGGGCAACGAGAATGTGGATGCCGCAGCCACCGCGTTCCTGAGCACCATGGGCGGGAAGTACGGGTTCGGCGCGACGGAAGCTGAGTACAACAACTTCAGTCTCTACGGGAAGGAGTTGCTCAAGGACGACTCGCTGTACAGGCAGGTCTTCAATTCTCTGCTCGGCTCGGGTGTCCACAGAGATGATTTGAACCTTCCCTATTTCGGTCTGAACAGCCTGCGCGCTACGATGGTGCGCGGTCGCGATGGCCAGATGATGCTGGAAAACTTCAGTGGCGATGTTGGGGCTGCCGGCAGTCTGATTGCCAGCGTATCGCGCGGTGATGGCAACGGTGCCGCAATTACCGCCGCAACGTTCTTGATTCCGATACGTATGCCGGGAGCAAAGATCGTTGGTGAGGTGGGCGTGGAGATCGCAGGATCTGCCACGAGAGAGGCTGGGCGCCGATCGAACGAGATCCTCAAGTCAGTGGAGACCGCGACCGCTGACACGGTCCTGAAGCGGGGTGGTGCGGCGTCGGAGGTGCCGGCTCGATCACTGGACCAGCTGCTTCCCGATGGGAAAGTTCCCAGTGTTCGAAATGGAGAATTCAACCGTTGGTTCGACGAGCTTTCTTCGAAGGAACTGGAAGTGCTTTGGGAGAACAAGAGGACCCGAGACGCGATCGAAGCCCGCATACGTCAACCCGGTGGGTTGCACGAATGGTGCATGGTCTGTCGAGCCCCTGATTTCAAGGGGTGGGGTGTTTCGATGGATGAGATCAAGAGGTTCAGAACCAAGACGAAAGATCTGAAATGGACCAATCCTGCTGATGGAAAGCCGGGCGGTCATGGTGGTCACGGCTCCGGTACTTTCCACAACGAGCTGGGCCGGATAATTGACGAAAGCAAGTCGCTCGAAGAATTCAATTCGGGTATTATAATTCTGAGGGATCGCTGGAAGATTGATCCCGCCCTGCTTCCGCCGCTCCCAAAATCTTGAGGGATATAGATGTGAGGACTCTTCTGTCCGATTGGTGTGCGTTCTGTGAAGGGTCGGCTGTGTTTGATAAGTCCCATTTTTTGGGGTTGTTGAAAGAGCACGGAACCGATGTCGAGCTCCGGAAGATATTTGGTTATTTTCCATCTTCGTTGGATTTGCATGCGAAGGCTGTCAAGGTTATTTCTTCCGGTAGCCTGGACGGTTCGTTGTACCTGCGTCCGCGATTCTCAACGTCACGCGAAGAGATTGTCAGGCTTGGAAGTGAGTGGCTGAGGGGGCAGGAGGAGATATGCGGAAAGATAGGTGATGTTGAGATTGAAGGAATCTGCAGGCGCGCGAAGGTGGTTTTTGCTGCCGAGAGTGATCTGGATTCCGCGCTTCAGCGTGATATTCCTCATCACTGGCTGTTCGATGGAATTGGTGATTCGCTGAGGGCGAGCAGGATATCCGAGTCTGATCAGGTGTATGCGTTGCTTGAGGCGCTTTATGGGTTGGCTGCCGACTATTATTTGGCATGGTATATCGGTGGCTCCTTGTTTGAGTTGGATGTGGATTTCGGTCCTTATTTTGAATTCTGGCGCGTGGGTGGGCGGTGCGCATTGACTGAGACGGAGTTTCTGATTTCCAATCAGTAACTGGTTGCCGCGCATGCATTCATTTCTGCTGCCGCTCGCTGCCCGGTAGTGTGCTGGTGAAGGCGCCTGCAGCGCGTGTGCATGGCCACCACGGAGGGCAACATCAGCCTGACCGCAACCAACATCGCGGCCGAGAACGATGTCAGCATCCGCGGTGTCCTGGGCAAGGCCCACGTCGACCACTTCCGCGAGCACGCGTGACCCTGTCTGCATGATCGAACCGAACCTGATTCCGTGCGGATGCGTTGTCGATGCAGGTGTCATGAAGCCGTGAACCCTCGACGAAGCACAGCAGGAGGTTCTGCTGCAGGGCATCGGACAGACTGACGTTACCGTTGAGGGGAGCAGGGCTTCTTCTCGATGCGGGCGGTCATTGGCCTGGATGGATAATATTGAGGATTACCCTGCCTGCGAGGCGTTCGGGCCCGATATATATATCAAAGAGTGTTTGAACGGATTCACTTTGATGAGGATTCGAAGCGTAAAACTTCCTTAAAGTTTCCCCCCGTCGAGCCGCCATCGAAAGTAGGGCCACAATCAAGGGAATTGAGATGCTTGCCTTACGCAACCTCCGTGTAGGATCCCGGCTTTCTGCCGGCTTCGGTCTGCTGTTGCTGTTCATCCTGGCCATTGTCGGCCTGGTGTTGTATGGAAACCATCTGAAGTCCGCCCAGTTCGAGAAAGTGGTGGGCGTGAACATGGTCAAGATGCGGTTGTTGAACGACATGCTCGATACCAACAACGCGGTGCTGATGCATCGTCGCCTGATGGTGATCAAGCGCGGCGAGGAGTTCGACAAGGATTACCAGCGGGCGCAAGAACTGAGCCGCACCTACGACGGTATCTGGGACAAGTACGTCAAGATTCCCCGCGATGCCACCGGCGATACGCTGGTGGCGCAGATCGCGGCGGCGCGCAAGGCGACCGACGTCTCCACTCAACAATTGCACGAGCGGATGAAGGCGGGCGACTACGACGGTGCAGCTACCGAGCTGCTGGCCGAGCACGGTCTGGCCACCGCCTGGAATGGAGCGATCTCCAGCCTGCTGCGGCACCAGGAGACCCTGACCGAACGCAGCCGTGAGGAATACCGCGCCACGGAAGCGTGGACGGGAACCCTGTCCATCGCCTTCGGTGTGCTCAGCCTGATTCTCGGCGCACTGGCCGCGTGGGCGATCACCCGCAGCCTGACCCGCCCCTTGGCGGGTGCGGTGAAGCTGGCCGATGGCATCGCCAACGGTCGCTTGGACAACGTCATCGATGCTTCGGGCAATGACGAGGTGACCCAGTTGCTGAAGTCCATGCAGCGCATGCAGGGGCAGCTGCAGGCGGTGATGGCCGCGCAGGGCGAGATGGCGCGGCAGCATGATGATGGAAGCCTGGGTTATCGCATGGACGAGAGCGCCTTCCCCGGCGACTACGGGCGCATGGTGCATGACACCAACGCGCTGGTGGGCTCGCACGTGCAGGTGCAGAACCGCTTGATCGAGGTGATGAAGCACTACGCGCGCGGCGACCTGTCGGTGGACATGGATCGTCTGCCGGGCGAGAAGGCGGCGATCACCCAGGCCATGGACGAGACCAAATCGAGTCTGTCGGCCATCAACGGCGAGATCCGCCGGCTGGCCACAGCCGCGGCCGCGGGCGACTTCAGCCTGCGCGGTGACGAAGCACGCTTCGAGCATGATTTCGGCGAGATGGTGACCGGCCTCAACCGGTTGATGCAGACCACCGATGAGAACCTGGTGCAGGTGTCGAGCCTGCTGCAGGCGATCTCGCGCGGAGACCTGACCGTACGCATGCAGGGCGACTTCCACGGTGTGTTCGCCCGCATGCGCGACGACTGCAACGCGACCGTCGAGCAGCTGACCCAGATCGTCGGCCGTATCCAGGCCAGTGCATCCAGCATCAATCTGGCAGCGGGGGAGATTGCCTCGGGTAATACCGATCTGTCGCGGCGTACCGAGCAGCAGGCGGCCAACCTGGAAGAGACGGCAGCGTCGATGGAGGAGCTGACCTCCACGGTGAAGCAGAACGCCGAACACGCGCGCCAGGCCAACCAGCTGGCGATCGGTGCACATGGGGTGGCCTCGCAGGGCGGCGAGGTGGTCGGCCAGGTGGTGACCACTATGAGTGCGATCGAAGCGTCGTCGAAGAAGATCGCCGAGATCATCAGCGTGATCGATGGCATCGCCTTCCAGACCAACATCCTGGCGCTCAACGCCGCCGTGGAAGCTGCGCGTGCGGGTGAGCAGGGCAGGGGTTTTGCTGTGGTGGCCAGCGAGGTGCGCACCTTGGCACAGCGCTCGGCGGGTGCGGCCAAGGAGATCAAGGGCCTGATCGAAGAGTCGGTGGGCAAGGTATCCGACGGCTCGGCGCTGGTACGTCAGGCCGGCACCACGATGGGCGAGATCGTCGCGTCGGTTCAGCGGGTGACCGACATCATGGCCGAGATCTCGGCGGCCTCGCAGGAGCAGAGTTCCGGCATCGAGCAGGTCAACCAGACCGTGATGCAGATGGACGAAACCACCCAGCAGAATGCTGCGCTGGTGGAAGAGGCCAGCGCTGCAGCACGTTCGATGGAGGAGCAGGCCAACCTGCTGGCCGAGGCGGTATCGGTGTTCCGCACCGGGGCTTCGGTGGCGGCGGCAGCAGTCCGTCCGATGTTGGCAGCGGTCGCTGCAAGCGTGCCGCCGGTGCGTCGCGTGACCGGCGTGCCGCCGCGCATCGCGCCCTCGCTCGCGGCCAACACGGGTGGGTGGGAAGAGTTCTAAGCCGGGTGGGAGACGGCGCCCATCGCGATGCTGGTCGCGATGGGCGCATTTTTGTTTCCTGAATCGATGATGGCCGCTCAACCTTCGGAGACGTGGATTTCACCTGCAGTTGCCACCGGCAGGCTGACACTTGCGTCATACCGGAGCACAGGAGATGGCCATGAAGACCTCGACCCGATTGATGGTGCTGGGCACCCTGCTGGCGGCCTCGTCCGTCGCTGGCGCACAGAATTACGGCCCGCGTGATGAAGGGCGCAAGTTCAACGATGGCAGCCGCGTGGTCTGCAAGAACGTGGAAGTGCAGCGCAATACCCGCGATCCCAACCGCATCACCGGTACCGCCACCGGCGCCGTGGTCGGTGGCCTGCTGGGCAACCAGGTAGGCGGCGGCAACGGCAAGAAGCTGGCAACTGTTGCCGGTGCCGTGGCGGGCGGCGCAGCCGGCCGGCAGATCCAGGGCAACCATCAGCAGAAGACTGGTGATCGCGTGGTCGAGCGCCGTTGTGAGCGCGTCTACCGCTGATCCCCCATGCGATGACCCCTTCCACACTGCTGTACCCCGAACGCCGGCCCTGTGCCGGCGTTCTTCGTTTCCGGTCCCGTTCCGTGAAGCGGGGTGGATGCCTATACTGCGCCGACCTCCAGGGATGAATCGCCAGTGAACGAGTCGAGTGCTGTAGACCGTCGGGAACCGTCCGATGTTGCCGATGCAGTGCCTCGCACGACAGCCAGCTACTCCCGCGTGCGCGACCGCACCGACGAGCTGGAGCTGTTCATTTCCGGCCTGCTTGCCTTCGCGCTGCTGGCCGTGCCGGGTTACCTGTTCGATGCCTGGGCGCGCAGCAGCCTGCATACCGAAGGGGTCTATTTCCAGGCGCTGTGGTTCGCCTTCAGCATCGGCGTCGGCATGTGCTACGTGCTGGCGGTGGCCTTGATCATCCACCTGGCGGTGCGCGGCTACTGGATCGGCCTGATCGGCCTGAAATCGCACTTCCCCAAAGGCATCGACTGGGATCGGTTGACGATGCTGGGGCCGTTCTCGCGTGCGTTCCTGAAGCAGCGCGACGGTGGGCTCGACGGCACCATCGAACGCGCAGACCGGCTTGCCACCATGCTGTTCTCGACCACGCTGCTGTGCGTGCAGACTTTGGCCGGCACCTTGGTGGTGGCCACTGTCTCGCTGGGCGTGGCGATGGCCATCGGTGCCGCCTTCGGTGATGTCGATCGCATCACGCTGGCGATCGTTGCGGTGCTGATGATCTTCCTGCTCGGGCTGGCGATGGTGCCGATGCTGCTGGAGAAGTCGATTGCGCGGCGCCACGCGCGGGGCCTGGACACCACACGGCAGGAGAAGCGGCTGCAGTCGGTGCTGGCTGGCCTGCAGCGGGTGCCGATGCTGCGCCTGCTGCAGACCATGCAGTGGACCCTGCAGAGCAACCTGCGCAGTCGCTCGTTCACCGTGATCTATATATCGGCGGTCATGCTGGCGATGATGCTCGCCGCCCTGCAGGTGTACGGCTCGTTGAAGTTCTCGCTGTTCAACCGCTACAGCGTGATGACCGAAGAAGCGGTGGACCATGGCATGCTGGGCGCGCACTACGAATCGCTGCGCTCGGCGCACGACCAGCTGCTGCCCTATCCGATGATTCCGGCCGATACCATCAGTGCATCGCGGTTGCGGCTGTTCATTCCGCACCGTCCGCAGCGTGACAATCCGGTAGCACGGCAGCGCTGTGCCGGTGGTGCCCGCAACGAAGCGCAGGGTGCACAGGCGGCGACAGCGGCGGTGAACTGCATGGCACTGCTGTGGACGGTGCAGCTCGATGGCGGCAAGGTCGACCTGCATGATTTCGTGCCGATGGAGCGCCGCGACCTGGACATGCGCGGACTGGTGGGCTACTTGCCGATGGCGGACCTGAAACCGGGCCGGCATGACCTGCGACTGGTCTGGAACGCCGACGGCGGCGAACGTGGGCCCAGCCGCCGTCGCGAATACAGCATCCCGTTCTGGTACGCACCGGAACCGTAAAAAGGGACGGAGGGGATCAAGTCGGTTTCTCCCCTTCGCGCCGATTACGACTTGATCCCCTCCGTCCCCTTTTTGCTGTGCAGGCGCCAGAGGGCGAGGGCGCTGTACAGCACCAGCAGGGCGGTCAGGGTGATCAGCTCGTGGCTGACCTCAGCCAGGCTGGCGTCCATCTGGTTCAGGCGCACCATCAGGTTGATGCCGGAAGTGGTGGGCAACAGTTGCGCCAGCCACACCAGTGGGCGCGGGGTCATCACCGCCGGCCAGGACAGGCTGGCCAGGAAGAACAGCGGGATCGAGGTGGCGATGATGTACTGGAAGGCGCGCTCGCGGGTGCGGAAGAAGCTGCCGACGAACAGGCCGAAGGCTACCGTCGCAGCGATGAACAGCGTACCGCCCAGCAGTTGCCCGAGTGGGTTGCCGCCACGCGGATAGTCCTGCACCCAGGCGGTGAAGCCGGCGTACCAGAACAGCCCGAACAGCCCGATCAGGCCGAAGCCGAGGGCCATGCCGGTCAGGGTGGGTAGGTCGAACTGCAGGCGCCGGCCCAGCACCAGGCGGCGACCGCCGAGCAGCACGCCGATGCCCATCAGCAGCGTCTGGTGCACGATCAGTTCGGCCACGCCGGGCACGATCGCGCTGCCATAGCCTTCCTGCGTATTGAACAGCGGCCGCTGCACGAGGGTGACTGGTGGTGCCTGAGGCGCGCCCATGAACGCGGCCTGGGTGACCGCTGCTTCGCGGCCGAACGCACCCAGTGCATCTGCCACGCTGCCCAGCACCCAGCTGGCGCGGCCGAGATAGGCGCCATTGCCGAGCAGTACCAGCTTGGCCGGATGGCCACGCAGGATGTCGCGTTCCAGGTTGGCCGGGATAAGCACGATGCCTTCGGCATGGCCGGTTTCCAGCTGTGCGCGCGCTTCCTGCAGGTCGGCCGGTTGCCCGACCACATGGGCCACGCGCAGCGAATCGAGCTTGCGCAGCAGTTCGCGGCTGGTCGCGCTGTGGTCTTCATCGACCACCAGCACGGGCAGGTTGCCGGCCACCTGGTGGCGATAGGCGGCGGGGTAGAAGAACGAGTACAGGATCACCGCGCCGACCATCACCACGATCGCATAGCGGTCGCAGAGCACGGCCAACAGAGTCTGTCGCAGGCTGTGCCAGATCCTGCTCATGCGCCGGCCCCGGCGGGTTGCGCGGCCTGCGGCGTGCGTGCGAACGCCAGCAGGCGCCAGCCGCCGATGCCGCCGGCGACCACGATCATCAGCAGCAGCGTGGCCAGCGGCCACAGCGAAACCACGAGTGGCGAGCCGATGAACTGCTGCTGGGTCTGCAGCTTGATGTAGGCGCTGAGTGGCAGCAGCAGGTGCCAGACGCGGGTGAACAACGGCGCGTCGATCACCGGGAACGTGGCGCTGGAAAAGGCCAGCGCGGTGCCGATGCTCAGGCCCACTGCGGACAGGGCGGTGCCCATGTCGCGGGTGACGCCGACGAAGAACAGTGCATAGGCCGCGGTGGCCAGGTAGAACAGCGGCTGTGCGAGCAGCAGCAGAACCACATTGCCCGCGATGCCGTCGCCGCGCAGCCAGGCAAGGTAAGCCGCGCCCAGCGCGCCGTATAACGAAAACAGCAGGACATAGGGCAGCACCTTGCCGGCAATGGCCGACCACGGCGCGTGGCCCAGCCAGGCGGGCAGGGTGCCGTCGCGGATCTCGCGGCCGAGGCTGCCGGCCACCGCCAGCGCGAGTACCAGCGACAGCACCGCCGGGAAGATCAGCGGCAGCAGGAACAGCTCGTAGCTGCGCGCCGGATTGAACAGGATGTCCGACTGCACCGCTATGGGCGCGGCACGCAGCTTGCCCGGCCCGACCTGCAGGCCGATGCGTTCGCGCAGCAGGCGCGCATTCCATGCCGATACCGCATCGCCGATATCACGCGCGGCGGACTGGCCGGTGGTCATGTAGGTGGCGTTGTAATAGGAAAACACGGTGCCTTGCTGGCCGCGCAACGCCTGGCGGGTCACATCGCGCGGTACCAGCACCACCGCGAACACTTCCAGCCGGCGCAACTGCGCGCGTGCCTCATCCATGCCTGCCGGTTGGCTGGCGATGCGCACACCAGGGCTGGCATCCAGCATGCGCAGCAGCAGGCGGCTGTCGCTGCTGTGGTCCAGGTCGACCACGGCAATCGGCACATCGCGCATCACCGATGCGGAGAACATCCAGGCCATCACCACCAGCATCAACAGCGGCAGCACGGTGACCAGCGCAAGGTCTGCACGGTTGCTGCGCAACCGGCGCAGTTCGCGCTGCCATGAGCCGCCGAAGCCGCCGCGGTCGGTATTCAGTGCTGCGGCCATGCGAACAGCACGCTCATGCCGGGGCGGAAGCCCTCGATGCGGCGTACCGGGCGCACCCGCACTTCAAAGCTGCGCACGTCATAGCCCGATGACTGACGGGTGGTGCGCCAGGTGGCGTAGTCGCCCGCGGGATTGATGAAATAGACCTCGAACTCGCCGTCCTTGCCGAGCGCCGGCACGCTGCCACGCAGCTTGCTGCCGACCTTCAGGCCCTGCATCTGCGATTCGCGCAGGTTCATCGAGACCCACATGCGGTCGATATCGACCAGGGTGAACACCGGGTAGCCGGCCGGGACCAGTTCGCCCGGGTCGGCCATGCGCTTGTTGATCTCACCGGCCACCGGTGCGCGACCTTCCACTTCAACGCGTGCGGCGTTGACTTCCGCCACCGCGCCCTGTGCCTGCTGCACCTGCCCCTGTGCGGCACGCTTGTCCTGCTCGCGCGCACCGGCCAACGCCATGTCGTACTGGGCGCGGGCGGCGCGGGCCAGCTCGCGTGAGCTGGTGGCCTGTGCAGCCGCTTCGTCGCGCTTCTGGCGTGTCATCACCCCTTCGTTGAACAGGTTCTGCACGCGCCGGTAGGTGGCTTCGGCGAGGGTGGCACCGGCTTCGGCGCGCTTCCAATTGGCTTCGGCCGCGCGGATGTCTTCGCTGCGTGCGCCGTCGTTGGCCTTGTCGGCCACCGCCTGCGCCGCGGCCAGCGCGCCGTGCGCCTGCTGTTCCTTGGCCGCCACTTCGGGGCTGTCGAGCAGGAACAGCACCTGCCCAGCCTGCACGCGATCACCCTCGCGCACCTTCAGTTCGGCCACGCGCGCGGTGATCTTGGCCGACACGTTGAGGGTGTCGGCGTCGGCCATGCCCTGGATCTGGTCGGCGGGGCTGCGCCAGGCCAGCCACAGGCCCAACACCACCGCTACCAGCAGCACCACCAGCAGAATCGGCCCCAGCCGGCGCTTGCCCGGGGGCGTCGTTGCTTCGTCGTGCAACACATCATTCATGATCGATCACCTCGTCTGCACGCCGCCGATGGTCTTCGAAGCGGTCCATCTGTCCACTCACCTCAAGCAACTGGGCCAAGGCGATATCGTATTGGTAGGCCGCCTGCGCACGTTCGACGCGGGCGCCGCCGAGGCCGAGCCGCGCATCGATCACGTCGAGCGAGGTGGCCTGGCCTTCGCGGAAGGCCAGCTCCTGCAGGCGCAGGTTCTCGTCGGCCTGGGCGATGCTGCTGTCCAGCAGCACGAACTGCTGGCGAGCGGTTTCCAGCTCGTTCCAGGCCTTGCGCACACCCAGTGCCACCTGGTTCTCGGCCTCGCGCAGGCCGGCCTCGGCCTGCTCCTGCTGCGCGCGCGCAGCGCTGATCTGTGCCGGCCGTGAGTTCGGCGACAGGAAGGTGTACTTCAAGCCGATACCAAACGCCCAGTCCGGATCGGTCAGCATTTCGTCGCGGCGCCGGAAGTCGTACTGGCCGAACAGGAATACCGTTGGCTTGAGCTTGGCCTGCTGCACGCGCACGCCCTGTTCGGCCTGCGCGACGATCGCCCGCAGGCGCGCGATCTGTGGCTGCCGTGCCTGCGCGGTGCGCTCGAAGGTGGTGACCGGTTCCAGCGGGGTGCGCTGCACGAACAGCGGCGACAACGGCTGCACATCACCGCCACTGCGCAGCAGGGTGGCCAGAGCAGCCTTCAGCGTGGCCAGATCATTGAGCGTCTTCTGGTATTCGCGCTCGGCCTTGTCGCGGGCGACGGTGGCCTGCAGGCGCTGTGCGCGGGTGGCGAAGCCTTCGCGTTCCAGTTTCTCCGCATCGGACAGGTGGCGGCTCAAACCATCGCGCACATCGCGGCGCACGACTACGGCCTGTTCTGCCAGGCGCTGGCCGAAGTAGGCCTGGGCCAGCTGCACGGTCAGTGACTGTCGCTGCGCTTCGCGCTCGGCGCTGGCCTGTTCGCTGGCCGCGCCGGCAGCACGCTGCGCGGCGGGAATCAGGCCGCCGGTGTACAGCGGCAGCACTGCGGTGACCACCGGCCGCGTGCGCCAATCGCGTTCGGTGAACGACAGCGGCGAGTCGATGCCATAGGCCTCGGCCACCGGTGCCAGTGAGCCCAGCGGCAGGGTCAGTGTCTTCTGGAACTGCAGGCGGCGCACTTCGCCGGTGATCTCCGGCAGGCGCAGCAGGCGGGTGGCTTCCTGCAGCTCTTCCTTGTTGCGCACGCCGGCATCAGCAGCGGCCAGCGCGTCGGAGACCTGTTCCAGACGCTGCCGCGCCTGTTCCCATTCCAGTGCGGGAGGCGCGCTGGTCTGCGCCGCTGCAGCCAGCGGCAGGCTGGCCAGCAAGGCCAGGCCGGCAGCGCCGAGCGCGCGATGCATCCTTGTCCGTGGGCAGCTCAGGCGCATGCCGTTCCTGTAGTGAAGAAGTGGGCAAACGGTAGTGGTCCGCGCGTGAAGCCGGGGTCTGCGGTGGTCTGGATCATGCTCTTTTCAACGTAGGGTATTGCCCGCGGCGGTACGCAGCGCGTGGGTGATGTGTTGCAACGTGCTCGAACGCACGGCGGCATGCTGCCAGAACAAGGGTACGTCGAGCCAGCGATGCGGTTCCAGCACAACTATCTGCCCGGCCTCTGCCGCTGGCGTGACCAGGGCCTCCGGTGCCAGGCACCAGCCCAGCCCACGCGCGGCAGCATCGACGAAGCCGGTGGAGGAGGGCAGGTAGTGTACGGGCGGTTGCATTCGCGCGCGGGTGAGCCTGCGCAGGAAACGCCATTGCAGTTCATCCTTGCGGTTGAACACGATCATCGGCACCGAGGCCAATGCTTCGGCCTGCATGCCCGCGCTGAAGTGGCGACGCGCAAATGCCGGTGAGGCGATGGCGCGGTAGCGCATCGCGCCCAGCGGATGCACGTTGCAGCCCTTCAGCGGTCTGCGTTCGGCGGTGACCGCGCCAAGCACGCTGCCGTTGCGCAGCAGTTCCAGGGTATGGTCCTGGTCGTCCATGCGCAGGTCGAACAGGTAGCCGTGGCGCTGGTGCAGTTCGGCGATGGCGGCGACGAACCAGGTGTCCAGCGAATCGTCGTTGACCGCCACCGGAATCGGCGTACGGGTGGCATCGCTGCCGCGTTCCGGCAGCAGTTCGGCAAGCGCTTCGGCCTGCAGCGCCTGCATCGGCCGCACCCGCCGCAGCAGCACTTCGCCGGCAGCGGTAGGCCGGCACGGGGCCTGGCGCACCACCAGCACCTGGCCCAGCCGGTCTTCAAGCGCCTTGATCCGTTGCGACAACGCCGACGGGCTGATCGACAGGCGGCGTGCGGCGGCCTCGAAGCTGCCTTCTTCGAGCACGGCGGTGAAGGCGCTCAACTGCGGATGTACCAGGTCCACGCGGTGCCTCTTCAGTTTTTCTGCACAGGATAAAGAAAAACCAGCTGGCCTTAACGGGTTGGTTCGTCGCACCCTGCGTCTCCTTTCAAGGTGGAGAGCGTCGGATGTGGATTGCTGCGGCTCTGGCCGGCCTGTTTGCGGGCGCCGGCCTGATCATCGCCATCGGCGCGCAGAACGCCTTCGTGCTGCGCCAAGGGCTGCAGCGCCGCTACGTGGGCATGGTGGTGCTGGCCTGCATGGGCGCGGACATCGCGCTGATCCTGGCCGGGGTGGGCGGCATGGGGGCGCTGGTGCTGCAGTGGCCGTTGCTGCTGCAGGTGCTGCGCTTCGGCGGGGCCGCCTTCCTGCTGTGCTATGGGCTGCAGGCCGGGCTGCGCGCGTGGCGCGGTGGCAGCGCGCTGGCCGCTGCCGATGCCAGTGGTGGCAGCCGGCGGCAGGTGCTGCTGGCCTGCCTGGCGTTCACCCTGCTCAACCCGCACGTGTACCTGGATACGATGGTGCTGCTGGGCGGCCTGTCCACGCGCTACCCGGGTGACCTGCGTTGGGTGTTCGCAGCGGGCGCCTGCGCGGCCAGCGTGCTCTGGTTCTGCGGGCTGGGGTTCGGCGCACGGTTGCTGCAGCCGGTGTTCCGCAACGCGGCAGCATGGCGGTTGCTGGATGCAGGCGTGGCGGCCTTCATGCTGTGCCTTGCGCTGCTGTTGCTGCTGCGCCCGCTCTAGGCCGCGTCCACCGCGCACAACGGGGTTTCGCCGGGGCGCAGGGTCAGCACGCGCACGCCGCTGCCGGTCACGGCCACCGTGTGCTCGAACTGTGCCGACAGCTTGCCGTCACGCGTGTACACCGGCCATTCGTCGGGCTGCTGGCGGATCGCCGGCTTGCCCTGGTTGAGCATCGGCTCGATGGTGAACACCATGCCTTCCTGCAGCTCCATGCCGGTGCCGGCATGGCCGTAATGCAGGATCTGCGGCTCCTCGTGCATCTCCTGGCCGATACCGTGGCCGCAGTACTCCTTGACCACGCTGTAGCCATGGCTGCGGGCGTGGCGGGCGATGGCGTGGCCGATATCGCCCAGGCGCGCGCCGGGCCGCACGGCGGCGATGCCTTTCCACATGGCCTGGTAGGTCACCTGCACCAGCTTGCGCGCGGCGTAGTCGGCATCACCCACAACATACGTGGTGCTGGAATCGGCAATGTAGCCGTTCTTCTCCAGCGTGATGTCGAGGTTGACGATCTGGCCATTGCGCAGCACGTCATCGGCCGACGGCATGCCGTGGCAGATGACGTTGTCGATCGAGGCGTTGAGCACGTACGGGAACCCGTACTGCCCTTTGCTGGCGGGCCGTGCCTGCAGGTCGTCGACGATCATGCGTTCGACGATGTCGTTGATCTCCAGCGTGCTGCGGCCCTGCAGCGGCAGCGCGTCGAGCATGGCGAAGACCTGAGCCAGCAGTCGCCCGGACTCGGCCAGGCGGTCGATCTCGTCGGGGCGCTTGATCATGGCCATCGGCTCAGGCCCGCCCGGGGGCAAGCAGCTGCGGCTGTACACCGGCGGCACGCAGTTCGCTGGCGACGACGTCCTGGAAGCTCAGGGTCGGGTTCATCTCGCACAGCATGCCGACCCGGATCCAGAACGTGGCCTGGGCGTTGATCGAGCGGTTGGAGACGGTGCAGGCACGGCGCAGCTGGTCGTGCAGGGTGTCATCGATGTTGACGATGCCCATGGGCGTTCTCGATTGGGAATATATGAAGCGTATATGAAACGTATACTCCCGCTCAAGCGCGTGGCATTCAGCCAGCGTCGGTGGCGAAGCGCAGGCGGTTGCCATCCGGGTCGACGATCAGCATCTCGCGGCTTCCCCAGTCGGTATCGTGTGGCGGCTGCTCGATGGATACTCCCGCAGCGCTGAACGCGCGGTGCAGGCCATCGACGTCGGTGACGATGAAATACACCGCACCGCCCACCTCGCAGTCGCCGGTGTGTTCGGTCAGGAAGATCGTCTGGCCCTCGCGGGTGAGCTGGGCGAACAGCGGGAAGCCGGGTTCGAAGCGATGCTCCCAGTCGACGAGGAAGCCCAGGCCCTGCACGTAGAAGGGCAGGCTGGTATCGGCATGGCGCATGCGCAGCTGCGGGATGACGGTCTGGGGCATGACGGCGGCTCCGGGGGCGAGAGCCCAGTGTAGAGCCGAGCCATGCTCGGCTATCGCCTTTTGTAGAGTCGAGCCATGCTCGACTCAGGGGACCGCGAACAGAAGCCGAGCATGGCTCGGCGCTAAAAAAAAAGCACTCAGCAGGCAGTCGGCACTGCGGCCATCGCCGCCAGCAGTTCGCGGTTCACCTGCTGGTGCTGCTGCTGCCATGCCGGCAGATCATCGGCGCCGATGTCTGGCTGGCCATCCAGCGACGACAGCCAGCGTTTGAAACGGCTCTGGTAGTTGGGCAGTGATACCTCGCCAGTGATATCGCTGCCCACCAGTCCACCGGTGCGCAGGGCCTCGATCACCATCAGTGCGTGTTCAAGCTGGAAGCGGCCCTGGTCCCAGTTGCTGCGTGCTACCTCTTCAGCGAACACGTCCTTGTCGATCGACAGGTAGGTTGGCTGAGGGGCCTGCGCCTGTTCGGCGGCGAACGCGGCGACCAGGGCCTCGGGATGGYCGAAGCGGCGGAAGGCATCTGCCATGCCCATGCGACCGGCCCAGCCCACATCCACATCCATGCACCAGTAGGTCAGCCGCCGCCCCAGCAGGGGCCGCCAGTGGTTCTCCCACGCGTGGCCCAGGCCGATATCGGCGGAGGTGATGCCCAGCACATGCACATGCGATACCTGCGGCAACGTGGAGGCGGCATTCACCCAGGAACCGCAGTGCATGCCGAAGGGAAAGCGCATGTTGTCCGGATGGTTGTCCAGCACCACCAGCTGGAACGGGGCACGCGTGCGCAGGCGCTGCAGCAGCGGCAGGCTGAGATGGTGGAAGTCGCCGCTGCCGAGCATGACCGTGCCAAGCTGTGCCGGCAGCGGCCGAAGAACTTCAGTGGCGAAGCGTGACAGCGTGGCGTTGCGGCAGGCAAAGCGCAGCGGGTCATGCCAGTGCTGCAGCGCAAGCGTGCGTGCCTGCGGCAATGGCAGGACGCCACCGTCGAGGTCGAGGATCAGCGGCGGACGCAGTTGCATCGGTCAGCCTCCTCCATCCGGCTCAGCCTGCAGGTGCGGGGCCAGCCTGCGCAGAGCGGCGCGCAGCAAGGGCGAACGCGCATGTACCGCGTGTACGGTGGAGGTGAAGCGGGCACCCAGTTCGGCCTTGATGCGTGAATCGGTCCAGCCGGCAACGTAGTGGCTGAGGCCGTGCTGCAACGCGTATTCCAGGTTGTGCATCCAGCTGACCGAGTACAGGTTGTGGTCGCGCGACTGCGGATAGGACAGGCCGATGTACTTGTCCACCAGCTTGCCGGCATGCACGTAGCACAGGTTCCAGCCGATCAGCTCGCCGTTGTGGCGGTAAAGGAACAAGCGCCCCTGTCCCTGCGTGTCTGCCAGCAGGTGCTGGAAGAAGGGCAGGTCGAGCCGGTCGAAATGCACGGCGCTCTGTGCATACACCTGCAGGTACAGCGCATGCAGTTCAGCCTGCAGCCGCGGTTCGGCAAGGGCAGGGTCTCCGGTGGCGATGCAGTCGATCTGCAGGTTGCTGCGTGAGCGCAGCTTGCGCCGGATGTTCTTGCGACGCCCTGCGGATAGGCGTGCCAGATAGGCGTCGATGCAATCGAAATCGATCGCCACCCATGCCAGCGGCATGCCCTCCAGCGGGATGAAGCCGCGTGCTTCCAGCGCCTGCAGGAAGGCGTGGCTGTGTGCGTTGGCGGCATCGTCCAGCAAGGGCGAATCGATCGCCAGATCCTTGACCACCAGCAGCCGGCTGTCACCGACGCCATGGCGCAGCACGTCGTCGGCCAGTGCCGCCGCCGACACATGCGCCGGCAGCGGTGTGTACTCGGTGCTGGTGGCACCGATGAACCGCGTCTGCCAGGTCAGCCACGGCCGCCACAGGCGCGACAGCGGCAGCCCCAGCAGGCGCGTGCGCAGTGCATCGTCCAGGGTTGTGGTCAGATCCAGTGGCGCACGGAAACTGGGCAGGCCGCTGGGCAGGCGGCTGGCATCGAACCCCAGGGGTGGGTGGGCCAGGAAGCCCTCCAGCAACGCGGCCGGTTCCAGCGCGGTGCTGGATACACGCGGGATCATGTCCATGCGGGGCACGGGAACCGGCAGCGCATTCCCGCTCAGCCCTTGGCCTTGGTCAGCAGCTGGTCCAGCAGGGTGATCGCCAGGTCGATCTCTTCGTAGCTGATGTTCAACGAGGGTGCGAAGGTGATCACGTTCTTGTACCAGCCACCCACATCGAGCACGAGACCCATGCGCTTGCCGTCGTGCAGCAGGTCGCCGGCCAGGCCGATGTCGACCATGCGGTCCAGCAGTTCACGGTTCGGGGTGAAGCCATCGGCGGCGCAGATTTCCGCACGCAGTGCCAGGCCGAGGCCATCGACATCGCCGATTTCCGGATGGCGCTTCTGCAGGCCGCGCAGGCCGTCGAGGAAGTAGGCGCCCTTCTCCGGCACGGTGCGCTCGTAGTCCATCTCCTTGCCCAGCTTCAGCACTTCCAGGCCCAGGCGCGTGCCCAGCGGATTGGAGTTGAAGGTCGAGTGGGTGGAGCCCGGCGGGAACACGGTTGGGTTGATCAGCTCTTCGCGCGCCCACAGGCCCGACAACGGGTTGAGGCCATTGGTCAGCGCCTTGCCGAACACCAGCACGTCCGGGGTGACATCGAAGTGTTCGATGGCCCACAGCTTGCCGGTGCGCCAGAAGCCCATCTGGATCTCGTCGACGACCATCAGGATGCCGTACTTGTCCAGCACGCGCTTGAGGCCCTTGAAGAAGCTGCGCGGCGGAATGACGTAGCCGCCGGTGCCCTGGATCGGCTCGACGTAGAACGCGGCGTACTCGGCCTGGCCGACCTTGGGATCCCACACGCCGTTGTACTCGCTTTCGAACAGGCGCTCGAACTGGTGCACGCAGTGGTCGGAGTATTCGTCCGGGGTCATGCCCTTCGGGCGACGGAAGGGATAGGGGAACGGGATGAACATCGCGCGTTCGCCGAAATGGCCGTAGCGGCGGCGGTAGCGGTAGCTGGAGGTGATCGACGAGGCGCCGAGGGTGCGGCCGTGGTAGCCGCCTTCGAAGGCGAACATCAGGCTCTTGCCGTTGCGCGCGTTGCGGACGATCTTCAGCGAATCCTCCACCGCCTGCGCACCACCCACGTTGAAGTGCACGCGGCCGTCGAGGCCGAACTTCTCGTGCATGTCCACCGCGATGGTCTTGGCCAGCTGCACGCGCGTCGGGTGCAGATACTGGCTGGCGACCTGCGGCAGGGTATCAATCTGGTCCTTCAGCGCATTGTTCAGGCGCTGGTTGGCGTAACCGAAGTTGCACGCCGAATACCACATCTGCAGATCGAGGTACGGGGTGCCGGCGGCATCGAACATGTAGCTGCCTTCGCAGCGCTGGAAGATCTTCGGCGGATCGACGTAGTGCACGGTGTCACCGAAGGAGCTGTAGCGGGCTTCGTCTGCCAGCAGCTGCGCATCGGTGATGGCGGCATCGGCGTTCTTGTCAAAAATATTCATCGGTTCGGTTCCGGAGAGGGCATTCGAAGGAAGCAACGGGCGGAGCGATCAGGCGGTGGCGAGCAGCCGCGGAAGCGAGGGTTGAAGCAGGCTGCCGTCGAGCAGGCGCGGCAACAGCGCAGTGGCGTCGTGGAAGGTGTCGATGGCGGCGTGGGGGATGCCGGCGTTGGTGCAATGGGCGATCAGGCGACGCTTGGCGAACACGAAATCGGCGTGTTCGGACACGCAGAAATCCGAGGCGCCATCACCGATCATCAACACGCGGGGAGCTTCGTCAGCACGCGCCTGCGCCGCGCAGGTGCACTTGCAGGTGCCGCTGCGGCAGCCTTCGGCCTGGTAAGGGGATTCCAGCTGCCAATGGCCGTCACACCAGCGCAGGTGGTTGGCCACCACAGGCAGCGGCGGCAGGCCGTGGTTGGCGAGGATGCGATGGATTGCGTAGTCCAGGCCGTCGCTGACGATGCGCAGTGGCAGGCCCAACGCCTGCGCGCGATTGACGAAGGCGGCGAAGCCCGGATCGATCCGTACCTGGTCCAGGTGTGCATCGAGGGTGGCCGGATCCAGCTTCAGCAGGCGGACCTGGCCCTGCATGCATTCACGCGAACCGATCTCGCCGGAGCGCCACTGGTCTTCCAGCTGTTGCCAACCGGGCTGGCCGAAGTTTTCCAGCAGTGAATCGATGACGTCCTCGAGGCTGATGGTGCCATCGAAGTCACACAGGATGCTCCATTGCATGGGCAGCTCCGTCGATGAAGAGAGGCCTTGGCACGATGCCGGCGACGGGGCCAATGTAGGCAGGCCGTCTTTCTCGTTCCTTTCCACCTGAAAGCCCGAACGAAGGCACTCGGGAAGCGTTCAGCCAGTAGGCGCGAAGCAGGCTTCGGCCACTACTGGCCTGCCAGCACCTTTACGATCTCGCGCGTGTCTTCGTGGGTCAGCCAGGGGCTGTTGCCCACGGTCAGGGAGCGGGCGGCGAAGTCGCGGGCATTGGGTACGTGCGCGTCTGCAACGACGCCTCGCAGATAGGCATAGTCCGGCAATGCATGGATGAACATGCGGCTGACACCCAGGCCGCGCTGCCACAGCGATGAAAGCGCTTTGTCACGCGCACGTTCGCTGGGCAGCAGCAGCATCAGCATCGGCCAGGTGCCCTGGGTGCCAGGCATTCCGTCCACCACTTCAACGGCGGGAAGCGACTCCAGCTGCATGCGCAGCTGCAGCGCACGCAGACGGGCGGCCTGCAGGAAATCGGGCAGGCGCTGTGTTGCGCGTGCACCGACGCTCTGCCGCCAGCGGCTGACGTGATGCTGCGGAATATCCAGTGGAAATACGTCACCCACCGCGGCTTCCAGGTCGCCGCGGCGCAGGGCACGCCGCAGCGGATTTCCATACACCAGCGACAGCAGGGAAGGGCGGTAGCAGGCCGCCAGGCCCAGCAGCTGCAGGCTGCGGGTCAGTTCCCAGCGCGGCTTGAAGGGCGTGTGTCCTGCGGCCTGCTCGATCAAAGCCGCACGCAGTTCTTCATCACGCGTCAGCAGCAGACCGCCCTCATGCAGGCTCAGGCCCTTGCCGGCGGCCAGGCTGAAGAAGCCGATATCGCCGCGCAGGCCGACGCTGTTGCCGGCCACGCGTGCACCCAGTGCCTGTGCGGCGTCCTCGATCACCCACGCACCGACGCGGTGCGCAATGGCACATGCGCGATCAACATCGGCGATGCGCCCGCCCAGATGCGTGGGAATGATCGCCAGCGTGCGTGCATCGGCTGCGGCGTGCAGCATCGCCGGGTCGAAATCGAAATGGTCGCGGCGGGTATCGCACAGGTGTATGCGCAGGCCGAGGCTGTGCACGGCAATCGGTACGAGCGGACAGGTATAGGCCGGCAGGATCACCGTATCGCGCTGCGGCGCGCGCCTGCGCAGGGTGCGCAGGGCGATCAGCAGGGCATGGGTGCCCGAGCAGGTCAGCTGCAGCGGCGGCGTGCCCAGCTGCCCGGCAAGAATCGTGCACAGGTCACCGCCACCGGGAAGGAAATCGCCGGCCTGCAGGGGCAGCCCAGCGGTGGGAGGCAACTCGCGCGACAGCAGGCTCACGGGGTTGCTTCGGTAACAGCATGCGGATCATCCGCCTCGGCGCGGCCCAGGCAGATGATGCCGGCCACGATCAGCACCGCACCGATCAGGTGATGCAGCGTCAACGGTTCGTGCAGCAGCCACGCCGACAGCAGCAGCACGCTGATCACTTCGAGGTGCGAGGCCGCGAACGCAGGGCCGATCGGCGCGTGCCGCAGAAGGCTCATCCAGGTGAAGAACGCGCCGACGTAACCGAGCATCGCGCCGTATACCCAGGGCTGTGACAGCACGCGCAGCAGCCATGCGCTGTTGGCCTCGACCGGCAGCGCGGCGTCGCCGGCGTACTTGAAGCACAGCTGGGCGAGGGTGTCGAAGGCCATCAGCAGCGGAAACCCGACCAGGTACAGCCGCCTCATGTTCCGGCTCCGACCACGGCAACGCCGGCGCTGACCAGCAGCATGCCGGTCACCCGCAACGGCGTCAGCCGCTCGCGGAACAGGATGCGGCCGGCCACCATCAGCGCGACGATGTTGATCGAGCCGAGCAGCACGCCCTGCGACAACGGCACCAGCGACAGGAAAGCGATCCAGGCGACGAATTCAAGCACATAGCAGGCGATGCCCAGCCACAGCCAGGGACGGCCGAACATGTGTTTCCAGCGCTGCAGGCCTTCGCCGTCCTGCGGGTCGCTGGCGGCAGCCTTGAAGGCCAACTGGCCGCCGGTGTCGAGCACCACGTTGACCAGCCACAGCAGGGTCGCAAGCGATCCCATCTCAGGCGACCGCCTGCAGCACGCCCGCACGTTCGCTGATGTCGCTGAAGAAGCGCGCGCTGCGGCGGATCACCTCGCGCCGTTCGCGATCGATGGTGATCATGTGGTAGCTGTCTTCCAGCACCACCAGTTCGGTCGGGCCGCTGACGCGCGAGATCACCAGTTCGGCATTGCCCATGCTGGCCACGTCGTCCTCGCGGGCATGCATCACCAGGCATGGTGCCGTGACCTGGTGCAGGTGACGCCGTGTCCAGGTGCTCAGTGCACGCATTTCGGCCAATGCATGCCACGGGTTGCCTGGCAGGCCGGCAGCGGCACTGTCACCAGAGAGCATGGCGGCGCTGACCTGCGCACGCAGGCGCTCGTCGCGCAGGCCGTACGGCGGCTCTTCCATGAACATGCGGTCGCGGCCGATGCCCAGGCGCTTGAACCACGGCAACAGGAACGAGAAGCGTGCGACCGCCGGAATGTTCCAGCCGTCGTAGCGGAAGGTGGCGCCGTACACCCCCACGCCGGAGACCCAGTCCGGCCGCCGCGCGGCCAGCGCCAGCGCCAGCACCGCCCCCATCGACAGTCCGCCCACGAACAGCTGGTCGACCTTGCCACGCAGGTCCGCCGCCGCGTCTTCCACGCCCTGGTACCACTGTTCCCAACGGGTCTGCAGCAGGTCCTCGACGCTGCCGCAGTGGCCGGGCAACTGCACGCCATGCACGCTGAAGCCCGCGTTGTTCAGCCCTTTGCCCAGCATGCGCATTTCGGCGGGCGTGCCGGTCAGGCCATGGATCAGCAGGACACCCTGTGGGCCACCGGGAAGAAAGAACTCATGGGATGCAGGCACCAGTCGGCTCCAGCGCGGCAGTCGGGAAGGTCAGCATCGCAAGCGCGATTTTCGGCAACCTTTCAACGGTCCGTCTGGATCAAGGGCCCTTCAGCAACGGTATGGTGATGGACACCTTCAGGCCACCGCCGGGGCGGTTGAGGTAGCCCAGGCGTCCGCCCAGGTGTTCGACGGCCTCATGGGCGATGGCCAGGCCCAGGCCGGTGCCGCTGGCGGCAGTGCCGGGCGCGCGGAAGAAGCGTTCCCCCAGCCGCGACATCACGTCCTCGGGTACGCCTGGGCCGTTGTCTTCGACGTACAGCTCGACATCGTTGTCGTCCAGGGCCTGCACACCGACCGTGACGGTCGCATCCGCGCCGGCGTAGCGCAGGGCGTTGTCGATCAGATTGTCCAGCGCCTCGTGCAGCAGGGCGCCGTTGCCCAGTATCCGGACCGGCTGCTGCGGACCCAGGTAGCCCAGGTCGATGCCATCGCGGATCGCTTCGGGCACGCGCATGCCCACCCATTGCGGCACCAGTTCGGACAGGTCCAGTGCCTCCACCGTCTCCGGCACGGTCTGGGCACGGCTCAACGCCAGCAGCTGGGTGCTGACGCGTGCGGTCCGCTGGTTGAGCCGGCGGATGTTCTGCAGCGCTTCGCGCACGGTCTCCGGATCGCCGTGGGCCAGTGCTTGGTCCACGTGCAGTGCCATGCCCGCCAGCGGCGAGCGCAACTGGTGGGCGGCATCGGCAATGAAGCGGTTCTGCAGCGTGATCATTTCCGCCTGCCGCGCGAACAGGCCATCGATGGTGCTGATCAGGGGCTGGATTTCCTCGGGCACGTCGGCATCGGAAATCGGTGCCAGCTCGCCGCGGCGCTGGGCCAGGCGCGAGGTCAGCGGGGTCAGGATACGCAGGCCGTGGGTGACGCCGAACCAGACCAGCGCGGCCATTCCCAGGGCCAGCATGGCCATCAGTGGAATGACGATCATCAGGATCTCGCGTGCACGCTGGCGGCGGTCGGCCATGCTTTCGGCCACGGTCACCGCCAGCTGGTCCTGCGGATCGTTCATCGCCTGGGTGCAGACCGTCGACATGCGCACCTGCTGGCCGTTCAACTCGCCTTCGTAAAGCGCCGGGTGCGTGCCGCTGCAGTCCTGCGAGGGCGCATAGGCGCTGAAATCTGCGTTGCCGGCGATGGTGCCCAAGCGGCTGCTGTCGACGTTGAAGTAGCGATGACCGTCGGGGTCGTATTCGATGAGAAAACGTGCCTGCGGGGACAGGTCGCTGCTGACCGGCATCGTGCTGAGCATCTGTGCGAACGACACGGTGTCATCGGTCAGGTTGCGGTCGTGGATGCGGTTGGAGTAGTCCAGCGCCACGTAGTAAGCCAGCAGCGTGTTGAAGGTCAGCAGACCCAGCATCGGCAGCGCCAGGAAGGCGAGCAGACGCCGTCGCAGGCTGGGCGGTCCGCTGATCACGCGCTGGCGTCTTCCAGCATGTAGCCCAGCCCGCGCACCGTGCGGATGCCCATGCCGCCCGGCTGCAGCTTGCGGCGCAGGCGGTGCAGGGCGATGTCCAGGCCGTTGTCGGTCAGGTCCTGGCCCCAGTCGCACAGGGCCTCCACCAGCTGCGCACGCGAGACGATGCGCTCGGCACGCACCGCCAGGGCGGACAGCAGGCCGAATTCGCGCGCGGTCAGTTCCAGCGTCTGCTCGTCTATCCACACACGGTGACCGGTCAGGTCCAGGCGCAGCCGGCCGATGCGCAGGTCGGGGTTGCCGTTGCTGGTGACCCGGCGCAGCTGTGCACGCACGCGTGCTTCGAATTCGTCCAGCGCGAAGGGTTTGACCAGGTAGTCGTCGGCTCCCAGGTCGAGCACGCGCACGCGCTCGGCCAGGCCATCGCGTGCGGTGACCACCAGCACGGCCAGGCCATCGCCGCGCTGGCGCAGCCGTTGCAGCACGTCGCGGCCATCCAGCTGGGGCAGGCCCAGGTCCAGCACCAGCAGCGCGTACTGGGTGGAGTTCAGGGCGGCATCGGCATGCGCGCCGTTGTCCACGTGGTCGACCACGTGGCCCTGCCGGCGCATCGAGGCGCACAGGCCAGAGGCGATGTCGGGGTCGTCTTCTGCGATGAGTACGCGCATGCGCGGGGCTCCTGGGGGCGGATGGGCCGCCCGCTGGACAGGGCGGGCCTCTCGGCTGCCGAGGGTAGCGGCAAACGGGGCGGAGGTGGCGGGCGAGGGCGGCCTGCGCGCACCCGGCGCTGGCCCTTCGTTCAGTCCTGCAGGCCGGGCTCACCCTCGGCCAGCGGCACCCGCGATCCGTCCAGCAGGCCGCGGCTGAGCTTGCCGTCCTCGATGAACAGCAGTTCGCCGTTCTCGCCATTCTTGATGCTGCTGTCGATGGCAATCACGCGGCCGTCGTGGAAGCTGCTGACGTGTGGCATCGAGGTGTGGCCGACCACGATGCGCCTGAGTTGGAGACGGTCGAGCACCGCCTGCACGCCCTGGCTGTCCAGGCGCCCGTCGAAGTAGCCGCGGTACCAGATCGGGCTGGTCTTGCCGTCGTACAACGGTGCGGTGGCGGGGTCTGCCTTCACCTCGGCCTTGGGAATGCCCAGCGAGGCCTGGTAGGCGGCATTGGTGTGGGCCGGGTCCAATGCCATCTGCACCGCTTCGGGCGAGATGCCGCCGTGCAGGAACAGGGTATCGCCGATCTGCAGCAGCACCGGCCGCGTGCGCAGCCACTGGCCGATCACCGAGTCGGCACCATACAGCTGCGGGTAGCTGCGACCGAGCAGCTGCGCGCTGCGCAGGTACTTCGGGTTGACGTACCGCAGGTCGTCGTACAGCACCATGGTCTCGTGGTTGCCGAGCACGAAATGCACCGCGCCACCGGCGGCGGCTGCCTGCTGCTGCAGGCCATACAGCAGCCAGAACGCTTCGGTCACCTGCGGGCCGCGATCGAACACGTCGCCGGCGATCACCAGCGTGTCCGTGCCCAGTGCCCAGCGGTCCTGCGTGTCGATCACCCGGTTGGCGCGCAACAGGCGGACCAGCAGCTCGTACTGGCCGTGGATGTCGGACACGGCGACGATGCGCGGCACGGCCGGCAGCACCGATGCCGACGGCGCGTTCGGCGGCAGCACATGCACCGCATGCGGGTAGCCGCAGCGCGAGGCAACCTCCGTGCCATCGGTGCCTGCCTGCACGCTGTGGGTTTCCACCTGGTCCTGGCAGATCCACTGCGCTTTCAGCTGCGCGCCTTCACGGAACAGGTAAGGGCCGTCGCTGTCCACGTGCTCTGCGGGTGCTGCCACGTCGCGGGCAGAGGCCGGTGGTGCGGCCAGCAGCAGGACCAGTGGCAGCAGGATCGACAGGGTTCGGGCGTAGTTCGGCATCGACGGCATCCAGCGGCAGGAGACGAGCGATGCTAACCGCCCACGAAAGCCACCGGTGTGCGCGAATGGGCGGATCAGGCCCGGCCGCCTTCTCCCTTGAGCTTGCGCACGCGGGTATCGGCGGCGCGCACGGGCTGACCGTCACGGCCATGGGGTTGCATGTAGGGCAGCGGCCGGCGGCTGCTGGATTCGATCAGTTGCGAGTGTGCTTCGCCAGCAGCGAAGCAATGCCGTTCTCCCCATTGGCGCAGGGCCACCAGCAGCGGAAACAGGTCCTGGCCGGCCGCGGTCAGCACATAGTCCTGGTAGGCGCTGCCATCGGCGGCGGGCTGCTGCACCAGCAGCCCCGCCTCGACCAGGCGCCGCAGGCGGTCGCTGAGGATGTTGCGCGCCGCGCCCAGGCTGCGCTGGAAATCGCCAAAGCGACTGACGCCATCGAAGGCATCGCGGATGACCAGCAATGCCCAGCGGTCGCCGAGCAGATCGGCGCTGCGGGCCACGGGGCAGGGGCTGTTGGCGTGCATGGCGGACTCCTCGATTGTGGTTGCAGTTTAAAACCAGTGACGCTACCGTGCACGTAGTTTTAAAATGCAACCACATTGATGATGCCTTTGCTTTCCCGCCCCGTGTTGGGCCTGCTCGCCATTGCTGCCGGTGCCAGCGTGGCCAACGTCTATTTCGCGCAGCCGCTGCTGGAGCGCCTGGCCCATGATTTCGCCCTGGATGCCGCCGTGGCCGGTGCAGTGCTGGCCGCCACCCAGGCCGGCAGCGTGCTGGCCCTGCTCGGGCTGCTGCCGTTGGCTGATCGTGGCGACCGCCGTCGACTGTTAAGGATGCAACTGCTGGCATTGGTCGTGGCGCTGCTATGGCTGGCCGCCGCCCGCAGCACCGCGTGGTTGCTGTCGGGCATGCTGCTGGCAGGGCTGCTCGGTACGGCGCTCACCCAGGGACTGATCGCCTACGTCGCCAACCTCGCTGCACCGGAGCAACGCGGGCGGGTGGTCGGCATGGTCCAGGGCGGCGTGTTCATCGGCCTGCTGTCGGCACGCGTGGTCTCAGGTGCGGTAGCCGCCGTAGCGGGATGGCGCGCGGTGTACCTGCTGTCGGCATTGCTGATGGCGGCGCTGGCGCTGCTGCTGTGGCGGCGTCTGCCGCACGTGCCGGTGCCTGCAATGCCGCCGTCGTGGCGCAACCTGCTGCGTTCGATGGCCGATATGCTGCGGCAGGATCGCGCGCTGCGCGAACGCGGGCCGCTGGCATTGTTCCTGTTTGCCGGCCTCAACGTGTTCTGGGCCGCGGTGCCACTGCCGTTGTCGGCGCCGCCGTTGAACTGGTCGACCGCCGCCATCGGCGCGCTGGGCCTGGCCGGCATCATCGGCGCACTACTGGCAGCGCGGGTCGGGCACTGGATGGATCGTGGCCTTGCCCACCGGGTGAGCCTGGGGGCGCTGCTGCTGATGCTGGTCGCCTGGGGGCCGTTGCTGGGCCTGCCGCATTCGCTGGCCCTGTTGCTGCTGGGCGTAGTGGTGCTGGATCTGGGCGGGCAGGCGTTGCATGTGTCCAACCAGGCCCTGCTGCTGCGTGCACCGGCCGAACAGCATGGACGCTTGGTGGCGCTGTACATGCTGTTCTATGCCGTGGGCAGCGGTGTGGGGGCTGCGGCGGGCACCTGGACGCAGGCGCGCTATGGGTGGCCGGCGGTGTGTGCGCTGGGCGCGGGCATCGCCTTGCTGGGCTTGGCTTGGTGGACGGCGTGGCGCATTCCGCGCAAGGCCGCCCGGTAACGCCGACGCCGTTCGACGCCCTACCGCGCGCGCTGCAGGCTCAACGTTGCAGCGCGCGTCGTCCTGGTGCCTCGGGCAGGGCTTCGTCGGCCACCACCACCCGGTTGCGGCCTTGCCGCTTGGCGGCGTACATCGCCGCGTCGGCGCGCGCCATCAGCCGCTCGTAATCGGGATGCCCATCGTGCCCGGCCACGCCGATGCTGGCGGTCAGCCCCAGCGTCTGTCCATTGGGCAGGGTGATCGGCGATTGTGCGATCTGCCGACGCAGGCTTTCGGCAATCACCTCCGCCTGCGACTCGCTTGCCGCCACCAGCACCACCACGAACTCCTCGCCGCCGTAGCGGAACAGGTAGTCACTGCCACGGGTCTGCTGGCCGAGCAGGGCGGCGACGTGCTGCAGTGCGCGATCGCCGGCGTCGTGGCCGTGGCCATCGTTGATCGCCTTGAAATGATCCAGGTCCAGCAGCAACAGCGAGAACGGCGTGCGGTTGCGCGTGGACAACTCGATCTCACGACGCAGCACGGTCGGCAGGAAGCGTCGGTTGAGCAGGTTGGTCAACGCATCGCTGCCCGCATCCAGTTCACCGATGCGTTCGAACAGCAGGGTCATCAGGTTGCGGATGGTGGCCAGGTCTTCGCGGATCATCGGCAGGGCGGTCAGCCGCCGTGCCGGATCTTCATCGGTGGCGCGCTGCAGGCGGCTGTCGATGCGTGCCATCAGCTGGCCCACCTGCTGCGTCTCGCTGCTTTCGCCGAAGCTGGGAATGCCCTTGTGGGTGAACCACAGGCCGAATTCCGAGCTTGCCAGACTGGCGTTGTCGGCACCTGTCGCATGGCCGGCGAGGGTGTACAGGAGGGTATTTTCCCAATCCAGCAGCAGGGCGCGCTGGCGCTCGCGCTCCGTGCTGACGTTCTGCACCAACGAGAACAGCCGGTACGCCGCATCGGTGCGCGAAGAGCGCTCACGGGCGTGCGTGTAGGCCAGCGTCATGCCTTCCATGGCGATGTCCATGATCGCGCTGAGGCAATCGATGGCGGCGAAGGCAGTGTCGTTGTCAGCGGCGTCGGCGCGCAGGCGGACGAACAGTTCGTGCTTCAGCACGCGAGCACCGCGTGCCACCAGGTCAACCGGAATGCCGACCCGCGCATGCACATCGCCGATCACCCGCTGCGCGGCGACCGTAGCGGCAATACCATCCGCATCGGTGGTCAGCAGCTGGGCCAGCCAACGCTGCATCGCTGGTTGCAGGCGCTGCTTGACCTGTTCGTGGGACAGGAAGCGGCGCGCACGCGTGTCCTGCAGCAGCACTTCGTAGAAGCGCTGCGCCAGCGTCGGCGGTGCATCGGCGGCCACGGCATGCAGCAGCGCGGCGGCGGCGGGGCCGGCCAGCAGCAGACACTGCTGCCAGGCCTGAGCCAGCGGTTGGCTGGCTTCGTCCAGTTGGGGTGTATCCACGTCGATCTCTAACGGCGCACAACAGACCACGGTATCGGCCGCGGCTGTCGACGGTTGATGGCAGGGAAGCCGGCCAGTTTAAGCGCCATGCAGGACGAAAAACGCGGGTGAAGCACATGCCGGCCGATGCCGCAATGCGTTGACGCATTTGAGAATCACTCGCATTTGTGAAAAAATGACGGCAGGAACCGGCATGCGGGCATCCCGCAGTGATCGTTCCGCCTCCCCCGTCGCCGCCTCGTGCCCTATGCCAGAGGCTTCCGTTGCCCTGCCAGAAGGTTCAGAACATGCCTGCAAACACTCTTTCACCGCGCCCGCTGGCGCTTGCCGTCGCTGCGCTGCTGGCCACCGCTGCCGTCACCGCCCAAGCGGAAACCGATGCCACCGATATCGACACCGTGCATGTCACTGCCTCGCAGATCGCGCGGCAGGCGCTGGGCACCTCCACCATCACCGCCGAGGACATCGCCAAGCGGCCGCCGGTCAACGACATCGCCGAACTGCTGCGGACGATGCCCGGCGTCAATCTGACCGGCAACAGTGCATCGGGCCAGTACGGCAACAACCGGCAGATTGATCTGCGCGGCATGGGGCCGGAAAACACCCTGATCCTGATCGACGGCAAGCGCGTGGGTGCACGCGACGCGGTGCGCATGGGCCGCAGTGGCGAGCGCAACACGCGCGGCGATACCAATTGGGTGCCGGCGGAAATGATCGAACGCATCGAAGTGCTGCGCGGCCCGGCAGCGGCACGCTATGGCTCGGGCGCCTCCGGTGGCGTGGTCAACATCATCACCAAGCGCCCGACCGGCGACCTGACCGGTGCGGTTGACCTGTACGGCCTGGTGCCCGAACACAGTGCCGAGGGCGGCAGCGAACGCCTCGGCCTGCAGCTGAGCGGGCCGATGACCGACACGCTGTCGTTCCGGTTGTACGGCAACCTCAACAAGACCGATGCCGATTCGCTGGATCTCAACCGCAACTTCGCCACCGGTGCCAATGCGGTACCGCCGGCGGGCCGCGAAGGCGTCAAGAACCGCGACGTCAACGCGCTGCTGCGTTGGGACGTGACCGCCAACCAGGTGGTCGAGTTCGAGGCCGGTACCAGCCGCCAGGGCAACATCTATGCCGGCGATCGTGCGGTCAGTACCACTGGTACCTCCACCGGCGTCGACCTGGCCGCGCTGGCCGAGCAGCAGGCCGAGACCAACCGCATGTACCGCACCACCGGCGCGATCACCCATCGCGGACGCTGGGGCGATGTCAGCTCGCGGCTGACGGCAGCGGTGGAAGGGGTCAACAATTCGCGCATCAACGAAGGCCTGGCCGGCGGCCCGGAAGGCAGCTTCAATGGCGCCGACTGGTCGACCTCGCGCCTGCGCAACTACCAGTTGGACGGCGAAGTCAGCTTCCCGACCACCCTCGGCGGTGCCGAGAACGTGTGGACGCTGGGCTTCGAGTACCTCGACAGTCGGCTGACCGATCCCTATTCGATGAGCCAGTCCAGCAGCAGCGGTGGCGGCATTCCGGGCCTTTCGGCCGATCGTGCACGCGGCAAGTCCGATGCACAGACCACCGCCGTCTACGTGGAAGACAACATCTACCTCGGTGAGCGCTGGATCGTGACCCCGGGCCTGCGTTTCGACCATCACAGCCAGTTCGGCAACAACACCAGTCCGAGCCTCAACGCGCAGTTCCGGCTCGACAGTGACTGGGTGGTCAAGGGCGGCATCGCACGCGCCTTCAAGGCGCCGAACCTGTACCAGTCCAACCCGGACTATCTGTATTACACCCGTGGCAACGGCTGCCCGAACGCGTTGCCGAGCCTGGGCGCCGGCTGCTACATGCAGGGCAATGCGGATCTCAAGGCAGAGACCAGCCTGAACAAGGAACTGGGCGTGGAGTGGGCACCGCAGAGCGGTTGGCAGGCCTCGTTGACCTATTTCCACAATGACTACAAGGACAAGATCCAGGCCGGTTACACCCAGATCGGCCTGACGGCCGACCGCAAGGGCCGCATCTTCCGCTGGGAGAACGCACCCAAGGCCATCGTGCAGGGGCTCGAGGGCAACCTGGTGATCCCGCTGCTGGGCGAGCAGGGCGACCGCCTGAAGTGGAGCAACAACTTCACCTACATGGTGGAGAACGAAAACAAGAGCACCGGCCAGCCGCTGTCGGTGATTCCCAAGTACACCGTCAACACCATGCTGGACTGGCAGGCCAACGAGCAGCTGTCGCTGCTGCTGACCGGCACCTTCTACGGCAAGCAGGAACCGGCCACGGCCAACATCAACAACGATCCGCGCTGCACCGCCAACTGCGATGCGTCCACCGTGCTGCAGACCCGCGGCGCGTACAACGTCTGGGGCGTGAGCGCGCGCTACAAGGTGACCGACACGGTCAGCGTGGGCTTCGGCGTCAACAACCTGGCCGACAAGCGCCTGTTCCGCGAGGCCAACAGCAGTGACGCCGGTGCGGCGACCTACAACGAGCCCGGCCGCGCGTACTGGGCCAGCCTGCGTTTCGGCTTCTGATCATCAGGCGGTGGTGCCGGCCGTCGGCCGGCACCCTCCCGCTTCGCGCCAGCCGTGCATGCCTGCAATGTTATAAACACCGTGATAGTTTCCCGACACCCGCCGGCGTAGCCTGACTCCCATCGCTAAGGAGCTGTTGCCATGGGTCACGACCACGATCACCTGCCATCCGAGATCCGCCACGAGAAACCCTTGTGGTGGGCGCTCGGCCTGACCTCCACCTTCCTTGTCGTGGAGGTGGTCGGTGCATTCTGGACCAACAGTCTGGCACTGCTGTCCGATGCCGCGCACATGGCTACCGACACCCTGGCGCTGATGATCGCGCTGGTGGCCGTGCGGCTGAGCCGGCGCCCGCCGGACGCGCGCCGCACCTACGGTTATGCACGTCTTGAAGCACTGGGCGCGATGATCAACGGTGCAATGCTGTTTGTGGTTGCGGGCTACATCCTGTGGGAAGCCATCGGTCGCTTCCGCCAACCGCAGGAGATCGCCTCCACCGGCATGCTGGTGATTGCCGCGGTCGGCCTGGTGATCAACATGATCTCCATGCGCCTGCTGCAGGCCGGTAGCGGCGAGAGCCTCAACGTGAAGGGCGCCTACCTGGAAGTGTGGGCCGACATGCTCGGCTCGGTGGCGGTGATCGCCGGCGCGCTGCTGATCCAATGGACCGGCTGGAAGCCGATCGACCCGATCCTGGCCGTGCTGATCGGTTTGTGGGTGCTGCCGCGCACGTATGTGCTGATGCGCGAGGCCATCAACGTGCTGCTGGAAGGCGTGCCCAAGGGCATGGACGTGGCCAGGGTCCGCGACCGCCTGTCCGACCACGACGCAGTGCTGGACGTGCATGACCTGCACGTGTGGGCGCTGGCGTCCAGCACGCCGGCACTGACCGCGCACATCGTGATGCGCGAAGGCGACGACGCCGACCGCCTTCGTCGCGAACTCGGTGATCGCCTGCACGACGATTTCGGCATCGAACACGTGACCCTGCAGATCGAAGCTGACCATTGCGGTGAAGCCTGTGGCCAGCCTTCAGCGGCCAAGGACGACGATCACGCCGGGCACGATCATGCAGCTGCCGATGCGCAGGGCCATCGCGGTCACGTGCATCGCTGAAGCGGGTGTGGCGGCCGGTGCCCGGCGCTACCTCTGTTCGTCGCGCCGCGAGGCCAGCCGATCCGCCAGCCGGGTCGGCTCGGGCAGGCGATAGCCGCGCAGCGTGCGCTGCACCCAGGCCAGCGCGGTATCGGCACTGACCCGATGCCCGCCGGCGACGAACAGCGGCTTGCAGCGCAGCTTGCTGCGCAGTACCCAGCCGAGCTGCTCGCCGCCGTCCAGCAACGGCGTGTGCGCGCCGGCCTCAGGGTCGGGCTCGATGAAGCGGCCCACCAGCTTCGATTTGGCCACGCCGATGCTCGGCAGGTCGGTCACCACGCCCAGGTGTGCGGCAATGCCCAGCCGGCGCGGATGGCTGATGCCATGGCCATCGACGAACACCAGGTCCGGTGCGCGCGGCAGCAACGCCAACGCAGCCAGCAGCGCCGGCAGTTCGCGGAAGCTGAGCAGGCCCGGGATATAGGGCATCACGGTGGGGATGCGGGCGATTTCCTGCGCCACCGGCTGCAGGGTGTCCGCGTCGAGCAACACGGCCGCAGCGCGGGTGATCGCGCCGTCTTCCTCGAAGCCGACATCCAGCCCGGCCAGCCAGCGCACGGTAGCGGGCAGCCGGTCCTGCCGTTGCACGCGGGTGGCCAGCTGCTTCTGCTGTTCGCGGGCGGCGCTGACGCTGCCTTCCCAGCGCCCGGGGTCGATCAGTGTATTCATCGGCCACAGGATGACATCCACACCGCCACGGCGCGGTGAGCGGGCGCCGGGGCTACAATGGCCGCCTGCCTTTCCTCGCGTTGGAGACCCTGCAGTGACCCGTAAACTCGTACTGTTGCGCCATGGCCAGAGCCAGTGGAACCTGGACAACCGCTTCACCGGCTGGGTCGATGTCGACCTGACCGAGCAGGGGCGCCGGGAAGCGGCTGCCGCCGGCCGCCTGATGCGCGAGGAAGGCCTGCAGTTCGACGTCGCCCACACCTCCGTGCTCAAGCGCGCCATCCACACCCTGCAGGGTGCGTTGGCCGAGCTGGAGCAGGACTGGCTGCCGGTGAACAAGTCCTGGCGCCTCAACGAGCGCCACTACGGTGGCCTGCAGGGCCTGGACAAGGCCGAGACCGCCGCCAAGCATGGCGAGGACCAGGTCAAGGTGTGGCGCCGTTCGTACGACATCCCGCCGCCGGCGATGGACCTGGAAGATCCGGGCCACCCGATCCACGACCGCCGCTATGCCGGGCTGGATCGCAACGCGCTGCCGGGCACCGAATCGCTGGCCACGACGCTCGACCGCGTGCTGCCGTACTGGCACGACGCCATCGCGCCGCAGTTGAAGGATGGCAAGACCGTGCTGGTCACCGCCCACGGCAACTCGCTGCGCGCGCTGTACAAGTACCTCAACAACGTCTCGCGCGAGGAAATCCTCGAGCTGAACATCCCGACCGGCATTCCGCTGCTGTTCGAGTTGAACGACGACCTCACCGTGAAGTCGTTCCGTTACCTGGGTGACCCGGAAGCGGCACGCAAGGCCGCCGAAGCCGTGGCCAACCAGGGCAAGGCGCGGTAGATACCCACCGTTGGTGGGTATTCCCCTGCTGGGTGTGTGCGGACCAACGGTCCGCACCTACCCGGTTGCGACCACGGGCGTTCCCCCTGTGACCTTTGGCCGGTCCCCACCATCGCCGCAGCGGCTACGCTGGACGATTCGCCGTTGGAGACACGCCATGAACGTCCGTAATCTGGTCCCGCTGGGCCTGACCATCGCCATCGCCGCTTCGCTCGCCGCCTGTGGCAAGAACGAGACCGCGCCCGCTGCCGACGCCGCCAAGCCGGCGTTCGACCAGTCGCAGATCAAGACCGCGCTGATCAGCCTCAACAGCGCCGATCTGGATCCGTCCATCGCCGCGTGTACCGACCTCAACGGCTTCGTCAACAGCAAGTGGCTCAAAGCCAACCCGGTGCCGGGCGACCAGACCACCTGGGGCAGCTTCGAGATCCTGCGCGAGCGCTCGCTGGAAGTGCAGCACGCGCTGGTGCAGCAGGCCGCGGCCAGCCAGGCCAAGGCCGGCTCGGTGGAAGCCAAGATCGGTGACATCTGGAAGACCGGCAACGACGAAGCGAAGATCGAGGCTGCCGGCCTGGCGCCGCTGCAGCCGACGCTGGACAAGATCACTGCGCTGAACGACACCGCCGCCATCACCCAGTACCTGCGCGACAGCCAGGCGCAGGGCCAGGGCGTGCTGTTCTCGCTGTTCGCCAATGCCGATTACAAGGATTCGGCCAACGTCATCGCCTACGTCGGCCAGGGCGGCCTGGGCCTGCCGGAGAAGGGCTACTACTTCGACGACGCGCAGGCCAAGATTCGCGACGCCTACGTGGCCTACATCGGGCAGGTGCTGACGCTGTCCGGCGTGGACGCGGCGCAGGCTGCCGAACAGGCCAAGGCGGTGATGGCGTTCGAGACCCGCCTGGCCAAGGCCTCGATGTCGCGTATCGAAATGCGTGACCCGGCCAAGCGCTACAACCCGCTCAGCGCCGCCGATGCGGACAAGCTGACCCCGAACTTCAGCTGGACCGCGCTGTTCGACACGCTGAAGGTGCCGGCTGCACAGAAGTTCTCGCTGGCCCAGCCGGGCTTCTTCAGCGAAATGGACAAGATGCTGGCCGACGTCCCGGCCGCAACCTGGCAGTCCTACCTGCGCTTCCACACCATCGACGATGCCTCGCCGTACCTGAGCAGCCAGTTCGAGAAGGCCAACTTCGAGTTCTACGGCAAGACCCTGCGCGGCCAGCAGGAAATGCAGCCGCGCTGGAAGCGTGTGCTGGAGTCGGTGAACGGCGGCATGGGCGAAGCCTTGGGCCAGCTGTACGTGGACGCGGTATTCCCGGCCGAATCCAAGGAGGCCATGCAGCATCTGGTGCAGAACCTGTCGGTGGCGCTGAAGGCGCGCCTGGAGCAGCTGCCGTGGATGGGCGAGGAAACCAAGAAGAAGGCGCTGGAAAAGTGGGCCAGCTTCACCCCGAAGATCGGTTACCCGGACAAGTGGCGTGAGTGGACGGGTCTGCAGACCAACGGTGACAGCTATCTGGGCAACATGCAGGCAGCGCGTGCGTTCAACTACCGATACATGCTGGACAAGATCGGCAAGCCGGTGGACAAGACCGAGTGGGGCATGACCCCGCAGACCGTCAACGCCTACTACAACGCCACCAAGAACGAGATCGTGTTCCCGGCGGCGATCCTGCAGGCACCGTTCTTCGATGCCAAGGCCGATCCGGCGCTGAACTACGGTGGCATCGGTGCGGTCATCGGCCACGAGATGATGCACGGCTACGACGACTCGGGCAGCCAGTTCGCCGCCAACGGCAACTTCGACAACTGGTGGACCGACAGCGACCGCAAGGCCTTCACCGAACGAACCGACCAGCTGGTCGCGCAGTTCGACGGCTATGAATCGGTGCCGGGCGTGTTCGTGAAGGGCAAGCTGACCCTGGGCGAGAACATCGGCGATCTGGGTGGCCTGACCGTGGCCTACGATGCCCTGCAGATGGCGCTGAAGGAGAACCCGAAGGCGAACGTCGAGGTGGACGGTCACAGCCAGGACCAGCGCTTCTTCATGAACTGGGCCACCGTGTGGCGTCGCAACTTCACCGACGGTGAGCTGCGCGTGCGCCTGAACACCGATCCGCACGCACCGGCGAACTTCCGTGCCAACGGTGCGCCGTCGAACATGCCGTCCTATGCGGCTGCGTTCCAGTGCAAGGCTGGCGATGCGATGGTGCGTGCCGACGACAAGCGCGTGGTGATCTGGTAATCGATCGCATGCGGCAGTAATGCAGGAGGCCCGGCGAATTCCGGGCCTTCCTGTTTCCGCCTGCCTACATCGCCATCGGCTGCAATGAATGCGTTAGGATGCGCGCGCTGCGCACGCCCTGCACGGGGCCCAGGGACGGTCATGAGCTTCAATTTATACGAATCCAGCAACACGTTACCTGCTGCAGCGGTCGCGCCGATGCCGACGTGCGGGCACCGCCGGCCCTTTTGGCTGGCGATGACCATTGGCGCGATCACGCCCTGGGTGGGCCTGGTGGTGGTGGTGGTCTTGTTCGCGCTGACACTTGGCAGGACCCCGTACTATCTCGTCCGGCTGGCTGCATCACTTCACGAAGTGATGGTGTCGATGGCATTCGCGGTAGTGCTCTGCGGGCCCTGGATCGGGCTGCTTCGCTGGCGCCGACGCCTGAGCTGGGTATCGGTCTGCGTTGGCGCTACGCTGATCGGCGGCATCATGCTGATGCTGCGGGCCGCCTGGCCGCCGGAAGATGGCTACCTGGAGATTCTGCTGATGGACCTTGGTTGGGGGCTCATCTTCTGCTTCCCGGTCGGCGGCTTCTTTGGATTGCTGAGCGGGATTGGCTTCAGTGCGGTTGCTGGGATTCCATTGAGGTCCCGCGCCCGCGCCAAAAGTACCTAGAGAGGCCCGCAGGCAGTCTCCGCGGTGTGCAACTCAGAGCAGCGCCGGCTCGTTCCTGAGCATGCCGTGGAAACGCTGCAGCACGTAGGGATCGATCAGGCCACCGGCCTGCTCATCGAGGATCCGCAGCACCGTCTCGTGCTCCATCGCCGCGCGGTAAGGGCGCACGCTGGTCATTGCATCGTAGGCATCGGCAATGGTGACGATGCGGGCGCCCAGCGGAATGGCCTCGCCGTGCAGGCCATCGGGATAGCCGCTGCCGTCGAACGCTTCATGGTGCGCGCGGATCAGGCGAGCGACCGGTGCCGCATCGCTGCGACCGGTGGCCAGGAAAATGTGCTCGCCGCGCACCGGGTGCTCGCGCATGATCGCGCGCTCTTCGTCGCTGTGCCGGCGCGGGCTCAGCAGTACCTCGTCGGGGATGCCGATCTTGCCGATGTCGTGGAAGCGCGCGGCCAGGCCGACCTGCGCACAGGCGTCCTCATCCAGGTCGCAGTGCAGGGCAAGGTGCTGCGCAAGAAGGCCCACGCGGTCACAGTGGTGGCGGGTATAGGCATCACGCATCTGCAGCGACATCGACAGGGCGTCGATCAGGCAGGCCTGCGCGTGCAGGAGGTCGGGAGGTCTGGGCTGGGGCATCGGAACTGGCGGCGCGACGAAGCTGCGCAGGAAACGGAAAGGCCCGCGAGAGCGGGCCGGGGCGGCGCATAGGGTACCCGCATCAGTGTCACGCGGGGGGCATCGACGGTCCCGCGTGGGGCTGTGCGTTCAGTCGCATGCAGCATTTGGCCCCGGCCGCATCGGCAACCGGGGCGGCGTGGCTCAGCCGGTGGTCTGCAGGTGGATGCGATGGGCTTTGGCGAAGGCGTCCTGCGCGTCGCTCAGGGTCTGCATGTCTTCGTCCATTCTGGTCACGGCCTCATCCAGGGTCTCCAGCAGCGGGGCGACCTGTTCTTCGCTATAGCCATCGGGCAGGGCAGCCAGCTGTTCCATCACCGCGAACATCTGTTCGGTGCTCTTCAGGGAATCGAGCAGGTTCTGGTGCAGTGCATCGGCGTCCTTGCCATGGGTGAACTGCTGGACGAAGACCAGCCGGTCGGCGATTTCCTTGTGCGCGTTCTTCAGGCCGAAGCGATGCTGCTGCATGCTCTTGCCGTCCTGCAGCGACGCATGGAAGGACTCGCCGTTCGGGCCGTTGGTCCATTGCTCGACCATGCTGACCGTGCCGTTCCAGCTGGCGACATTCTCGTGCAGGTAATCGCGGTTGCTCATGCCGCTGTGGCAGGCGGCCAGCAGGCCCAGGCTGGTGGCGAGCAGAAGGGGGGCGAAACGATTCACGGCAACACTCCTTGTCGCGGGCGCAGGAAACGGAAAGGGCGCCGGTCTGCCGCCCGCGGCGGACCGGAACCTTGGATATCGATCAACGCAGGGCCAGGGTCAGCAGCAGCGCGCGTGCGGCGTTGAAGCGGTCTTCGGGCAGTGGCAGCGGATGCTTGACGCGCAGCTTGTCCGGACCGTCCATGGCATAGAGGTTCGGTTGTTTCTGGATCAGCTGGATCACCGCCATCGGGTCGATGTTCGGCTTGGATTCGAACACGATGCGGCCACCGTTCTCGCCCAGGTCCAGCTTGCGGATGCCCAGCGTGCTGGCCTGCAGCTTCAGCTCGGCAATGGCGAACAGGTTCTTGGCCGCATCCGGCAGCAGGCCGAAGCGGTCGATCATCTCCACCTGCAGCTCGCGCAGCGCATCGCTGTCGCGCGCGCTGGAAATGCGCTTGTACAGCGTCAGGCGGGTGTGCACATCCGGCAGGTAGTCGTCCGGAATCAGCGCCGGCACGTGCAGCTCGACCTCGGCACCCCGCGCTTCTTCGCCGGCATCGATGTCGGGCAGATGGCCCTGCTTGATGCTGCGCACTGCGCGTTCCAGCAGCTCGGTGTACAGGCTGAAGCCCACTTCGGCCATCTGCCCGCTCTGGTCCTCGCCCAGCAGTTCGCCGGCGCCGCGGATCTCCAGATCGTGGGTGGCCAGGGTGAAGCCGGCACCCAGTTCGTCCATCGAGGCGATCGCTTCCAGGCGCTTTTCCGCATCCGGCGTGATCGAGCGACGGTCGGGCACGACCAGGTAGGCATAGGCGCGGTGGTGCGATCGACCGACGCGGCCACGCAGCTGGTGCAGCTGGGCCAGGCCGAAGCGGTCGGCACGGTTGATGATGATGGTGTTGGCGTTGGGGATGTCGATGCCCGATTCGATGATCGTGGTCGACAGCAGCACGTTGAAGCGCTGCTTCTGGAAGTCCAGCATCACCTTTTCCAGCTCGCGCTCGGGCATCTGCCCATGGGCGATGCCGATGCGCGCTTCGGGCACCAGCTCGGACAGCTCGCGCTGCATGCGGCCGATGCTCTCCACGTCGTTGTGCAGGAAATACAGCTGGCCACCGCGCGCCAGCTCGCGCTGGAACGCTTCGCGCAGCAGCGCGTTATCCCACTGGGTGATGAAGGTCTGCACCGCCAGCCGGTTCGGCGGCGGGGTGGCGATGATCGACAGGTCGCGCAGGCCGGCCATGGCCATGTTCAGCGTGCGCGGAATCGGCGTGGCGGTCAGGGTCAGCAGGTGCACGTTGGCGCGCAGTGCCTTCAGCGCCTCCTTCTGGCGCACGCCGAAGCGCTGCTCCTCGTCGACGACGACCATGCCCAGGTCCTTGAACTTCACGTCCGGCTGCAGCAGGCGATGGGTACCGACGATGACGTCGATGGTGCCGGCCGCGACCTTCTCCAGCTCGGCCTTGATCTCTTTGGTGCTCTTGAAGCGCGACAATACTTCGACCTTCATCGGATAGTCGGCGAAGCGGTCGCGGAAATTGCGGTAATGCTGTTCGGCCAGCAGCGTGGTCGGCACCAGCACCGCCACCTGCTTGCCGGCGCTGGCGGCAGCAAATGCGGCACGCACCGCGACTTCGGTCTTGCCGAAACCCACGTCGCCGCAGACTACGCGGTCCATCGGCTGGCTGCTGGCCAGGTCACGCAGGGTGGCGTCGATGGCGGCCAGCTGGTCCGGGGTTTCCTCGAACGGGAAACCAGCGGCGAACGGCTCGTACATCGCGCGGTCCACCTGCAGTGCCAGTCCGGCACGCGCCTGGCGGCGGGCCTGGATCTCCAGCAGCTCGGCGGCCACATCGCGCACCTTCTCGGCGGCCTTGCGCTTGGCCTTGCTCCACTGCTCGCCACCCAGTGAATGCAGTGGCGCGGTTTCGGCGGAGGCGCCGGAATAGCGGCTGATCAGGTGCAGCTGTGCGACCGGCACGTACAGGCGGTCGCCCTTGGCGTACTCGATTTCGAGGAACTCGCCGGGCATGCCGCCGACGTCCATCGCGATCAGTCCGCGGTAGCGGCCGACGCCATGGTCCTCGTGCACGATCGGCGCGCCTTCGGTCAGCTCGCCCAGATCGCGGATGATCGCTTCCGGCTCTCGTCCGGCGCGGCGCGTGCGACGGGTGCTGCCGGCGCGCTCGGGGAACAGCTGGCGCTCGGTCAGCACCGCGATGTGCGGCGCATCCAGGGCGAAGCCGTCTTCCAGCGGCGCCACGGCAATGGCGAAGCGCTCGTCGCTGGCCAGGAAGGACAGCAGGTCGGCCACCACCGGTGGCTTCAGCTCGGCGGCCTGCAGCACTTCCAGCAAGGCCTCGCGACGGCCGGGCGAATCGGCGGCGATCAGTACGCGGCCAGGGTAATGGCCGAGGAAGGATTTCAGCGCGTCACCCGCCGGTGCCTCGCGCGCGGCCACCGGCAGCGGCGGCAACGGCTGGTCGCCCAGCGCATGCGCCTCGGCGATGCGGGCGTGATCGGCAGCCCATACCTCGATGCGCGGTGCGTCGTTCAAACGCTCGCGCAGCAGGTCCGGCGACAGGTACAGCGCCGACGGTGGCAGCAGCGGTCGTTCCACATCATGGCGGCGTTGCTCGTAGCGCTCACCGGTCTGTGTCCAGAAGGTCTCTGCCGCTTCAGCGGCACCGACACAGACCACCGGCAGGCTGCCGGCAGGCAGGTAGTCGAACAGGGTGGCGGTGCGCTCGAAGAACAGCGGCAGGTAGTACTCGATGCCGGCCGGGGCCAGGCCCGATTTCAGGTCCTGGTACAGCGAACTGCGTCGGGTATCGACGTCGAAGCGCTCGCGCAGGGTCGCCAGCACCCGGGCGATGCTGGCGTCGTCCATCGGTACTTCGCGGCCGGGCAGCATGTGCACCGCCTCGACCTTGTCCAGCGAGCGCTGGCTTTCCGGATCGAACGCACGAATTGAATCGATGTCCTCGTCCAGCAGTTCCACCCGCAGCGGCTCGTCGGCGCCCATCGGGTAGACGTCAAGCAGGCCGCCACGCACGGCGAAATCACCCGGGTCCATCACCTGCGGCACGTTGCGGTAGCCGGCGCTTTCCAGGCGACGCTTCTCCGCTTCCAGGTCCAGGCGCTGGCCGACTTCAAGATTGAAGCTGCCGCCGATGACATAGCTGCGGGGAGCCAGCTGCTGCAGCAGGGTCTGCACCGGCACCACCACCAGGCCGCGCTTCAGCGTGGGCAGGCGGTGCAGGGCCGACAGACGCTGCGAAATGATGTCCGGGTGCGGGCTGAAGCGATCGTAGGGCAGCGTCTCCCAGTCCGGGAACGCCACCACCGGCAGGCTCGGGTCGCCTCCCAGAAGGGTATGCAGATCCGCTTCGATCTGGTTGGCACCGTGGTTGTCACGGGCCACCACCAGTATCGGGGCGTCATGCGTGCGCGCTGCCTGGGCCAGATACCAGGCCAGGGCAGTGGGCGAGGCGGGGGCGCGCCACCAGGCGCGAAGCTGGCCGGCACGTGGCAGCGGCGGGGCGGGGTATTGAGTACGCGACATGAACCGCGGATTTTAGCAGAAGCCCGATCGAAGCCCGCTGGGTAGTGCCGGCCGCTGGCCGGCAGCTCATGATGCTGCGGGGAATCGGTGGAGCCGGCCACAGTAGCCGGCACTACCGGAACGCGTGCCGGGCAGGGCCCGGCGCTGCCGTCAGTTGTCCAGTTCCAGCACCATCCGCACCAGGCCTTCGGCCCCGTTCGGATGGGGGACCGGCTTGAAGCCCAGCGAGGCGGCCAGCTGCTTCATCGGCTCGTTCTCGGCGGCGACATCGCCATACAGGCGGTCCAGGTACTTGCCGCGGCCCCATTTCACCAGCTTGCGCATCAGCTGGCGGCCCAGGCCCTGGCCGATCAGGAAGCGGCTGATCAGGATCGCGTACTCGGCTTCGCGGGTACCGGGGATGATCGAGGCACGGGCCACCGCGCCGACCACGGCCTCACCGGCCGGCAGCGACTCGGCGGCGACCAGGGTGATCTCGGTCTTCGGGTTGGGATGGGTCAGGCGCTGGGTGGTTTCCGGCGACAGCTCGGTCACCGACTGCAGGAAGCGGTCGCGGATTTCTTCCGGCCCGAACAGGCTGAAGGCGGCCTGCAGCGGCGCGCCATCTTCCGGGCGGATGGGGCGGATCAGCAGCTCGTGGCCGCTGGGAGCCTTGAAGATCTCATGCCAGGGCGGCATGCGGTTGCGAGTGGCCATACCGGGTGATTCCTTGGTGGTCCATCGATTGTGTCATCACCGGGGCTGCATTCCGTGAACGAAAGGCTCACGGTCGTACAGCCTCGTGAAGGCCCTTATTCGGCCGTCTTCAGCCAGTCCAGGCGGGTGCTGGCGCCAGGCTCGCCCAGATGCTGGCGCAGGGCCGGCAGGGCCGGGCCGACCACGCGGTCGAACTGCCAGGGAGCATTGAGCACCAGCATGCCGCTGCCGTTGAGGCGCAGCGGGGAGTCGTCCGGGCGGACCAGGAACTCGATGGTCATCGCCGACTTCACCGGCAGTGCGGTGGCCTTGCGCAGGAAATGCAGGATGGTGCGGCGCTGCTTGATCGGGAACCAGACCGCACAGGTGGCCTGCGGCCAGCGCGCCAGGGTCTCGGCCAGCGCGGCAAGGATCGCCTGGTACTCGGCATCCTGGGCTTCGTAGGGCGGGTCGATCAGGACCAGGCCGCGGCCGATCTTGGCACCGTTGGACTTGGGCGGCAGCAGCGAGCGCAGCAGCGCATAGCCGTCACCGGGGTGCACGCCGACGCGGCTGTCATGGGCGAACAGGGTCTTCAGCGACGCGGCTTCGTCCTCCTGCAGCTCGCACACCGCCATGCGGTCCTGCGGGCGCATGGCCTGCGCGCTGAGCAGCGGCGAGCCGGGGTAGGCGATCATCGCGCCGACCGGATTGTCGGCCTGCACCGCCTTGAGGTAGCGCTCGACCACCTCCGGCAGCTTGGGCTGGGCCATCAGCCGCATGACCCCGGATTCGGCTTCCAGGGTCTTGCGGCTTTCTTCGCTGGCCAGCAGGTAACGGCCGGCACCGCCGTGGGTGTCGAGCACGAAGAACGGGCTGTCCTTGCGCTTGAAGCTGTCGATCAGGGCCAGCTGCACGATGTGCTTGAGGACATCGGCGTGGTTGCCGGCGTGGAAGGCGTGGCGATAGTTCATGGGCGGCAGTGTACGGGGCAAGGGCCGCAGCGGCTATGCTGCGCGCCATGACAGCCCCTGTTACCCATGTCCTGGTGGTCGAAGACGAAGCGGCCATCGCCGAAACCGTGCTCTATGCGCTGCGCAGCGAAGGCTATGCCGCCAGCCATTGCCTGCTGGGCGGGCAGGCGCTGCAGCAGCTGCAGGCCGGCGATATCGACCTGGTGGTGCTGGATGTCGGCCTGCCGGACCTCAGTGGTTTCGAGGTCTGCCGCCGGCTGCGGGCCCTGCCGGGGCCGGTGGCGCAGGTGCCGGTGATCTTCCTGACCGCCCGCAACGACGAACTCGACCGCGTACTGGGCCTGGAGCTGGGGGCGGACGACTACATGGCCAAGCCGTTCTCGCCGCGCGAGCTGGTGGCGCGGGTGCGTGCCCGGCTGCGGCGTGCCACGCCCGTTCCGGCCGCCCCGGGCGCCGAGACCGGCTGGCAGGAACACGGTGCCTTCGCCATCGACCGCGAAGGCCGCCGCATCCGCTTCCAGGGAAACGCGCTGGATCTGACCCGTTATGAATATGCGTTGCTGGAAGCGCTGCTGCAGCGCCCCGGCGCGATCCTCAGCCGTGCCCAGTTGATGGACCGTGGCTGGGACAGCGCCGCCGACAGTGCCGACCGCACCGTCGACACCCACGTCAAGACGCTGCGCGCCAAGCTGCGTGCGGCCGGCGCCAGCGGTGAGCCGATCCGCACCCATCGCGGCCTCGGCTACGCCCTGGAGGTCTGACGCGTGCGTCTGGTCCTGAAACTGTTCCTGGGGTTCTTCCTGATCGTTGGCATCGCCGCGTTCTTCGTGATGCGCGTGTTCGTCAACGAAGTGAAGCCGGGCGTGCGCCAGGCGATGGAATCGACCCTGGTGGATGCGGCCAACGTGCTGGCGGAGATGGCCGCCGCCGACGTCAAGGCCGGCACCATCCGCAACGGCACTTTCACCCGCAACCTGGCCAAGGCCCGGCAGCGCGACCTGAAGGCGATGGTCTGGCGCTTCCCCAAGCGTGCGCTGGACTACCGGGTGACGATCACCGACGCCAAGGGCATCGTGATCTACGATTCGCTGGGCCGCGACGTGGGCCGCGACAATTCGCGCTGGAACGATGTCTATCGCACCCTGCGCGGCGAATACGGTGCGCGCTCCAGCCCGGAAACGCCGGGCGATGACAGCAATACGGTGATGCACGTGGCCGCGCCGGTGTACGACCCGGTCGATGGCAGCACCTTGATCGGCGTGCTCAGCCTGGCCCAGCCCAACCGCAGCATCGATCCGTTCATTGCCGCCAGCCAGCGCGCCATCATCGAGCGCGGTGCGTGGCTGATCGGCCTGTCGGCGCTGGTGGGCGTGCTGGTGACGATGTGGCTGACCAACGGCCTGGGCCAGCTCAGCCGCTATGCGCGCGCGGTCAGCGCCGGTGAACCGGTGCCGCCGCCGAAGCGGCGCAGCGACGAGATCGGCGATCTTGGCCAGGCGCTGGAGACCATGCGGCGCAAGCTGGAAGGCAAAGCGTACGTCGAGCAGTACGTGCAATCGCTGACCCACGAGATGAAAAGCCCGCTTGCGGCGATACGCGGTGCCGCCGAACTGCTGCAGGAGCCGATGGCCGACGCCGACCGTACGCATTTCGCACGCAGCATCGTCGACCAGCAGGAACGGCTGACCGAAACCATCGACAAGCTGCTGGCGCTGGCCGAGGTCGAGCAGCACGGCTGGTTGCAGACCCGTGATCCGATCGCCTTGCCGGTGCTGCTGCAGGAAGCCGCGGCGGCGGCGCAGGTGCGCGCGCAGGCCGCAGGTGTCCAGCTGCATATCGACGAGGTGCCCGACCTGCGCGTGCAGGGCGATGGTTATCTGCTGCGACAGGCGCTGCACAACCTGATCGACAACGCCATTGCGTTCTCGCCACCCGGGGCACAGGTGCAGCTGGATGCCCAACTGGACGGGCAGGGCGTACGCCTGCAGGTTGCCGACCGTGGCGCGGGCATTCCCGATTACGCACGCGAGCGCGTGTTCGAGCGCTTCTATTCGCTGGCCCGACCCGGCACTGGCCGCCGCAGTTCCGGCCTCGGCCTGCCCTTCGTGCAGGAAGTCGTGCGCCTGCATGACGGCCGCGCCAGCCTGCAGCCGCGCGAAGGCGGCGGCACCGTGGCCAGCCTGTGGCTGCCGCTGGCGATACCGGGCCAGCGTCTGCGGCGCTGACTTCACACCCGCTTCAAATTCGCCACAAACCCTGCTCACCGCAGCCGTCCATCCTGCAGTCCTCTCCAACGAGGACGGACGATGAAATCCCTGAAGATGCTGCTGCGGTTCGCCATTGTCGGCGGCCTGATCCTGCTGCTGCTGATCCCGCTGTTCCTGATCCGCAGCGTCATCACCGAGCGCAGCGCCTATCGCGAAGAGGCCTACTCGCGGGTGGCCGAAAGCCGTGCCGGTACCCAGCGCGTGGTCGGGCCGGTGCGCGTGGTGCCATGGTCCAAGCGCGAGCAGGTGGAAGTGGTCGATGCGCAGGGCAACAAGAAGACGGAGCTGCAGACCACCCAGGGTTACTGGTTGCAGCCGCCGGCCACCCTGCAGATCAGTGGCGAGCTGCTGCCCAGCCAGCGCTCGGTCGGCCTGTTCAAGGTGCCGGTATACAGCTGGAATGGCCAGCTCAAGGCGACCTTCAGCGAGGACGACTACCCGGAGCACGATGGCATGACCTATGGCGACGCCTACATTGCGCTGGGCGTGTCCGATGCGCGTGGCCTGGTCGGTACGCCGAACCTGCGGGTTGATGGGCAGCAGGTCAAGCTGCTGCCGGGCGTGGCCGGCGCATCCGCACTGGGCCGTGGGCTGCATGCACCGATTGCCGGCATTGCCCGCACCGGAGGCACCTTGGCGGCCAGCAGCGTGGAACTGGAACTGCAGCTCGATGGCAGCCGCTCGCTGTCGGTGGTGCCGGTGGGCGATGACAACCAGATCGCGCTGCGGTCCAGCTGGCCGCACCCGTCGTTTGCCGGTGCATTCCTGCCGAACGAGCGGCGTGTGGATGCGCAGGGCTTCGATGCACGTTGGGCCGTGTCCTCGCTGGCATCGGACGCACAGCAGCGACTGCGCGAGGGCGATGACCTGGATGCGCAGGCGGTGCAGGTTTCGCTGGTCGACCCGGTCGATACCTATACCCAGGCCGACCGCGCTTCCAAGTACGGCGTGCTGTTCGTGGTGCTGACGTTCGTTGGTTTCATCCTGTTCGAACTGATCAAGTCGCTGCGCATCCACCCGCTGCAGTACCTGATGGTCGGCCTGGCGCTGGCGATCTTCTTCCTGCTGCTGATCAGCCTGTCCGAGCACATCGCCTTCTGGCAGGCCTACCTGGTTTCCGCGCTGGCCTGCATCAGCCTGCAGGCGGTGTACCTGGCCAATGTGCTGGGTCACTGGAAGCGGGGCCTGGGCTTCGCCGCAATGCTGACGGTGCTGTACGGCGCGCTGTATGGGCTGCTGGTCTCGGAAAACAATGCACTGCTGATGGGGTCGCTGCTGCTGTTCGTGATCCTCGCGCTGGCGATGTGGGTGACCCGTCGGGTTGACTGGTACGCCCTGGCCGAGCAGAAGTAAGGAGCACGCCATGGGCTGGCGCCAAGGATTGCAGCAACGGGCACGACAGGGCATTCCCGCGCTGTTGGAGGTGGATGCACTGCTGCAGGCCCATGGGGTACTGGCGGCCTTGCCGGGGGCACGGATCGCGCCCGGCCTGGTCCGCTTCCAGCTGGCCGCCGTCACCTGCGAAGGATTGCACCGGCGCGGGCTGGACTGGTTGCGGGAGGCGCGGCACGGACGCGGCGCGCTCGCCGGCAAGGTGCCCCGTTACCGGCCATGGAAGGCCGGGGCGGCGGCATTGTCGGAGATCGGCATCGACGGGTTGCCGGCAGACTGGCCGGAACATGCGGCGGTGTTTGGTTGCAGCAGCATCGACCAGCGGCACTGGCTGCTGCTGTTGCCCGAACGCGCGCAGCTGTGGCTGGGGTGGAAGGGGTGACAGCGGAAGGCCCATCCACGCATGGCGTGGATCTACGGGGCCTCTGGTGGGCGGACCTTGGTCCGCACCGCTCTTCGGTGGGAAGGCCCATCCACGCGTGGCGTGGATCTACCAGATGCCCATGACCGATGGGACGGGGGCCGGGGCCCCCGGCTGGCTAGACTCGACCGGATGATGATCGAGCCGAAGGGCAGGGGTGCGGCGTGTTGACGTGGAGCGGGCTGAAGTGGGGCGTGCTGGCAGTAGCGCTGGCGATGGGTGGCAATGCGGTGGCGCAGCAGCGCGAGCCGGTGGACTTGGACATGGTCGGCAAGATCCGCCAGCAGGCGTTCCACAAGTCGCAGGTGATGGATACCTTCAGCTACCTCACCGAACGCATCGGGCCGCGCCTGACCAATTCGCCGGCGATGGGGCGTGCCAACGCCTGGACCCGCGGCAAGTTCAGCGAATGGAAGCTGGACAATGTCCATGACGAAGCCTTCGACGAATTCGGCCGTGGCTGGGAATTCACCTCGGCCAGCGTGGAGATGCTGGGCGATCGCGTGCAGCCACTGCATGCGCTGCCCAAGGCGTGGACGCCGGGCACCAACGGCCCGGTCGAGGGCGACCTGCTGCAGGTGGACATCAAGAAGCCCGAGGACATCGAGAAATATCGCGGCAAGCTGCGTGGAAAGATCCTGCTGCTGGGCGAGGCACGCGAATACAAGCGCGGCACCGACGCCGATTCGCACCGGCACGACGCCACCTCGCTGGAAGGCCTGCAGGAATTCACCCTGCCCAAGGACAAGGACGTGGCCGCCGACCGCGCCAAGCGGGTCAAGGAATACCAGGAGAAGCAGGCGCTGGCGGCGAAGGTCAACGCATTCTTCGTTGAAGAAGGCGCGCTGGCCTCGATCAGCATCAGCAGTTGGGACAACGGCATCATCCGCGTGGCCGGTGGCGGCTCGCGCAAGGCCGGCGAAGCGGTCGGCATTCCCGAACTGGCGATGATCGCCGAGCACTTCAATCCGCTGGTACGCGCGCTGGAAGCCAAGCAGAGCGTGCGCCTGCGCGTGGATGTGGCCGCACGCTTCACCGACGAGGCCGACCAGCCCGGCTACAACACCCTGGCCGAGATCCGTGGCAGCAGCAGGCCGGACGAGGTGGTGATGATCGGCGCGCACCTGGATTCCTGGCACAGCGGCACCGGCGCGGCCGACAACGCCGCCGGCGTGGCGGTGATGATGGAGGCCATGCGCATCCTCAAGGCCAGCGGCGCCAAGCCCAAGCGCACCATCCGGGTTGCGCTGTGGAGTGGCGAGGAACAGGGACTGATCGGTTCGCAGGCCTACGTGGCCAAGCACTTCGGTCGATTCCCCGAGCCCACCGACCCGGCGCAGAAAGCGCTGCCGGCCTCGCTGCGCGAACCGACCGGTGCCCTGCAGAAGACCCGCGACTACGGCAAGTTCCAGGTCTACTTCAACATGGACAACGGCTCGGGCCGCTTCCGTGGCATCTACGCACAGGAAAACCTGGCGGCGATGCCGATCTTCGAAGCCTGGCTCGCCCCGTTCCATGACGTGGGTGCAACCACCGTGGCCACCCGCAACACCGGCAGCACCGACCACATCAGCTTCGATCGCATCGGCCTGCCGGGCTTCCAGTTCATCCAGGACAAGCTGGACTATTTCAGCAACGTCCACCACAGCCACCTGGACACCTGGGACCACGCCGAACCGGAAGACCTGAAGCAGGCCGCCGCCATCGTCGCCTCCTTCGCCTACCACGCCGCCATGCGCGAGCAGCCGTTCCCGCGCAAGCCCGAGCCCTGAAAAGGGGACGGAGGGGATCAAGTCGTATTTCCCCTCCGTTGCATCGGCGTTCTCCCGGAAGCGCGGCAATAGCGACTTGACCCCCTCCGCCCCCTTTTTCCGCAGGGGGCGGAGGGCTGGTAAAATCGGGGGATACCCGTTCCTCGAGCCCTCCATGACCTGCCGCACCCGCTTCGCCCCCAGTCCCACCGGCTACCTGCATATCGGTGGCGCCCGCACCGCGCTGTACTGCTGGCTGGAGGCCCGCCATCGTGGCGGCGAGTTCGTGCTGCGCATCGAGGACACCGACCGTGAACGCAGCACCCAGGGCGCGATCGATGCGATCCTGGAGGCGATGGAGTGGCTGGGCCTGGACTACGACGAAGGCCCGTTCTACCAGACCGAGCGCGTCGCCCGGTACAAGGAAGTGGCCGAGCAGCTGATCGCCGACGGCAAGGCGTACTACGCCTACGAGACCCGCGAAGAGCTGGACGCCATGCGCGAGGCCGCGATGGCCAGGCAGGAAAAGCCGCGTTACAACGGCGCTGCCCGCGAGCAGGCCCTGCCGTACAGGGACGACCCGAACCGCGTCATCCGCTTCAAGAACCCGCTTGAAGGCACGGTGGTGTTCGATGATCTGATCAAGGGCCGCATCGAGATCGCCAACAGCGAGCTGGATGACATGGTCATCTTCCGGCCGGACGGCTACCCCACCTACAACTTCGCGGTGGTGGTGGACGACTGGGACATGAAGATCTCCGAAGTCATCCGTGGCGACGACCACATCAACAACACCCCGCGCCAGATCAACCTGTACGAAGGCATCGGCGCACCGGTGCCGAAGTTCGGCCACATGCCGATGATCCTGGACGAGCAGGGCGCCAAGCTGTCCAAGCGCACCGGCGCGGCCGACGTGATGCAGTACAAGGACGCCGGCTACCTGCCTGATGCACTGCTGAGCTACCTGGCCCGGCTGGGCTGGTCGCACGGTGACCAGGAACTGTTCAGCCGCCAGGAACTGATCGACCTGTTCGATGTGAAGGACTGCAATTCCAAGGCCTCGCGCCTGGACATGGCCAAGCTGGGCTGGGTCAACCAGCACTTCCTGAAGACCGAGGAGCCGGCCGCGATCGTGCCGCACCTGGTCTACCAGCTGCAGAAGCTGGGCCTGGATGTGGCCGCTGGCCCGGCGCCGGTGGACGTGGTGATCGCCCTCCGCGAGCGCGTGCAGACCCTGAAGGAAATGGCCGAGAAGGCCGTGGTCTGGTACCAGCCGCTGAACGAATACGATGAAGCGGCCGTGGCCAAGCACTTCAAGGTCGGTGCGGAACTGCCGCTGGGCAAGGCCCGCGAGCTGCTGGCGGCCCTGCCGGAGTGGACCGCCGAAGCCGTTGGCGTGGCCCTGCACGATGCAGCCGCCGCGCTGGAAATGGGCATGGGCAAGGTCGCCCAGCCGCTGCGCGTGGCCATCACCGGCACCCAGGTCAGCCCTGACATTTCCCATACCGTGTACCTGGCCGGCCGCGAGCAGGCCTTGAAACGCATCGATGTGGCCATCACCAAGGTAGCAACGGCCTGAGCCCTGCGGCCCACGCCCGAACTGGAGAACGCGCATGTCCGCCAAAACCGCCTGTACGGCCCCGCACCACCATGTCCACGACGCTTCTGATTTCGTGGCGGTGGTCGAGCGTGTCTCGCGCGAGCGCGGGCTGCGCCTTACCCCCATCCGCGCCAACGTGCTCAAGCTGATCGCCGAGGCCGGCAAGCCGGTCAAGGCCTACGAGCTGCTGGAGTGGGTGCGCAACGGCAAGGGTGTGGGTGCTGACGCCCCGCCCACCGTGTACCGCGCGCTCGACTTCCTCATGGCCAATGGCTTCGTGCACAAGCTGGAATCGGTCAATGCCTTCGTGGCCTGCCACCACCCCAGCAGTGCGGCCCATTCGGTGCCGTTCCTGATCTGCAACAGCTGCCACAGCGCGGTGGAACTGGAAGACCGCGAGATCGTGACCCAGCTGGAAAAGCGGGCCAAGGAGCTCGGCTTCCAACCGCAGGCACAGACATTGGAAGTACACGGACTCTGCGCCCGCTGCGCAGGTTGATGCGAGGGTAGGGCCGGCCGCTGGTCGGCTTCCTCGGGATTGGGGTCAGATCCCTTTGCCAGTGGCAAAGGATCTGACCCCATTTCACAACAATGCAGCCGAGCATGGAGCATGGCTCGACTCCACCGGGCCGGCGCCCTAGTCCATCGGCTTGGTCGCGGTATCCACCCGCACGATCACCGACATGCCCGGCCGCAACCGCGCCGCCAGTTCCTGGTCCCCGTTGATCGAGATACGCACCGGCAGCCGCTGCACCACCTTGGTGAAATTGCCGCTGGCATTGTCCGGGCGCAGCACGCTGAACTCCGATCCGGTGGCCGGCGCGATCTGCTCCACCCGTCCGCGCAGCACCTGGCCCTGGAACGCATCCACCGAGAACGAGGCGGGCTGCCCGATCTTCATCTGCCAGGTCTGGCCTTCCTTGTAGTTGGCCACCACCCACAATGCGTCGGGCACCAGGAACAGCAGCTGCGAACCGGCGGCTACGTACTGTCCCACGCGCACGCTGGCTTCGCTGATCTGCCCGTCGCGCGGCGCATGGATCACCGTATTGGCCAGGTCGATGCGGGCCAGCTCAAGCTGTGCCTGCGCACTTTCCACCTGCGCTTCCAGGCTCTTGCGCGAGACCTGGGTCGAGACCAGGGTTTCTTCGGCGATGCGGATCTGCGCCTGCGACTGCTGCACGCTGGCCTGCGCCGAGGCCTGGCTGGTGCGGAACTTGTCGCGGTCGTTGATCGACACCAGCTGCTGCGCCGCCAGTTCCTCGTAGCGCTTGGCCTCGTTGCGCGAGCGCTGCAGCTCGGCCTGGCCGGCCGACAGCGTGGCCTGCGCTGCAGCGATCTGCGCGCGGTTCTGCGCCTGCGACTGGTCCGAATTGGCCAGGGCCGCGCGCGCGCTGTCCAGCGTGGCCTGCGCCTGCGCCACCCGCTGCGCGTAGATGCGGTCGTCGATGCGCAGCAGCGGCTCGCCCTGCTTCACGTGCTGGAAGTCCTTCACCAGCACGTCGGTCACGTAGCCGTTCACCTGCGGCGCCATCACCGTGATCTGCCCGCGCACGTAGGCGTTGTCGGTCACCATCACGCTGCTGGTGAACGGCCACAGGTGCCAGGCGCGCAGGATCAGCGCGATGCCCAGCAGGGCCACCACCACCATCACCACCACGCTGCGCGAACTCGGCTTGAGGTACTTCGGCGCGGCGGCGGGCGCGGCAGGCGTCGCCGCCGGTGCCGCATCGGTGGGYGGCGGCGGGGTGACGTTCTCGGCAGCGTCGGTGTCGTCTGGACGGGGCGGGACGGGAGGCATGGCGGTGGACTCAGCGCGGTGCCGCGGTCGCAGCCGCAGCGGGGGAGGAAGGATGGCGCTTGCGCCATTGTTTGCGTACGGCGGTACGCAGCGACAGCAGCAGCAACCAGCACAGGAAACCGATTGCCAGCCAGCCGCTCAGGGTGAATACATCGTTGAAGCCTCGCACGTTGGCTTCGCGGCGGGTGGTCTGCGCCAGCTGCGCGCTGCCCTGGGCACTGCGCAGCACCGGGTCGGTGATCTGCGCTGCGTACAGCTGCTGCTGGATGCGCAGGCGCTGTGCCACCACCGGGTCGGCTGGATCAAGCTGGCTGGTCAGCGCGCTGGAATACAGCTGCTCGCGATGCAGCTGGAATGTTCCCAGCACGGCCGAGCCGGCCAGTCCGCCCAGCGTCTGCGTGATCGACAATGTCACCAGGAAGGTGATCATGTGGTCCACGCCTTGTTTCAACGCGGCGGAAATGCCGAGCATGATCAGCGGGCCCATGAACATGCCGGCGCCCACCGACGCCAGGAACTGGCTGATGTAGAAGTCGTGCGGGCGATCCAGGCTGGTGCGGTGCTGGTCGAAGAACGCGGCGGCACCCAGCAGCAGGATCGCCATCAGCAACTGCGCAATCAGGCGCTTCGGGCCGAAGGTCAGTGACGCACCGGCGATGCCGGTGACCACCCCGGCCAGGATCACTACGAACAGCGGCCGCATCTGGTCCGGCCCCATGCCCAGGGTGCGCATCAGGTTGACCACGCCGTAGGACTGTTCAGTGGTCAGGAAGCGGATCAGGAAGGCGCCGACGATGAAGTGCATCACCGGCAGGGTCGACAGCCAACGGATCTGCAGCAGCGGGTTGCGCCGGTAGTGTTCGATGATCAGTGCGGTGGTGGTCAGCACGATGGAGGCGATCAGCGCCCAGCCCAGCCACGGCGTGTTCAACCACCAGCGCGTGTAGCCCTGGGCCAGCACCACCACCAGCAGGGCGACGGCAGGCGCGAGCAGGGCGAAGGTGAGGAAATCCAGCGGTTCGAAGGCCTTGACCTGGATGCCCGGCGGCAGCTTCAGCACGACCACGGCGGCAAACGCGCACAGCGCCAGCCCCGCTTCGAACGAATACAGCTGGTGCCATTGGCCGGTATCGACCAGGCCGGGCGAGACGATCCAGGCAATCGGCACCGCCAGCTGCGACAGGCCGACGCCGATCACCAGCAGGTTGCCGGTGAATCGCCGTGGCAGCGCCTGCAGCATGTACAGCGTCCCCAGCGTCGAGCAGGCCGCGCCGGCGAAACCGCTGGCGGCGCGGGTCAGCATGGTGGTCTCGAAACTGCCGACGAACAGGTGCAGCACCGCCAGCGCCGCGTACAGCCCCAGGCCGATCTCGGCAAACAGGCGGATGCCGTATTGCTGGCGGAACTTGAAGGCCAGCAGGTTGGCGGTCACGTTGACCATGGCGTAGGCAGCCACCAGCCAGCTGCCCTGAGTGGGAGTGAGTGCCAGTTGCCCCTGCAGGAAGGGCAGGTTGGCCGTTACCAGCGCGTTGCCAAGGCCACCGGTGACGGCCACCAGCAACGACACCAGTGCATAGGCTGCACGCCGATAGGGCGGGTGCCAGGGCATCGATGCCGAACCGGGCATGGTCGGCTTCTCGTGCTCCTCCCAATCCGGAACCGGCTTGAGGTACGGCTGCACCATCAGCGTTCCCCGTTGGCTGCTCCCTGGAGTCCCCCGCGCAGCAGCTGCAGGGCACGCCCGGCCAGCTGGGCGCGCTCATCGCGGGTCTTGCCGCGCAGGGCCGCCCCCAGCATGCCCGAGATCAGTGAAATATCCGTCTTCTCCAGGTCGGGCCGGCACAGGCCAGCGGCCTTGGCGCGGGCGATGGGGGCTTCCAGCAGGTCGCGCACGGTCTCGCGTGCGGTGCGCATGGCCGGCACGTCCGAATCGACCGCGCGCCAGTAATCGGCCAGTGCCGGCGAATCGACGATGCGCTGGGCCATACCCTCGAACACTTCGAACAGGGCGTCGTCGCGGTCGCCAAGCTGCTCGACCTGGCGGCGGATGCGGTCGACCGTGCGCTGCAGCAGCGCCTGGATCAGCGCGGTGCGGTCAGGAAAATTCCGATACAGGGTGGCGCGGCCGACTTCGGCACGCTCGACCACCAGGTCCAGCGGCGCGGTAACGCCGTGTTGGCCGAACACATGGTCGGCAGCATCGAGGATGAGGGCTCGGCGGGCAGCGGCATCGGCGCGTTGGGTGGTCATGGCTTCATTTTCGGACACAAATGTCCGGATGGCGAGAGACGAATGGCGACGGGATTGTCCGCTTGTTGTCGTACGCACATCTTTGTGACGGATGCGTGAGGGTCGATCGAGGTCATCAAAAAAGACGGGGGGCCAACCTGGCCCCCCGGGAGAGAACGACAGCATGCCGCCGTCAAAGTCAGTAAATCCACACCACGCGCGGATGCACTTCAGTAGATCCACGCCATGCGTGGATGCCTCATCAGAAGAACGCGCGGATCCCGAAGGCGACACCACGACCCGGCAGCGGCGAGTAATCCTTCAGCAGCGAGGTATGCGGACGCACTTCGCGGTTGGTCAGGTTGCTGCCATCCAGGAACAACTCGTAGCTGTTGCTGTCGCTGCGGTCCCAGCGGTAGGCCAGGTGCGCATCGACCAGGGTGTAGCCGTTGCTCGGCTCCTCGTTCTGCGCAACGTCCTTCTGCCGGCTGTAACGCACCGCGCCCACCGAGGCACGCCAGCCATCCTTCGCCCAGCGCAGGTCGGCGCCGACACGGGCCGGGGCGATGCGCGGCAGGTAACCGGTGTTGGCCAGTTCCACGCTGTAGTTGTGGTTGTGGTCGCCGTGCGGCACGGCGATGTCGAGGGTGCGGCTGCCGTTGCCGTCCAGCTTGGCCTGTACGTAGTCGCCGAACACGCGCAGGTCCCAATCGCCGGCGCCGCCTTCGAACAGGTGCACCAGCGCTTCGGCCTCGGCGCCCTTGAACACCGCGTCCTGCTGGGTCCAGCTGCGCACCGGCAGGCTTTCGGTGATGCCGGTGTCGGCCAGGTAGATGAAGTCCTTGAACCTGGTCTGGTAGATCGCGGCAGAGAAGTCCAGGCGCTCGCTGTGGGTGTGGATGCCCAGTTCAATGCGTTGGCCGCGCTCGGTCTTCAGGTTGGCATCACCGATTTCCAGCGAACGGGTGGCGATGTGCGCACCCGCGGCGTACAGCTCCTCATTGGTCGGTGCACGCTCGGAGCTGTCCACGCCGATGCGCAGGTCGACCGCATCGTTGAGCTTCCAGATACCGGCGGCCGACAGGTTGGTCGCGTCGAACTTGCGGCGGCGGTAATCGCCGGTGGGGTCCAGCTTGACCTGGTCGTGGCGACCGCCCAGTTCCAGCTTGAACGGGCCGAACTGCTTTTCCTGCAGAACGAACAGGCCGATGTTCTTGGTTCCGGTATCGGGCACGAACGCTTCTTCGCCCTTGGCGCCGAAATCGCTGTTGCCGAACTGCAGGCCGAAGGCGCCGTCCCAGCCGCCGATCTGCTGCTGCACCGCTTCCAGGCGGCCTTCGATGCCGCGGTTGGTGAAGCGGGTGGACGGCGTGCCGGCTTCCAGCTCCACGTGTTCGTAGTCGGTGTAGGCCACGCGCGCGTTGACGTTCTTCAGGAACGATACCGGGTTGTAGGTGCCGGCCTTGGTCTCGAAGCGGTTCTGCACCATGTCGATGCGCACGTCGTGCTCTTCACCTTCCTCCTCCTCGCCATGGTCGTGGTCGTGACCATGGTCGTGGCCATCGCCGTCAGCATGCACGTGGGCGCCGTTGGGGATGCCGTAGTTGGTGCGGTAGGTGCTGGCCGAGGCGCCGAAGTAGCCGCCTTCGCCCAGCCAGGTGGCGCCGACGCCACCGGCGCGAGTGCGGATGGAACTGTTGTCCAGGCGGCCGCGACGCGGCTCTTCACCTTCCTCGCCCGCGTGGTCGTGGTCATCGTGGTGGTCTTCCAGGCCGTCGATCACCGCGTAGCCGGGAATGCGGAAATCATCGCCATTGCGCACCAGGCCATCCACGTGCAGCACGACATTGCCGCTCACGCCGTCCAGGCGGAACATGCCGCTGCGTTCGTCGTTGACCGAATTGCCACGCAGCTCGGCGCGGCCGCTGAGCGGACGGTCCGGCAGTTCGCGCGCAATGCGTCCATCGACCACGTTCACCGCGCCGCCGATCGCGCCGCTGCCGAACAGCAGCGTCGCAGGGCCTTTCAGTACTTCGATCTGGTCGGCCAGGAACGGCTCGATGCTGGTGGCATGGTCGGCGCTGACGGTAGAGGCGTCCATGTTGCCCATGCCGTTGGACAGCACGGCCACGCGCGGGCCTTCCTGGCCACGGATGATCGGGCGGCCGACGCCGGGGCCGAAGAAGGTGCTCTGCACGCCGGGCAGCTTGGCGACGGTGTCGCCGAGGGTGCCGGCCTTCTGCTCGTCCAGGCGCTCACCGGCCAGCACTTCAACCGGGCGCGCCAGCGATTCGGCATCACCCTGCAGCGGCGATGCCGTGACCTGCACCGAGGACAGCTCGGTCAGGTGGCGGTCACGATGCGAATCATCGTCGGAGGCTGCAAAGGCGACGGAGGGCAGCAGCGCAGCAAGCGCCAGGGCCAGGGAATGCGGCTTGAAACGAGGGTGGTGGGAGGGCATGGGCGGTCCTTTGTTACAATATATCAATCGGGTGGCGCACGAATCCCGTCGGCGGGACAGGGGGAGAGAACCGTGCGGTTCGGGGATCGATGTTATATTATTCCATAACGATTCGCCGCCCTGCTGGAAGTCATGCCTTTGCCCTCACGCCTGCGCCACCTGCTCGATCGCTTCGGCGCCACCGGTTCGATGCTGTGCGCGGTGCATTGCGCGGTCATTCCGCTGCTGCTGGCCGCTGCCCCCTCGCTGGGCCTGTCTTTCTGGCTCAGTGATGGCGTGGAGAAGGCGCTGGTGGTGTTCGTGACCCTGCTGGGCTTGTTCAGCCTGGTCTGGGGCTATCGGCGGCACGGCGCGCTGCGTGCGCTGGCGTTTCTGATTCCCGGCCTGGTCGCTTTGTGGGCCGGCGTGCTGTACGACCCGCTGCACCACAACGCGGTGCCGCATGCGGTGGTGATGACCTTGGGCGGGCTGCTGGTCGGCATCGCGCACTTGGTCAACCTGCGCCTGAACCACGGCCACGTGCATGACGCCAGCTGCGCGCACTAGGCGCTACGTGGTAGGCTTTCCGATCGTGCGCGGGGGCGCCCAGCAAGGCGGCCCCGCCGAACCCGTGTCAGTACGGGGTAACCAGATTTCACATTTGAGGAGTTGAAGACATGGGTAAGGGTGACCGCAAGACCGCCAAGGGCAAGCGCTACAACGCCAGCTACGGCAACGCCCGTTCGCACACCGCGAGCAAGGTCGCCGTAGGCGCCGCCGCCCCGGTTGCCAAGAAGACCGTGGCCAAGGCTCCGGCGAAGAAGGCTGTGGCCAAGAAGGCAGTGGCCAAGGCCGGCTGATCCGCCGACCGACCGGTCCAGAGAAAAACGCGGCGCTCGGCGCCGCGTTTTTTTTTGACCATGGCCAGGGCATGGCGCCGCGATCAGCGCAGGGTTTTCTGCAGCGTCTGCGCGTTGCCATCGTTGGCCGCTTCCGGCACCTGCAGCAGGTGCACCAGCAGCGGGTAGACGTCGACATTGTCGAAACCGTCGATCACCAGGCCTTGCCGGAATGAAGGGCCACGGGCGACGAACACTGCGCGCATCGACGGCAACGCGTTGTCGTAGCCATGGGAGCCGCGATCGGCGTGCTCGCGCTTGGCGATCTTCTCGCGCGTCAGCGCGTCCCAGCCTTCATCCATCTGGCAGACGATGGCAGGCACGCGCGGATGGGTGCCGTAATGCCAGCGGGCCGGCAGGTTCTCCTTCTTCCAGCATTCGTAGTGTGCGTGGCGACCGAGCAGGGCACGCTCGGCCTCTGCTTCGCGTCCCACCTCCGGCGCGAAGCCGACCGACTGGCCTGCGCTGACGTTGCGCGCGATGGCAGGGTCAACCATCGATTCGAGGGCGATCACCTGGCCCTCCGGTACCGGCGCCATGCCGTGATCGGAGACCACGATCACGTTGGTGCTGTCGGACAGACCGTGCTGCTGCAAGCCATCGAGTACCTGGCCGATGATCCGGTCGGCGTGCACGATGGCCTCGGTGTACTGCCTGGATTCGGGGCCAAAGTTGTGGCCGGCCTTGTCCACGTGCTCCATGTACAGCGTGGTCAGGCGCGGCGCATCGGCATCGGTCTGCGACAGCCAGTCGAGCACCGTCTGCGCACGCTGCCCCAGCGGTTCCTTGGCATCGTAAATACGCCACTGGCTGGGCCGTGTGCCCTGGATCTCGGCTTCGCTGCCCGGCCATGAGGTGGTGGCGGTGCGCACACCGACCTTCTCGGCACCGACCCAGATCGGTTCACCGCCCCACCATCCGCTGGTGGTCACCGCAGTGCGGTCGTGCAGCGCGAAGCGACCGAGCGCGGTATCGTCCATGCTGTTGTTGATGATGCCGTGGTGGTCCGGACGCAGGCCGGTGACCAGTGTGTAGTGGTTGGGGAAGGTGAGCGAGGGATAGGAGGGCGTCATCCAGCGCGCACGCACGCCCCCATCGATGATCCGTTGCAGGTTCGGGGTAAGCCCGCGATCCAACGCATCGGCGCGCAGGCCATCGATGGAAATCAGCAACAGTTTCGGCGGGCTGGCGGGCGGCGTATTCGCCTCCGCGGCAGGTGCAGCGATGGTTGTCGAAGGCGAGGGCGTGGTGGTACATGCGGCCAGGGGCAGCAGCAGCGCCAGCGTGCAGGTCAGGCGTACGGAAGTCATCCGGTCATGATAATCCGCAGCAATGACGTACCCAAGACACGCCATCGCGCCTGTGGCGCGCTGGTGTGTCCGCGCATTTCACCTTATCCCCGCGCTTTTGGCGCGCCCTCTTGAACAACAAGGGGGCTTTTCTCCAGACAGATTGCGGATGCTTCCATCCACGCACGGCGTGGATCTACCGGAACGAATCAAGCCGACACCGCCCCGACCACCCACGGATAGCCCGCTTTGGACGTTGATGTTGACGTTGACGTTGCTCTGGCTTGTAGCGGGTGCAGGGCGCAGCCCTGCCTCCAACCCTCATGCAAACAGCGGTGCCTGTCGCTGCTCCAGCCGCAACAACGCTGCTTTGGTTTCCAGGCCGCCACCGAAACCGGTCAACGTACCGTTGCTGCCGATCACGCGATGGCACGGTAGCACGATCGGCAACGGATTGCGGCCATTGGCCGCGCCGACCGCACGGGTCGCCGTCGGCTGACCCAGCTGCTGCGCCAGCTGCAGGTAGCTCCAGGTCTGGCCGAAGGGAATCAACGCCAGCGCATGCCAGACGCGCAGCTGGAACGGCGTGCCATGCGGTGCCAGCGCCAGGTCGAAACCGCTGCGCTCACCGTGCAGGTACTGCAGCAACTGTTCGCGCGCCTCCGGCAATGCGCCGGGCGCGTAATGCCAGTGCTCGCGGCCGCGCGCAGGATGGCGGTTTTCCGGGAACAGAACGTGGGCCAGGCCATTCTCATCCCCGGCGATGGTCAGTTCACCGATTGGTGTATCGAAGCGATCGAACAACAGGTTCATGAGGGTTCTCCAACGAAAGTGCCGGACAGGTGCCACAGATGCAGCACGGCATAGGCGCGCCATGGTCGCCATGATTGCGAACGGGCCTCGGTGGCGCGTTCGCTGAGACGCTGGCCCTGCGCGTGGCCCAGCACCTGCTGCAGCACCAGGTCACCGGCGGGGAAGGCATCAGGCTGGCCCAGCCCGCGCAGGGCAATGTACTGCGCCGTCCACGGGCCGATGCCGGGCAGGGCCACGCAGCGGGCGACGAATTCCTCCAGTGCCTGCCCCGGCCCGAAGTCCAGCTGGCCGCTCGCGCAGGCTGCGGCGAGGGCGCGCACGGTGGCGGCGCGGCTGCGTGGCAGGCCGATCGATTCCAGCGGCGCGTCGGCCAGTACGTCCGGCGCTGGAAACTGACGGTCGAATTCGGACGGCATGCCGGGCAGGTGCGCACCGTAGGCATCGACCAGCCGGCGCGCGAACGTGGTGGCCGCGGCCACGCTGACCTGCTGGCCCAGTACCGCGCGCACGCCCACCTCGAAGCCGTCCCATCCGCCTAGCACGCGCAGGCCGGGGCGCTCGGCGATGCCGCGCGCCAACAGCGGTTCGTCGCCCAGCGCTGCGTGCACCTGCTGCAGGTCGGCGTCCAGGTCGAACACACGGCGCACGCGGCGCACGATGTCCGGAATCAGGCGTGGGTCGACCGCGCCCAGTTGCAGGCGCAGCTCGGGCCGCTTCGGGTCGGCGGTGACGCGCAGCAGGGCGGGGCGCTCGGCTGTGCCCAACACGCGCTGGTAACTGTCTTCCCCGATCAGTTCGATGCCGGGCAGGCTGCGCTTACGCAGGAAGGCCAGCATGCGGGGGAAATCCAGCGGCGGTCGATAGCCCAGGCGCAGCACCAGCCCGCCATCGTCGGCGGCCAGCGGATGGTGTTGGCGACGCAGTACGGTGGGCGCCATGCCGCAGCCCTGCAGGAACGCCGTATTGAAGCGGCGCAGGCTGTTGTAACCAGCGGCCAGTGCCACGTCGGTCACCGGCAGCGTGGTTTCGGTCAGCAGCTGCTTGGCCAGCAGCAGGCGATGGGTTGCGTGGATCTGCCCTGGCGTTGCGCCCAGCCGTTCGACGAACAGGCGTTGCAGCTGGCGTGCGCTGAGGCCGATCTTTCCCGCCAGCTCGGCCACCGGCTGGTCCTGCAGGAAGCCGGCATGGATCAGCGCGAGGGCACGCTGCACGGCCTGTCCGGCCAGCGCCTGTTGTGCCAGCGGGGCCAGCTCGGGGCGGCAGCGCAGGCAGGGACGATAGCCGGCCGACGCAGCGGCAGCAGCCGTGGGGTAGTAGGTGATGTTACGTGGTTTCGGTGGCGGCGCCGGGCACACCGGCCGGCAGTAGATGCCGGTGCTGCGCACGGCGGTGAAGAATACGCCGTCGAAGCGTGCATCGCGGGCCAGGCGGGCACGGTCGCATGCGGCGGTGTCGAGGGCGAGTGCGGTATCCATGGCGCCAGTCTAGGCGCCTGCGGGCGGTAGTACTCGCCATATTCGGACATGGATGCTGGAGGGGCTTGGCCGGGCTGCGCCCGGCACCCTCAACAGCAACAGCAACAGCGGGCTATCCGTGGGATGGCGGGGTGGGGCCGGTTGCAGGGGACGCTGCAAGTCCCCCTCCGGGGCCCGGCCCAGCCGCTGGCGGCTGTGCGTTCGGGCGCTTGCGAAGCAGTGCGTCGCAAGCAAAGCGCCCTCACCCCTGTAAGCTTGGCCGCGGCATCCATGCCGCGGACACCCCTGCAACCGGACCCACCCCGCCTTCGACAGTTTCACGCGGCTGTTGGTGGGGGGGCGACCTTGGTTGATACGGTAGATCCACGACATGCGTGGAGGGGATGTCGGATGACGTTGGGACGGGAAATGACAGGGGCAGAGGGTCAGAACAGGTTCAGTGGCGGGCGCTGAATGCGCGTCGTGGACGGGTAGACTGTGGTTCTTGCCTGTCTGAATCCGGTTGCCCGATGTCCGCCAAACTCCGCTGGTTGCCCCTGTTGTGCCTGGCCCTGGCGGGCTGCAGCCAGTTGGAGAACCCTGGCAACGTAACCGCTGCCGACAAGGCCACGCGGGCTCCGGCCAGCGATGGCGAAAACATGGTGTCGATCAATGCCGCCGATGCGCCGCCACCGCCGGCACAGGCACGCAGCCGGGCTGATCGGCCCTGGCCGCAGGCGCAGCTGGAAAACGGCAAGGCCTGGGTCAGCTGCACCACCGATTACGCCGGCGACGGCGGCGATGGCATTGAACTGGAAGGCCTGCAGCGCGAACAGCTGAAGCAGGCGCTGGCGCCGTGCGCCGAGCGTGGCCTGCTGCGCGTGCGCTACAACGGCAAGATCAACCCCGGGTTTGCCGAGATGATGTGGCGGCTGGCCGTGGTCGCCGACGAGCTGCAGATCCACAAGCGCATCCTGGATCTGGATTCCAGCGGTGGCCAGGTGGAATCGGCCATCGTTGCCGGCGACAGCATCGGCGAATCCGGCTGGACCATCTGGGTGCGCGAGGGCTCGATCTGCCACAGCGCCTGCGTGTTCGTGCTGGCTGCCGGCGACAACCGCCTGTTGACCGGCAAGGTCGGCATCCACCGCATGATGCGCATCAGTTCCAAGGCCACTTCGCGCGCGGAACTCAACCGCGAGCTGCACGAGGTCTATGACAACGTGAAGGATTATCTGCAGCGCAATGGCGTGGCGGTAGGCGTGGCCGACCTGATGATGACCGTGCCCAACCGCAGCCTGCGCCTGCTGACTGCCGAAGAGCTTCGCCAGTACGGCCTGGACGGGACCAACGCCGTGCAGGACGACCTGGAGCGGATCAAGCAGATGCGTACCTGCGGCGACGACTTCGTGCAGCGCAAGGATGCGTTCCTGGTGGCGTTCGACCAGCAGTGCAAGCGCGACGGTGCCGACATGGAATCGATCAACAGCTGTGGCCAGTCGCTGAAGCAGCGCTTCGGCTTCCCCGACCCGGTGTGCCCGGAGGAAAGCCCGCTGTCGGAGATCGACGTGGCTACGCTGCCACCGGCACCGCCGGAGCAGCCGCCGGTGGCCGAGCAGCTGCCCGCGGCATCGGCGGCACCGGCGGGGCAGGCCGAGGCGGGTGCGGTGGAAGGCAGCGTGCAAGCGCGCTGACGGCCCACTCACTGCGCTGGCGTAGACTGCGGTTCTTTCCATCGAACCGGCGGTGTCCATGAAGCGCGTGCTCCTGCTGCTGTCCCTGTTGCCCCTGGCTGCACTGGCGCAAACGCCGGCGCCGGCCACGCCTGCACCGGCCCCGGCTCGCCCCGCGCCGAGCGCACCGACGGCCGCGAAGCCGGCCACTGCTGCCGCGCCGGCATTGAGCCCGGCGCAGCAGGCGCAGGTGCAGAAACAGGACGCGGAAATGGGCAGTGCCGCATTGAAGGCCGCGCAACTGGTCGACGCCAATCGGGCCGGTGAGTTGTGGGACGGCGCCTCGGCGGTTGCCCGCCGCGCAGTGCCCAAGGCGGCCTTCGTCAGCCAGCTTGCCGCAGACCGCACGCGTCTTGGCGCGCTGGCCGGGCGTGGCCAGCCGACCATCACCCGCGTGAAATACGCTGCAGGTGCTGCCGTGCCCGAGGGCCTGTACATCAACGTCAGCTTCCCGACCCGTTTCGCCAACAGCGCGCAGCCGGTACGCGAGCTGGTGTCGTTCCGCTTCGACGAAGACCAGACCTGGCGCTTGGCCGGCTACAGCCTGCGCGCATCCAGCCCCTGACGGAGATCGACGATGGCCACCGAACTGACGATGCTGGCGTGGGCGATGCTGCTGGGTTTCGTCTACATCTTTGCCGCCTCCACCGTGGTCACCCGCGAGCGCGGGATGAAATGGAACGCCTCCGCACGTGACGACTCGTCCAAGCCGCTGAGTCCACTGGCTGGACGACTGCAGCGGGCGCAATCCAACTTCTTCGAGACCTTCCCGTTCTTCGCCGCCGCAGCGATTGCGGTGGTGGTGGCCGGGCGTGGCAGCGACACCACCGCGCTGGCGGCGCAGGTCTACTTCTGGGCACGCGTTGTCTACCTGCCGCTGTACGCAGCCGGCGTGCCCTATGTGCGCAGCCTGGTCTGGCTGGTGTCGATCGTGGCGATCCTGGCGATGGTGTTCGCGCTGCTGTGACGCGCAGCTGATCCAGATCAAGGCCGGTCAGGCACGCGGCGCTATGCTGGCCGCGACTGGATCAACGGCAGGAGGCGCGCATGCGCAGGATGGACGTGGTGGTGATCGGTGCCGGACCGGCAGGGCTTTGCTTTGCGCGCGCGCTGGCCAGCACTGGCCTGCAGGTGGGGCTGGTCGAGGCACAGCCGCGCCAGGCCCTGGCCGAGGCGGCCTTCGACGGCCGCGAAATCGCCTTGACCCATGCCTCGCGGCAAAGCCTGGAACAGCTTGGCCTGTGGCAGCGCCTGCCCGAAGCCGAGGTTGCCGAACTGCGCGACGCGCGGGTGCTGAACGGAGGTTCGCCCTTCGCGCTGACCTTCGCCAGCAGCCAGGTAGATGGCCAGCCGCTGGGCTGGCTGGTGCCCAACCATCTGATCCGCCGCGCGGCCTGGGAGGCGGTGCAGGGCCAGGAAGGGCTGGACTTGTTTGATGGCCGCAAGGTGCAGGCGGTATGCGCCGACAGCCAGGGCCACGTGGTGCGCCTGGATGATGGCAGCGAGCTGCATGCGCGGCTGCTGGTATGTGCCGACAGTCGCTTCTCCGGCACCCGCCGCATGCTCGGCATCGGTGCGCAGATGCGTGACTTCGGCAAATCGATGCTGGTCTGCAGGATGCAGGTCGAACGCGATCACCACCACACGGCGTGGGAGTGGTTCGGCTATGGCCGCACGATGGCGCTGCTGCCGCTCAACGAAGGCCAGGCATCGGCGGTGATCACGCTGCCGCCGCGGCAGATCGAAGCGCTGCTGGCGATGGATGAGATCGCGTTCGGGGAGGCCATCAGCGGCTTCTTCGAACACCGCCTGGGACGCATGCAGCCGGTGGCCACGCCACAGGCCTATCCCCTGGTCGGGGTGTATGCGCACCGCTTCGTCGGCGAACGTTCGGCACTGATCGGTGATGCCGCAGTGGGCATGCACCCGGTCACCGCACATGGTTTCAATCTGGGCCTGGCCAGCGCGCAGCGGCTGGCGCAGGGCATTGCCGAGCAGCAGCGACGCGGAGCGGACATCGCCGCGGCCGGCATGCTGGGCCGCTACCAGCGCGGGCATCGGCTGGCGGCGCGGCCGCTGTATGAAGCGACCAATGCGATTGCCAGCCTGTATACCGACGACCGCCGTCCGGCGCGCCTGTTGCGGGCGGCCGGGTTGCGGGTAGCGCAGGGGGTGGCACCGTTCCGGCAGTTGATTGCCGCCCACCTGACCCAGCGCGTGGCCTGACGGCCACGCGGTGACTTACGCGGCGGCCAGGACGCGGATCTGGCTGTCGTTGAACTCGACCACCTGGCCTGCGCGGATCTTGCAGGCCTTGCGCAGCTCGACCTCGCCATCGACCAGCACCAGACCTTCGCTGATGACCATCTTGGCTTCGCCGCCGCTGGTGACCAGGTCGGCCAGCTTCAGCAACTGCTTGAGTTCGACGTAATCGCCGTCGAGGTCGAATTCGAGGATCTGCATGGAACGGGTTTCCTGGGGCAGGCGCTGCAGGACAGGGCCCGCGGCGGTAAAATGGGCGCCTATTGTGCGCCACGGCGGGCCGTAAAGGCATGCCGTTGGCTTCCTGTACACCTTGTTCAGGCACAGTGCGGTATCATTCCGCTCTGAGCGAGTAAAACCTCAGCTCCAACCGAGCAGCGCCAGGGCACGCGATAAGAAGGGCGCCCAAAGCGCGGAATCCCCCTTTTTTTTCGCCTGCCATGCTCGTGGCAGTGCCTTCGGAGTTCCCCATGTCCCAAGAAACCCAAGCGCAGCTGCAGTTCGCGCAGCTCGGCCTGTCCGATTCTGTCATGCAGGCTGTCACTGCCATCGGCTACGAAACGCCGTCGCCGATCCAGGCTGCCACCATCCCGGCGATGCTGGAAGGCCGCGACGTGCTGGGCCAGGCCCAGACCGGTACCGGCAAGACCGCGGCCTTCGCGCTGCCGGTGCTGTCCAACATCGACCTGCAGCAGATCAAGCCGCAGGCCCTGGTGCTGGCCCCGACCCGCGAGCTGGCCATCCAGGTTGCTGAGGCGTTCCAGTCCTATTCCTCGAAGATCCCCGGTTTCCGCGTGCTGCCGGTGTACGGCGGCCAGCCGTATGGCCAGCAGCTGACGGCCCTGCGCCGCGGCGTGCACATCGTGGTCGGTACCCCCGGCCGCGTCATCGACCATCTGAACCGCAGCACGCTGGACCTGTCCGAGCTGAAGACGCTGGTGCTGGACGAAGCCGATGAAATGCTGCGCATGGGCTTCATCGACGACGTCGAAGCGGTGCTGAAGAAGCTGCCGGAGAAGCGCCAGGTGGCGCTGTTCTCGGCCACCATGCCGCCGGCCATCCGTCGTATCGCGCAGACCTACCTGAAGGACCCGGTCGAAGTCACCATCGCGACCAAGACCACCACCTCGGCCAACATCCGCCAGCGCTACTGGTGGGTGAGCGGCATGCACAAGCTGGACGCGCTGACCCGCATCCTCGAAGTCGAGCCGTTCGACGCGATGATCGTCTTCGCGCGCACCAAGGCCGGCACCGAGGAACTGGCCAGCAAGCTGCAGGCCCGTGGCCTGGCCGCTGCCGCCATCAACGGTGACATGCAGCAGGCGCAGCGTGAGCGCACCATCGCCATGCTGAAGGAAGGCAAGCTGGACATCCTGGTCGCCACCGACGTGGCCGCTCGTGGCCTGGACGTGGAACGCATCAGCCACGTGCTGAACTACGACATCCCGTACGACACCGAAAGCTACGTGCACCGCATCGGCCGTACCGGCCGTGCTGGCCGCAGCGGTGAAGCAATCCTGTTCGCCACCCCGCGCGAAAAGGGCATGCTGCGCCAGATCGAGCGTGCGACCCGCCAGCCGATCGAAGAAATGCAGCTGCCGAGCGTGGAAGCGGTCAACGACAACCGCATCAACAAGTTCACCTCGCGCATCACCGAGACGCTGGGCCAGGGCGGCCTGGACTTCTACCGCCAGCTGCTGGAGCGTTTCGAGTCCGAACAGAACGTGCCGGCCATCGAAGTGGCCGCCGCACTGGCGAAGATGATGCAGGGCGACACCCCGTTCCTGCTGCAGCCGCCGGTGCGTGCACCGCGCGAAGAGCGTGCGCCGCGCGAGCGTTTCGAGCGCACTGAGCGCCCGGAACGTGGCGACCGCAACGAGCGCGGCCCGCGCTTCGAGCGTGGCCCGCGTCGTGACGATGCCGAGGGTGGCTTCGAGCAGCGCCCGCGCCGTGACGTGCCGCCGCGCGGTGCACCGGAGCAGGGCATGGAGACCTACCGCATTTCGGTGGGCCACCAGCATGGCGTGAAGCCGGCCAACATCGTCGGCGCCATCGCCAATGAAGCCGGCCTGGAAAGCCGCTTCATCGGTCGTATCGACATCCACGACGACTTCTCGCTGCTGGATCTGCCGGCACAGATGCCGTCGGACGTGCTGACCCACCTGCAGAAGGTCTGGGTGTCCGGCCAGCAGCTGCAGATGCGCCCGTTGGCGGCCGGTGAAGAGGTCAATCCGGCGCCGCGTCCGTTCAAGCCGCGCTTCGACAAGCGTGGTCCGGGCGGTCCGGGTGGCCCGGGAGCTCCGCGTCGCAGCGGTCCGGGTGGCCCCGGCGGCGACCGCGACAGCCGTCCGCCGCGTCGTGATGGCTTCAACAAGCCACGTGGCCCGCGCAGCTTCTAAGCCGCGCTGAAGTAGACGAACAACGCCAGCCTCCGGGCTGGCGTTGTTGTTTGCATGGCGCCAGGGCGGCCCGGCCGCCGCTGCCGATCACCGGCCGGGTCCGGTTTCGCATGGCCCACACATCACCGGTTCTAGGCTGGCGCAGTTCCGTAGGAGATTGTCACCGCAGCACATTCGGGGGATCCAGGATGGGTAGAAGTGGCATGGACCAACAGCGTCGACGGGTACCGATGACCCGCGGGCTGGGACTGCGATTTGCGCTGTTGACGGGCATGGCGATCGGCTTGGTCGCGCTGTCGGCTGTGATCCAGGAGCTGCAGGCGGCATCGACCGCATGGATCGCAGGGCAGGGCTACTGGTCGCGGGGGCAGCAGGACGCCACCGCAGCGCTCAGCCGTTACCTGGCGCGTGGCCATCTGCAGGATCTGCAGGATGCCCAACGGGCACTGCAGGTTCCGTTGGGTGACCTGCAGGCCCGCAAGGCGCTGGAGCAACCCGAACCGGACGAGGCGACAGCCCGCGCCGGTTTTCTGCGTGGGGGCAATGCCCGCGCCGACATTCCGCGGCTGATCTTCTCGTTCCGCCATGCGCGCAACGTCGGAGCCTTCCGCGAAGCCACCTGGTTGTGGCGGCAGACCGACGCAAACCTGCTGGCCATGCAGTCGCTGGCGGAGGAACTGCAGCGGCGCCATGGCTCGGGACCGCTGGACGAGGCGACCGTGGATGACTACTTGCATCGGCTGCGTGGCATCGACCACCAGCTGCGCGGGCAGGCGCAGGCGTTCTCGCAGGCACTGCTGCGCATGGCCCGCGCGGTGCGCATCGCGACCCTGGCCGTGGGCGGCCTGTCGGTCCTGCTGATCAGCCTGATGGCGGTGGCCCTGGCGCGCCGGGTCGGCAAGGACCTGACCGAGCATGAGAGCCGCTTCCGGGCTGCCTTCTACCAAGCCAACGTCGGCATGCTCAAGCTGGATGCCGGCGGCCGGGTGGTGGAGGCCAACCAGGCGATGGCCGACATTCTCGACCATCGTCGGGACGTGCTGCTGCAGATGTCGCTGGCCGAGCTGCTGATGGAGGGCGAGCTGGTGATCGATGAAAGTGGCCGAATCGACTGGGAACGTCAGCTGCGACCGGGCGAACTGCGTTTCCGGCGTCGTGATGGCAGCCTGGTGTGGGGACGCTGGAGTGGCACCGGCGTGCGCACCGCCAGCGGTGGCCTGTCGGTGTTCGCCATCGTCGAGGATGTCAGCCAGAACCATGCGTTGGCACGCGAGATCGAACACCACGCCAGCCATGACCCCCTGACCGGCCTGATCAATCGCCGCGAGATCGAGCGCCTGCTGGAAAAATCGCTGCTGCAGGTCCGCTCCGACGGTGGAACCCATGCACTGGGCTACATCAACCTGGACCACTTCAAGCTGGTCAACGACAGCTTCGGCCACGCGGCCGGCGACCAGATGCTGCGCAGTTTCGCCGAGTACCTGGTCGGTGCGGTGCGCGATGGCGACTGGGTCGGCCGCCTGGGGGCGGACGAGTTCGCGGTGTTCCTTGCCCGCGCCAACCAGGATGAAGCCAAGCGCGTGTTGCAGCGGCTGATCCGCAACCTGGGCCAGGCTACCTTCCCGGTCAGCGAGGGCAGCCCGCAGTTGAGCTGCAGCGTGGGCGTGGTCGAAGTGACGGCCGAGGCGCTGGACGTGAACTGGTTGATGAGCGCGGCCGACAGCGCGTGTTATGCGGCCAAGCAGGCCGGTCGCAACCGCGTGCATTGCTTCAACGAAAACCGGCTGGCCCTGGAGGAGCGACGGCTGGAGGCCGAACGCCTGCAGGGCGTCAGTCGCGCCATGGCCGAGAACCGGATGCTGTTGTATGCGCAGCGCATCGCCAAAGTGGGTGATCCGTCCTACCTGCACTACGAGGTGCTGGTACGCATGCGTGACAGTGACGGCGTGCTGCACCTGCCGGGCCAGTTCATGCCCGCGGTGGAGCGCTATGGCATGGCGGTGGTGTTGGACCGGCACGTGCTCGGGTTGCTGTTCCGCCACCTGCAGGTGTGCCCGGCGCACGTACGCCAACTGGGCCTGTGCAACGTCAATGTGTCGGCCCAGTCGATCGCCGAGCCGGGATTCCTGGCCTTCGTCTGCGACCTGCTGGAGCGCAACCGCGCACTGGCGTCCAAGCTCTGTTTCGAGATCACCGAAACCGCGGCCATCGGCAACCTGAGCCAGGCGCGTGCCTTCATCGACGCGGTCAAGGCGCGCGGCTGCCGGGTGGCGCTGGATGATTTCGGCTCGGGCCTGTCCTCGTTCGGCTATCTGCGGCAGCTGTCGGCGGACATGCTGAAGATCGACGGGGCATTCGTGCGCGACATGGACACCGATCCGGTCAGCCGTGCCAGCGTGCGCGCGATCAGCGAGCTGGGCCGCGAACTGCAGATGGAGGTGGTGGCCGAGTGGGTGGAGACCACCGAAATTGCCGAGGCGCTGGCCGGGATGGGCGTGCAGGGGCTGCAGGGTTATGCCATCGAACGGCCGCAGCCGCTGGAACGGCTGACCCTGGCTGACCTGCGACCGATGCGGTTGGTCGGCACGCAGGGGCCATCGGCTGTCGGCTGAAGGTGCTGCGGCCGGGCGGCGCCCGGCACCCTCAACCTCAACAGCAACAGCAACAGCAACAGCAACAGCAACAGCAACAGCAACAGCAACAGCTGCATTCCGTGGGATGGCGGGGTGGGTCCGGTTGCGGGGGACGCCGCAAGTACGTCCCTGTAGGCTCGGTCGCGCCATCCATGGCGCTCACGCCCCCGCAACCGGACCCACCCCGCCTTCGACAGGTTCCGGCTGCTGTTGGTGGGTGTCGACCTTGGTCGACACGTAGATCCACGCCATGCGCGGATGATATCCAATCCATTCATTGATTTCGAAACGGTATGAACATCCATCCACGCACGGCGTGGATCCACCAGATGGCGGGACACTGTCAGGGGTGGGGCGGTATGGGCAGGCAGGACCGTTGGCGCCATGGGCCCGAGGCATGCCCTCGGGCGGGTTGGGCAGGACGCCCAACCCCGGTCTTGCCGTGTGCGCAGGACGGCGCACACGAGCAAGGCGCCATCGAGCCCCCATGGATGGGTTTACGGCGTGTCCTGCTTGCCCATACCGCCCCGCCCACCTCGGTAGCCGCTTTCGCTGTTGCTTCGGCTCCGGCCTCTGCGGGTGCCGGGCGGCAGCCCGGCCAATACCCCCGCCACTTTGGTCTACACATCGGTGGTGCATTCCGCTGCGATAATGCCGCCAGGGGCGACGCGCAGTGGGCGCGGACGTAAGCAGGAACAGGACGTGGCGTGGGCGGCAGGCAGGTGCGTTTGGAAACAGGGGCGGTGCTTGTCCTGCTGCTGGTGTGGTTGGCGTTGCCGTGGCTGGGCCATGCGCGCAGCGTCGACGCCGGCCGCGATTACCTTCTGGTCGGCACCGCGACAGCCGAACCTACGCCCCATCGCGCGTGCACGCCGGAGATGCTGGCCGGGCCGCGCCAGCAGACACGGGTAAATGCACCGCCAGAAGGCTGGTCCGGCGAGCCGCAGGCGCTGGATGTCTTCAACATCTTTGCCGGCGAAGTGCGGCTGCAGCACGGTGATCGCGAGATCTGCGGCAACATGCAGGATGCGCGCACCCGCGATTCGCGCTTTCGTGCGGGCATCGGCATAGTGGCGGTACCCGCTGCCGGCAGCCACGAGCCCTTCCTGGTTTCCTGGCAGACGCCGCTGAAGGCGCGCTGGGTTCCGACATTGCAGCTGGGTGCGCCCAGCCCGGTGCAGCAGAACGACACTGCCCGGCTGCTGGTGCGCGCCGCATGCATCGCCGTGGCAATCGCGCTGGCGCTGTCGGCACTGATGGCCTATCTGACCACCCGCGACCGCAGCTTCCTGATGTATATCGGTGCCACCCTGGTGCTGGTGCTGTGGCAGTCGATCCTTGGCGGTCTCAGCGGCTATCCCGAGCCCTGGCTGCGGGTCGGCGGGCGCGGTGACTGGTGGCTGCTGGCGCTGACTGCGGCGACCCAGGCACTGGTGTTGCCGGCGCTGTGGCGCCTGAACGGCGGTGACCGCGTGCTGCCACGTTCGCGCGTGGGTCAGCAGCTGGTGTTGTGGTCCCTGCTCACGCTGGCGGCACTGGTGCCGTGGTTGCAGCGCGATGGACTGGTTGTGGTCGCACAGGTCCTGCAGTGGAGCTTCATTGTCGGCTGTGCACTGTCGTTGGCGATGGGCATCTGGGCACGCCTGCGCGGCGATGTCTGGTCGCTGGCCGGGCTGGCCGCACTGGCGCCGATGCTGGTGCTGATCGTGGCCGACGCCGCCAGCGCGCATTGGTTGATGGAATACCGGGTGGAGGCCCTGCAGCTGGCGGTCACCTGGCTGCTGATGATGGCGGCCTATGCGCTCAACCTGCGCCTTGGCCGGCTGCGCCAGCAGCGTGATGAAATGCGCCAGCTCGCCGAGACCGACATGCTGACCGGTCTGCCCAACCGCCGTGCCGGCCTGCACCAACTGGCCCAGCATCTGCAGGGCGGCGAGCGCGAGAGGGGGCTGCTGGTGATCGGCTTCCTCGATATCGATCTGTTCAAGGACATCAATGATCGCCATGGCCATGAGGTCGGCGACCAGGTGCTGGTGGCCGTGGCCCGCGCGCTGCGCGCCGCTGTCCGCAGCGAGGACCAGGTAGTGCGGATGGGCGGCGAGGAGTTCCTGCTGCTGTTGCCGGGAATGCCACGTGAGATCGCTGCCGCGCGCCTGGAACGCCTGCGCCAGCGCATCACCGAGACCTGCCGGGACCTGCAGGTGCCCGGCCTGGAAGTGACCGCAAGCATCGGTCTGGCACAGTGGCGGCCAGCCGAAGATGACCTGGCTGCGCTGCTGCGACGGGCCGACCACGCCATGTACGTGGCCAAGCGCAGTGGCCGCAACCGGGTGTTCGATGGCGAAACCGAAGAACCGTTGACCACGGCATGAGGCGGGAAGGGCGGCGATGCCTGATAATGGGGCGATGACCAGCCGACTCAACAAATATATCGCCGACACCGGCTTCTGCTCCCGTCGTGAGGCCGATCGCCTGATCGCCGCCCGCCGGGTTACCGTCAATGGCCATGCCGCCGGCACGGGCGCGGTTGTTGGCGAGGATGACAAGGTGCTGGTCGACGGCCAGCCGTTGCGCGTGCGCACTGCCCGCAAGCCGGGCGCCCGCCGCCACGTGTACATCGTGCTGAACAAGCCGGTGGGCGTGACCTGCACCACCGAAAGCACGGTGAAGGGCAACATCGTCGAATTCGTCGGCCATGAACAGCGTATCTTCCCGATCGGCCGCCTGGACAAGGAATCGGAAGGCCTGATCCTGATGACCAGCAACGGCGACATCGTCAACCAGATCCTGCGCGCCGAAAACGGTCACCAGAAGGAATACCTGGTGGCGGTGAACAAACCGGTCACCGACGAATTCCTGCGCGGCATGGCCCGCGGCGTACGCATCCATGACCAGATGACGCTGCCGTGCAAGACCTCGCGGATCGCCAAATTCGGTTTCCGCATCATCCTGCAGCAGGGCCTGAACCGGCAGATCCGGCTGATGGCGGCCGAGTTCGGCTACCGCGTGACCCAGCTGCGCCGCGTGCGTATCGACAACATCAAGATCGGTGCACTGAAGCCGGGCCAGTGGCGCAACCTGACCGAGCAGGAGCTTCACGGCCTGTTGCCGCAGCAGCAGGACTGGTAAGCAACGACCGGTAGTGCCGGCCGCTGGCCGGCAACTGCACGGTGCTGGCAATGAACATCAGGGAGCCTACCAACGGCCGGCACTACCGGAATGCAGATTGGCCGCCCGCATCCGCTAGACTTTGCGGCGACCTGCCGGAACGTGACGCTGCATGATCAAGCCCGACAAGCCTGCCAACGAAGCGCTGCGCCTGGAGGCGCTGTACCGCTACCGGATCCTCGATTCCGAGCGCGAACGCTCGTTCGATGACCTGGTGGCCATCGCCAAGGCGGTGTGTGGCACGACCATGGCGGCCGTGACCCTGATCGACGTCGAGCGCCAGTGGTTCAAGTCGATGCAGGGCATCGCCGCGACCGAGAACCTGCGCAGCGAGTCGATGTGCGGCCACGCGATCCTGCAACCGCAGGAAATCATGGTGGTTGAGGATGCATTGCAGGACGTCCGCTTCCACGACAATCCGGTGGTGACCGGCGACCCGCATGTGCGCTTCTATGCCGGTGCGCCGTTGATCAGCAGCGACGGCCTGCCGCTGGGAACCCTGTGCGTGTTCGACGCGCGGCCGCAGCAGCTGGCGACCGACAAGGCCGAAGCGTTGGCCGCGCTGTCGCGGCAGGTGATGGTGGTGATGGAGCTGCGCCGTTTCGCCCTGGATATCCAGCGGCACATGCTCGAGCGCAACGATTACGAACGCCTGCTGTCGGAGTATCACGATGTGCTGCTGGCCCAGAATGCCGACCTGGCCGAACAGAGCCGTACCGACGCTCTGACCGGCCTGCCCAACCGGCGGGCACTGGCAGCAGCGCTGGACGAGGCGGTGATTGCCGTCGATGGCCGCGACCGGCAGACCTGCGTGGCCCTGCTGGACATCGATCATTTCAAGCACATCAATGATTTCCAGGGCCACGCGACCGGCGACCGGGTGCTGGCCGAACTGGGGGCGCTGCTGCGCTCGCACTTCGCCGGTGGGGGTCTGGCCGCGCGCTATGGCGGCGAGGAATTCGTGGCACTGATGCCGGACGCGGACCTGCGCACCGCCGAACTGCAATGCGAGTTCCTGCGGGTGGCCGTGTCCAACCTGCCGCTGGGCTTCCCGGTGACCATCAGCATCGGTGTGGCGCAGCACCAGCCCGGTGAAACGTCCGAGCAGACTCTCGCCCGTGCCGATGTGGCGCTGTACCGGGCCAAGGGCGCCGGCCGCAACCGGGTGGAAGTGGCGCCCTGACCGCCCGCGCGGCTGCGGTAGATCCACGCCATGCGTGGATGGCCTGGGCCTTTGCGTGCAGTCGCAGCCATTGCGATACCCGTACGGCACCCTCAACGTCTCACCGCAAGGACGTCGACCATGCTGCAGACCCTGGCCATCGCCAATTACCGATCGCTGCATGCGCTGGTGCTGCCGATGCAGCGGCTCAACGTGGTCACCGGCGACAACGGCAGTGGCAAATCAAGCCTGTACCGCGCGCTGCGCCTGCTGGCGGAAACCGCCCAGGGCGGTGTTGCAGCGGTACTGGCGCGGGAGGGTGGATTGGGCTCGGCGCTGTGGGCCGGTCCGGAAAAGATCGACCGCCGCGTGCTGGCCGGTGAGATTCCGTTGCAAGGCGGGCCGCGACAGGAGTCGGTGGGGCTCAAGCTGGGCTTCGCCACGGATGAATTCGGCTACGCCATCGACCTCGGATATCCGCCGCCTAGCCGATCGGCCTTCGCGCTGGACCCGCAGATCAAGGCCGAATCAATCTGGGCGGGCCCGTTCCTGCGCAGCGCCAATCTGCTGGTCGACCGCCGCGGTGCGCTGGTGCGGCAGCGGCACGCGCGCGGCTGGGACCTGGTGGACGACCGGCTTTCGCTGTTCGACAGCCTGTTCACCCAGGTGGGCGATCCGCAGCGCATGCCGGAAGCCATCGCCTTGCGCGAGTACATCCGCCGTTGGCGCTTCTACGACCACTTCCGCAGCGATGCCGATGCGCCGGCGCGACAACCGGCGATGGCGACCCGTACGCCGGTGTTGCACCACGACGGCCGCGACCTCGCCGCCGCCTGGGTGACGATCATGGAAATCGGCGATCCGCAGGCGCTGGCGCGCAGTGTAGAGGATGCGTTCCCGGGGGCGACGGTCAGCTTCGAGGAACTGGATGGCCGGCTCGCGCTGCGTTTCCACCAGCCCGGTCTGCTGCGGCCACTGTCGATGGCCGAACTGTCCGACGGCACGCTGCGTTTCCTGTTGCTGGCAGCGGCGCTGCACACGCCTCGGCCGCCGCCGCTGCTGGTGCTCAACGAACCGGAGACCAGCCTGCATCCGGATCTGCTGCCGGCGCTGGCGCGCCTGATCATCGCCGCCAGTGCGCGCAGCCAGGTCTGGGTCGTTTCGCATGCCACGCGCTTGATCGCCGCGCTGGAACAGGCACCGCAGTGCCATTCAATGCACCTGCACAAGGAACACGGGCGTACGCTGCTGAGCGGGCAGGGCCTGCTGGATGCACCGGCCTGGCATTGGCCGCAGCGCTGAGACGGGTGCCGCGAAGATCCACGCAATGCGCGGACGCGCTCAATCGGCGATGTTGCGCGCTTCGGATGTTCCGAGGATTTCAGGATGCTGCACGCGCTTGCGGCGGTTGAGCAGCGGATGCAGGAACACGGCACCGACGATGATCGCCACGCCCAGGTAGAACCACGGGGTGACTTCATGCTGCTCGCGCAGCAGCACCACGGCCAGCAACACGGCGTAGACCGGTTCCAGGTTGGTGACCAGCTGCACGGTGTAGGCGCTGAGGTGGCGCAGCGCGACCAGGGCCAGGGCGAACGGCAGCAGCGTGCAGACACCGGCCAGCACCAGCAGCAGGATGCCGTCGTGCAGGTCGGGAACGATCCACAACGGGCTGGCCAGCGCTGGCAGCAGGTACGGCATCAGCGGTGCCAGCAGGGTCAGGGTGAGCGTGCCCGCGCCAAGTTCCAGTGCGGTGACCGTCAGCGGATCGGCATGGCTGACCATGCGCTTGTTGAGCGAGCCGAACACTGCCACCAGCAGGGCCGAGAGCGCACCGATCAACACGCCCAGGCGCATGCCGTCGGGCACGCCGCCCACCACCAGCGCCACACCGGGCAGCACGGCCAGGCCGAAGGCCAGTTCGCGCAGCTGGAAGGGACGCTTGGCCACCCAGGGCTCGATGATCGAGGTGAACACCGGTGCCAGGGCGATGCAGGTGGCGGCAACCGAGGCATTGGCCAGCTTCACCGCGCCGTAGAAGGTCAGCCAGTGCAGGGCCACCAGCGCGCCGATACCGGCATAGCCGGCGACCAGCCGCAGCGGCAACGTGCGCAACCCGCGCCAGACCCGCGGCAGCAACGCCAGCATCGCCACCACCAGCAGCATCCGCCACCACACCAGCGGCAGCGCCGGCAGGGTGATCAACTTGCCGAGGATGGCGGTGACGCCCCACAGCAGGACACAGAAGTGGATCTGCCAAAGCGCTTTGCGGGTGTCGGGTGTGCTCATCGGCGTATTGTGAGGCAAGCCGCATCGGCGGGCGATGCCTGTGGCATGCTCGCGGCGTTGCCACGAGGGAGCCGTGCATGCCTGCTGCCCGTTTTCTTCTGCTGCGCGGCTGGGCGCTGTTGACCGCGCTGGTCGCGGCAGCATCGCTGCTGCTGCAGTTTGCCCTGCTGATGCGTGGCATCGGCGCCAGCCTGGGACTCGGCGTGGCGAGCCTGCGCTTCTTCAGCTACTTCACCATCCTCAGCAATCTGGCCGTGTGCCTGGGCTGCCTCTGGCTCTGCAGCGGCCGCGCACTGCGACCTACGGTAGCCGCCACCCTGGCACTGTGCATCGGCGTCACCGGCCTGATCTATCTGCTGGCGCTGCAGGGGTTGTGGCAGCCAACTGGCCTGCAATGGTGGGCCGATGTCGGCTTGCACTACGTGGTGCCGCTGCTGTATCTGGCCGGTTGGGCGGGGCTGCTGCCACATGGTGGCCTGCGCTGGCGTGCGTTGGGTGTGGTCCTGCTGGTGCCGCTGGCCTACCTGGGCTGGGCGATGCTCACGGCCTCGTGGCTGGGCAGCGCACCGTATCCGTTCCTGGAAGTACAGCGGATCGGTTCGCGTGCATTCGGCCTCAGCGTGCTGCGCGTCGGCGGGGTGTTCGTGCTGGGCTGGACACTGCTGTGGGCAGTGGATCGCTGGCGCCGTCGATGACCCGCTGCAGTGCCATCGCCGCCGCCGGATTGCGCACCTTGCCGGCACCGATGCACAGCAGGTAGACATCGCGCGGCGCGGCAGGGGCCGGTGCGGCCAGGCAGGGCAGGTCGTCCACCGCCTCACCCCGGGCCCAGCACCGCGCGCGCGTGGCCCAGCGCTGCTGCATCGGCTGGGGAAGACCTTCGGCCAGTCTGGCCTGGCTGCGTTTGATCCGTGCATAGACGAAGCTGGCGGTGATGTCGCCATGCAGCGGCGATTCGTCGCTGTCTTCGATCACCAGGGCCACGCCATGCCGGCGCGCCGCTTCCACCAGTTCCGGCCCATGGACGCATGCGTTGCGCACCTCCAACGCATGCTGCAACCCCGTTCCATCCAGCTGCTTGGGCAGCTGTGCCATGAAGGCATCCAGCGCCGCGGCATCGGCCGGGTGCTGCGGGTCGAACTGCCAGAGCAACGGGCCCAGCCGGTCGCCCAGCGCGACGGCCGCCTGCAGGAACGCGCTGGCCGCCTCGATCGTGGACGACAGGTCGCGACGCTGCGCCAGATGACGCGGGGCCTTCATCGAGAACCGGAAACCTTCCGGCGTCTGCGCTGCCCATTGCGCGCACTGGGTCGCTGTCGGGGTGCGGTAGAAGGTGCCGTTGATTTCGATGCAGCGCAACGCGCGGCTGGCATAGGCCAGCTCTTCGCGTTGGATCAGGCCGGGCGGATAGAAGGCGCCACCACGCCATTGCGGGAACACCCAGCCGCCGATACCGCAGCGCACCGGCGCCGCAGACCCATGCCGTGCCGTCATTGCGTGTGTTCCCCCCGCCACGGATCGTAACTGCCGAACCACCACAGGTAGCCTTCCGGGTCGGCACAGGCATAGCCACGTCCGCCGTAGGCCTGGTCGGCAATGTCGATGACGATGCGCGCACCGGCAGCCTTGGCACGGACGTAGTGCGCGTCGACATCGGTGACGATCACGCAGGCACTCTGGGTCTGCCGGCCACCGACTTCATCGGGCATCACCGCCAGCTTGGCCCATTCGCCGCTGTTGCTGGCAGATCCGAGCATGATCATGCCCTGGCCGAATACCAGCTGGGCGTGATGCACAGTATCGCCGTCGGCATGCACGGCCTGCGCGTGGAAACCGAACGCGCGCTGCAGCCAGTCGATGGCGGCCAGCGCATCGCGGTAGCGCAGGCACGGAATGATGGTGGAGCCGTTGCTGCTCTGGCCGTTCGCACCCATGACACCCCTCCTATGGCACAGGGCAGGCTGCACCCGGGGCCGTTACCATCGCGCGAAACCCCGGTGACGGCCTGCACATGGCCGCTACCCCTGTTCGGAGATGGTGCTGGATGAAAACCTGGATCGGAGGAGCCGTGCTGCTTGCGTGCACGACCATGGCCAATGCGGCGACCCCGCAGCAGCTGCAGGACCTGGATGCGACCGTGGAGCGCGTGCGCGCGCAGTTCGACGTGCCCGGTATCGCCGTGGCCGTGGTCAAGGACGGGCAGGTGGTGCTGGAACGCGGCTGGGGCGTGCGTGAGCTGGGCAAGCCGGCGCCGGTCGAGGCCGATACCCTGTTCGCCATCGCCTCCAACACCAAGGCCTTCACTGCCACCTCGCTGAATCTGCTGGCCGAGGACGGCAAGCTGAAGATGGACGACAAGGTGATCGACCACCTGCCATCGTTCCGCATGTCCGATCCGTTCGTGACCGGGCAGATGACGATCCGAGACCTGCTTTCCCACCGCAGTGGCCTGAGCCTGGGCGCAGGCGACCTGCTGTTCTGGCCGACCACCTCCTACAGCAATGCCGAAGTCGTGCAGCGCCTCGGCCAGGTGCCGCTGAAGGGCGGTTTCCGCGAGCGCTATGCCTACGACAACATCCTGTATGCGGTCGCCCAGCAGGTGATCGAGCACGTTTCAGGCATGAGCTACCAGCAGTTCCTGCAGACACGCATCTTCGACAAGGTCGGCATGGCCGGCACGCGCTACAACGCCGATCACCTCAAGGCCGGTGACAACGCTGCGGTCGGCCACGCCAAGTACGATTTCAAGGACCTGCGCACCGTTGCACCGTTGACCTGGTCGAACAATGCCGGTGCCGGTGGCATCTATTCCAGTGCCCACGACATGGCACGCTGGATGCAGGTGCAGCTGGCCGAAGGCAAGCTGGCCGATGGCACTGCGCTGTTCACCGCCAAGAGCCAGCAGCAGATGTGGCAGATGATCACGCCGCAGACGATCCCGGCGCCGAGCGTGCCGGAGCTGGCACCGGCGCGGGCCAACTTCGCCGGCTATGGCGAGGGCTGGAGCCTGAGCGACTATCGCGGGCAGAAGCTGGTCTGGCACACCGGTGGCTGGCCGGGCATGGTTTCGCGGCTGACCCTGGTGCCGGGCGAGAAGCTGGGCGTGGTGGTGCTGACCAACCAGGAAGTGGGGGCCGCCTTCAATGCGATCACGCTGAGCGTGCTCGATGCCTACCTTGGCGGTGAAAAGCACGACTGGGTGGATGCCTATGCCAAGGGCGTGGCCAAGGGCCAGGACAAGGCCGACGAAGCGTGGGCCAAGCACCAGGCCGAGCGTGACAAGGGTAGCAGGCCGTCGTTGCCGCTGGCCGGATATGCGGACACCTACCGCGACCGCTGGTATGGCGACATGGTGGTGACGGCGGAAGGCAAGGGCCTGCGCCTGCGCTTTGCGAAGACGGCACAGCTGAGCGGCCGCCTGGAGCACTGGCAGCACGACACCTTCATCGTGCGCTGGGACGACCGCTCGCTCAATGCCGATGCGTTCGTCAATTTCAGCCTGGACCCGGATGGAAAAGTGCGCGAGGTGCGCATGCAGCCGATCTCGGACCTGACCGATTTCAGCTTCGATTTCCAGGACCTGCTGTTCACGCCGGTGAAATGACGCCGCCGGGCGCGGCGCTACCGTTTGGCCGAGCGGACGGGTAGCGCCGGACCACGTCCGGCGAGCGCGTAGCGCGGTTGCAGGCGATCCGCCGGGCATGGCCCGGCGCTACGCGGAACCGGTGGTGATCGTCGGCCGGCGTACACACGCGGCGTGGGATACTCCGCCGGCTATCGGTGGCGAGGGAATGCGATGTTCCGTTGGTTTGAATCCCTGATTCCGGTGTTTCCGCCCATTGACGGGCGCATGCCGCCGCGCACCGTGGTGCCGTTCTACCTGCACTACCTGCGGCCGGTGTGGCCGGTGCTGCTGGCCACTCTGGTCGCCGGCCTGTTGCTGGCGCTGGTGGAAGTGGCGATGTTCGATTTCCTCGGCCGCATCGTCGACATGGTTGCCGAGCAGCCCGGCGCGGACTTCTTCCAGCGCCATGCCGATACGCTCGGCTGGATGCTGTTCATCACGGTCATCGCGCGCCCGATCCTGGTCGGCCTGCACAACCTGCTGGTCAACCAGGCCATCGTGCCGGGCCTGAGCAATCGATCGCGCTGGCTGATGCACAACTACGTGGTGCGGCAGAGCCTGAGCTTCTTCCAGAACGACTTCGCCGGCAGCATGGCCAACCGGGTGATGCAGACCGGTACCTCGCTGCGCGAGTCGGCGGTGCAGATGGTCGATTCGCTGTGGTACATCGTGGTCTATACCGGCACCGCGCTGTACCTGTTCGCGCAGGCCGACTGGCGGTTGATGGTGCCGCTGATCCTGTGGCTGCTGGCCTACGTGGTGATCATGATCTACTTCGTGCCGCGCGCGAAGGAACGGGCCTGGATCGCCTCGGAGGCGCGCTCCAAGGCGATGGGACGCATCGTTGATGGCTACACCAACATTCCCACGCTGAAGCTGTTCGCCCATGGCGGCCGCGAGCAGGCCTATGTTGCCGATTCGATCCAGGAGCTGGCGGTCAAGCACCGCGCGCAGACCCGGATCACGACCGGCATGGACCTGACCATCGCCATCGTCAATGGTTTCCTCATCGCCGGTACCTGTGGCCTGGCGCTGTGGCTGTGGAACGGCGGACACATCACCGTCGGCGCGATCACCCTGGCAACCGGCCTGGTGATCCGCATCCACAACATGTCCGGCTGGATCATGTGGACCATCAACGGCATCTTCGAAGACATCGGTACCGTGCAGGATGGCATCACCACCATCGCCCAGCCGCTGACCGTGCAGGACCGCGAGGATGCGGTGCCGCTGCAGGTGACTCGTGGCGGTGTGCACTTCCAGGATGTCCATTTCCATTACGGCAAGAAGGGCGGCGTGATTGCCGGCCTGGACCTGGTGGTGAAGCCGGGCGAGAAGATCGGCCTGGTCGGCCCCTCCGGTGCCGGCAAGTCGACGCTGGTGAACGTACTGCTGCGGCTGTACGACCTGGAAAGCGGTCGCATCCTGATCGATGATCAGGACATCGCCTACGTCACCCAGGAAAGCCTGCGCCAGCAGATCGGCGTGGTCACCCAGGACACCTCGCTGCTGCACCGTTCGATCCGTGACAACCTGCTGTACGGCCGCCCGGATGCCACCGACGCGCAGCTGCGCGCGGCCGTGGCCAAGGCGCGCGCGGAGGCCTTCATCGACACGCTGGTCGACGGGGAGGGGCGTCGTGGCTACGACGCGCATGTCGGCGAGCGCGGGGTGAAGCTGTCCGGTGGCCAGCGCCAGCGCATCGCCATTGCCCGTGTGCTGCTGAAGGACGCCCCGATCCTGGTGCTGGACGAGGCGACCTCGGCACTGGACTCGGAAGTGGAAGCGGCCATCCAGGACAACCTGGACGAGCTGATGGGCGGCAAGACGGTGATCGCGATCGCCCATCGCCTGTCGACCATCGCGCGCATGGACCGGCTGGTGGTGATGGACCAGGGCCGCATCGTCGAGACCGGTAGCCATGCCGAGCTGATCGAGGCCGGTGGACTGTACGCGCGGTTGTGGGCACGGCAGACGGGTGGCTTTGTCGCCGCGGAGCAATGACCAACGCCGCACGGTGGATGCGCAACAGTAGATCCACCCCATGCGTGGATGCCGTGCAACACGGATAAAGAAACGGCCCGGGTTTCCCCGGGCCGTTTTCATTCACCTCACACCCGATCCATCACTCGATCGGCTGGTCCAGCATCAGCTGGCGTGCGAAGCGCACCGGCGGGGCGCCGTAAGACAGCATCTGGTCGTGGTAGGCCTTCAGGTTGAACTTGTCACCCAGCTTGTCCTGCATCGCCTTACGGGTGTCGAAGTGTTCCTGCGCACCGACGAAGTAGGTCGGCAGCTGAGCCGAGGTCAGCTGCGCACGAACCCACTTGCCCGAGGCTTCGCTTTCCTGCTGGAAGGCGTCGTGGGTCATCAGGTGCATCGCCTTCTCGCGATCCCAGTTGTCCACGTGCACACCCTGGTCGAGGATCGCGTTGGAGATGGTGCGCAGGTAGAATTTCAGCTGCACCAGGTGGAACAGCGGATCGTTGTTGAGATAGCCCTGCTCCTGCATCATGCGCTCGGTGTAGACCGCCCAGCCTTCAGCGAACAGGCCCGAGCGCAGCACCGCGCGCAGGGTGGAGGGGAACTTGGCCGAATGCCAGCCTTCCAGGTAGTGGCCCGGTGTGCCCTCGTGGATGCTGAGCAGGTGGATCATGCGTGAGTTGTATTCGCGCAGGAACGAATCAACCTGCTTGTCGTTCCAGTCGTCCGGAATCGGCGAAACCGCGTAGAAGGTCTTCAGGTTCTTGTCCAGCGGGCCCGGCGAATCGCAATAGGCCACGGCCACGCCACGCTGGAATTCCGGCATCAGGATGATGTCCACCGGCGCGTCGGGCAGGGTCATCAGGTCGTGCTCGCGGACGAACGCAGTGGACTGCTCCAGTGCGGCCTTGGCGTCGTCGACGACCTTGTCGCGCGCCGGCTTGTCAGCGTAGGCCAGCTCCAGCGCGGCCTCGATCGCCTTCTGCTGCTGTTCGTCGGTCGGCTGCGCCGGCATTTCCGGTGCGCCCGGCTTGTCCTTCAGCACGGTCTGCGCGATGCCGTACATGTCCTCGCGCACGCGCTTGAGTTCGGCGCGTGCACGCTCACCGATCTCCTGCCGCGACAGCGAGGAATTCAGCGCGAACTTGAGCTTCTGGTCGTACTTTTCCGCACCGATGCGGAAGTCACCCTTGGCGTTCGGCACCAGGGTCTTGTCCAGCCAGGTCTGCTGTTCGTCCACGGCCTTCTTCAGGCCGTCGATGGCGGCCTGCAGGCGCTGCTGGTCGGCCTGCGGCAGCTCGCCGATGTGCGGGGTGATGAAGGTATCGACGATGCTGAGGATGCCCTTGTTCTGCTTGGCCACCGTCTCGGCATGGATCTTCGGCACGCGTGCCGGATCCAGGTTTTCGCGGGCCTGGGCGAAGATCGCCGGCAGTTTCTCCATGCGCGCGGTGGCGGCCTTCAGGCGCTCGGGCAACGGCGCGAACTCGCGTGCCATCAGGCCGTAGATCGCGCTGCCGGCAACGCCGTTGTACAGCTGCGGATCCCACTTGCCGGACTGCATGACCTCGGCATTCCAGATTTCCGACTGCAGCTGGTTGCGCAGGATCGCTGCATCCACCTGGTTTTCGCGGCCCAGCTTGGCCACCTCGATCTTGTCCAGCTCGCCCAGCAGGCCCTTGTAGGCGTCCACGGTCTTCTGCTGGCCAGCCGCGCTCAGGTCGTCGATCTCGCTGTCATAGCGGTGGTCGCCGATCTGGGTGGCGCTGACCGGAGACAGCTGCATCCAGGTATCCAGGGCACGCTTGGACAGGTCGGCGAAGGCGGCGTCGACCGCCGCATCACCAGCCTGCTGGCTGGCGGCCGGGGTGGAACCGTTGGTCGGGGCATCGGCCGGCTGGCAACCGGCCAGGGCGGCGACGAGGGCGAGGGCAAGAAGATGCGGGCGCATCGGCATTCCTGTACGGGGTCAATCCTCGAGCATAGGCCCCCGGGGCTGCTTTGTCCCCGTGCCATAGGATTACCATGGGCGCATACAAGGACTCTCCAGCGGAGCGCGGGACATGGAATACCAGGGAAGCTGCCATTGCGGCAGGATCGCATTCACCGTGCAGGCCGACGCCCCCATCAAGGACGTCATCGACTGCAACTGCTCGATGTGCCGCCGCCGCGGCAGCCTGCTCTGGTTCGCCCCGCGCGAGGCGTTCCAGCTGGGCACCGATATCGCCGACGTGGCGACCTACCAGTTCAACACCCATAACATCGATCACCATCACTGCCGTGAGTGCGGCACCGCGCCGTACAGCGAGGCGGTGGATCCGCGCAGCGGCCTGCCGATGGTGGCGATCAACGTGCGCTGCCTGCCGCAGGTCGAGCTGGGTGGGTTGTCGATCACCGCGTTCGACGGAGCCTCGCGATGACGGCGCGGCGCGCGTGGACGCGCCTGATGATCGTGCCGGCATTGCTGCTGGCGCTGGCTGCCTGCGCCAAGCAGGGTGAGAGGGCCGCCGATGCCGGTGGTGCCGGTGGTGTCGCCGAAGCGGGCGTAGCCTCGCCTGAAGGCGCGTTCCTGGCCTATGAGCACGATGTGCAGGTGCAGCTGGAAGCAGCGCAGATCGCCCCGCGCATCCAGCAGGTCGCGCAGGCGTGCCAGAACGCGAAGTTCGGTGAGTGTGCGGTGCTGCAGGTGGATCAGCGCAGTGGCGAACAGCCCAGTGGCGAGGTCAAGGTACGCATCGCGCCGAAGGGCGTGGAGTCACTGATCGGCCTGGCCGGCGAGGGTGGCACGCTGCAGGCGCGCAACACGCGTGCCGAGGATCTGGCCCAGCAGGTGGCCGACACTGCGCTGACCAAGGCACGGCTGGAGAAGGAGCACGCGCGGTTGCTGTCCTACCAGGACCGCGGCGATCTGAAGATCGAGGATCTGATGGCGATCACCACGCGCCTGTCGGAGATCGAAGCGGGTGTGGAGCAGGCCACCAAGGATGCCGCCCAGCAGCGCAGGCGCATCGATACCCAGCTGGTGACGATGCATTTCGACACCACGTCGGGCCAACGCAGCCGCAGCGAAATCGGCGAAGCCCTGAGCGAGTCGGGCAGCATTCTCAGTACCAGCGTGGCATTCCTGATCCGTGCCGCCGCCGCTTTGCTGCCGGTGGGCGTGGTGGCGCTGGTGATGGCCTGGGTCGTCCGTGCGCTGATCCGTCGCCGCCGCCGCAAGCTGCCGCCCGCAGTCTGACCGGCACAGGAGTGCCGGCCGCTGGCCGGCACTCCCGCATCTCAGCCTTCGTCGGTCTCGTATTCGACGAACACATCCAGTTCCAGCGCCAGTTCCTGCACCGCATCGCGGACCTTCTGCGCGGTGCTTTCGTTGCCCACTTCCACTTCCAGTTCGTGGGTGCCCGGGCCGATGTCGTCGGAAAGGCCGGCCGAGCTGGAATCATCGTCATCCATGTGCGGCATCAGGTCGTCGGTCTCTTCGACGTGTTCGATGCCTTCCAGGCCGAGCAGCAGGTCGCTGATCGCGCGGGCATCGTCTTCGGTTCCGGTAATTCGCAGTCGCAGCAGGGCCATGGCGGAAGCACGTTGTGGGGTTCGCCTGCAGCCTAGCCAGCGCTGGGCAAAGATCGGGTGAGGGCGCAGTCAGCCGGGTGTGGTCGGGCGGCCCAGCAGACTGTCCGGCAATGCAGGAACCGGCGTACGTTCGTCCTGCGCCTGGCCCAGCAACCAGTCGATGAACAGCCGCGCAGCGGGGCTGGGCGGCCGCCCTTCGGCATGCACCACGTAGTAGGCATAACGCGCCTTCAGCGCAGGCCCTGGCAGGCGCACCAGCTCATAGCGCTGCAGGTACGGCTGGGCGACGTGGGTGCGTGCAAGCACCGCGCCCATGCCATACACCGCTGCGCGCATCGCGTCGGTACTGTCGGCGAAGGTGTGCATGGCTGGCAACGGCGACGGCGGGCGCACGCCGGCATGGCGGAACCAGTCGCGCCACCCCTGTGGTGACAGATCACTGAGCAGCGGCAATTCGGCGATGCGTGCCGGGTCTTGCAGTGCTTCGACACCGGGCAATGCCGGGGATGCTACGGGAAAGAGGTTATCGTCCATCAGGTGCTGCGCGTGCAGTCCGGGCCACTGGCCCAGCCCATAACGGATGCCGACTTCCGGGCCGTTTTCGTCGTAACGGTCGAGGCCACTGCCGGTGTGCAGTTCGATGCGGATGTGTGGATGGGCCTGGGTGAAACGCGGTAGCCGTGGCAGCAGCCAGCAATACGACAATGAGCGCAGCGTAGCGATCCGCAGCGGCACGCTGTCCGCGTCCGGCTGCAGATGGTGGGCGACGGCAGCGACATCGGTAAACGCGGCGCTGGCGGCGTCGGCCAACTGCCGGCCTTCGGCCGTCAGCCGCACCCCGCGCGCATGGCGGAGGAACAGGCGTGTGGCCAGCACCTCTTCCAGGCGGCGGACATGGTGGCTGACCGCGCTGGCGGTCAGATGCAGTTCCTGCGCCGCCTGGGCGAAGTTCTGATGGCGCGCGGCGACCGCGAAAACGGCCAGCGCAGGAAGCAGGGAAGGGCGTAGCAGCATGTCCAGCCTCAAACCATATTTGTGGCTGGCAGCGATACTACGCGCTTGTGTGGCGGGCGTCTGCGTCCGATCCTGTGTGGCCAGACCTGCTGCACGATGACGGACGGACACAGCACATGAATGCGATACCCCAGGCGACCGAACGTGATTGGCGCACACCGCTGGAACTGACCCTGCTCGGCGCGATCTGGGGCTGCTCGTTCCTGTTCATGCGGGTGGCGGTGCCCTCGTTCGGCCCGTTCGCGCTGGTCGAGGTGCGGCTGGTGCTGGGCGCACTGGTGCTGCTGCCGTTCCTGTGGCGCGCCCGCGCGCAGTTCCCGCCGCGCCGCTGGCTGTGGCTGGCACCGATCGGTCTGGTCAATTCGGCGTTGCCGTTCGTGCTGTTCGCTTACGCCGCAGAGCGTGCGCCGGCCGCCATCGGTGCGATCTGCAATGCGATGACCGTGCTGTTCGCCGCGTTGATTGCGTTCCTGTTCTTCGGCGAGAAGATCGGTGTGCGCCGCGCCGGCGCGTTGCTGGTCGGCTTTGCCGGCGTAGTTGTGCTGGCCACGGCCAAGATCTCGGGCCTGAGCATTGGTACCGCGGTGCTGGCCGGTGCGGCGGCGTCACTGCTGTACGGTCTGGGCGTGAACCTGGTGAAGCGGCACATGACCGGGTTGCCTTCGGCCGCGGCCGCCGCTGCCACGTTGTCGTGCGCCTCATTGTGGTTGTTGCCGCTGGCGCTCACGCATCTGCCGCAGGGGCCGATTCCGGGCAAGGCATGGGGCGCGGCGATCGCGCTGGGCGTCGTCTGCACCGGATTCGCCTTCCTGATGTTCTATCGCCTGATCGGCCGCATCGGCCCGTCGCGTGCGTCAACGGTGACTTATCTGGTTCCGCTGTTCGGTGCTGCGTTTGCCTGGCTGTTCCTGGGCGAAGCGGTGACGGTGCAGATGTTGATTGCGGGTGCGTTGATTCTGGGCAGCGTGGCGGTCAGCCAGAAGGGCTGAGGCTCATTGGCGCTCACGCATCGGTAGCGCCGGGCCATGCCCGGCGAGCCCTTTTCCGTGGCTGCGGGGAGGTGTCACTTTCTTTGCTCGTGCAAAGAAAGTAACCAAAGAAACACGCCGCCACACCGCGAGCCGCCGTGCTTCGCACGTCGGTCCCCTGCGCTTCTCGGCGAATCAGGGGACGGTGCCGAACTCGCTGCGCTCAGACATCGGACCTCTTCGCCCCTGATTCCCCTGCGATGCTCGGCTCGCTCAAGGCGGACTGAAAGGTCAAGATCAACAGCAAATGCATCCACGCATGGCGTGGATCTACTGGGTGCAGCTGTGGCCTTTGACCTGGGTCCGCCTTGAGCGAGCCGAGCACCGCAGGTCCGGCGAGGGCGAAGAGGCGCGGGTGTCTGAGCGCAGCGAGTTCCCGCGCCGTCCCTCGGCGGACCGAGAAGCGCAGGGGACCGACGTGCGAAGCACGGCGGCTCGCGGCCGGCGGAACGTTTCTTTTGGTTACTTTTCTTTGCGTACAAAGAAAAGTAACGCCCATGAACAGTGAAGCACCTTCAGCACGCGCCACGCGCAGAACCCGCGACGGCGTTACTTCACCGGCACCGGAATATTGCAGAGATCGATATGCCCGGCCGGGCGCTTGTAGAAATCATCCGCGCGATTGCGCCGCGCTTCGACCGTATCGGCGAAGGTCTTCGAATCGGTACGCAGTACCTGGATCGGTGTGCGCTCGGCCGCAGGCACATCGTTGACGCGACGGATCGACACGATCGGCGTGCGCAGCTTCGGGTCAGTGTAGAAGCCCATCGGTGCCGGTCCACGCGGGATCGCGCTGAGCAGCTCCATGCCCTTCAGCACGCGGCCGACCAGGGTGATGTTGCGGTCCAGCTGGCGCGGCGATTGGCCGGTAACCACATACAGTTCGGCGCCGATGCTGCTGTCTTCCTCGTTGCTGCGGCCCGCACCCAGCATGCCGTAGCAGTGTGCCAGCCAGGCTTTGCCGGCCTGCGGGTCCTGACCGACCGGGAAGCCATCGACGAAGCCGGTCTGCGCTGCCCAGCCATCGCGATCCGGCAGCACGCTCACCTTCAAACCGCTGTCGGCACGCTCGAATTCGGCCGGCAGCTTGCGCTGCGCGCTGCCGAACGGTTTGGCCTTGGCTGCATCGTCGGCGTCGGCATCGCCGAACTGCACCACGAAGTTGTCCTGCGAGCGGTAGATGCTGGTGCCGTCCCAGAAGTGCTCATGGGCGAAGGTCTGGATGTTGCCGACATGGCGCGGGGCGAACTGCGGCGCCAGTTCGATGATCACCCGTCCGGCCGGCAGGTCCATGTACAGCAGGTTGGCCGGGTCCGGCGTGCGCCAGTCGCTGGCCGCCGATGCGTCGAGGATCTGCTGCGGGCTGCGGTAGGGCGTGGCCGCGCTGGCGAGTGCGGGCAGCAGGAAGGCGAGGGCGAGAGTGGTCAGGGCAAGACGGCGGCGGTGCGACATGGGATCCCCGGAGCATGAACGAGGCCTCGATTCTGCGCGAGTCGCTGCTCTTGCGCCAATCCTGCAGACTGGCTGTCGCGCCGCCCCTGCGGCACGATGTGCTTCCTTTGCATGGATGCACGAAATGCCAATGCTGGATCCAGGGGCCGAACTGCAGGCGGTGGTCGATGGCTATCTGAAAGGCTATATCGAACCCGGCGAAGACGGTGCCGGCTGGCTGCATTCGCAGTCGCCACGGATGCTCGTCGATCTCGATGGCCGCCGGCGCAGTTGGTGGGCGCCGCGGAACAGTGAGCTGCTCGACTGCCTTCAGGTCAGTCCGCAGGCACCAGCCGCAGTGCAGGCGGCTGCGTTGTTTCTCGCCGGCGCGGACGGCAATGGTCGCACGCGTCAGGCGGCGCTGCAGCGGATGGACGCCCTTGCAGGACATCTGACGCTTTCCAGTGCGTTGCTGCGCTGCAATGACTGGGTCCCCGAGGTGCGGGTTGTAGCCCAGCAGGTGGTGGAAGTTCTGCTGTCCCGCTGCAGCATCGACGACGTGCTGGCAGCGTGGCCGCTGGCGGTTCGCTTGCAGGATGCGCAGCGGGTGGATGCCGATTGGCGCAGGGATACGCTGGAGGGCTGGCTGTCGGCGCCCTCGCAGCGGGCAGTGCTGGGTGGCCTGCTCGTCCATCGTGACTCACGTACGCGGCTGAGCGCCCATGCGATCGCCTTCGATGTCCACCCGGAGCGTGTGGCGATCCGTGCGCGCGCGCTGCGGGACAGCGATCCGCGCATTGCACGCATGGCCTTCCAGGACCTTCTCGATGAGGGCGACCCATCGCAGGTGCTGGAGCAGTGCAGGGGCGCGCTGACGGCTCCCTCCAGCCAAGTGCGCGCGTCGGCCCTGCGTACGTTGGTGGCGCATGAGGTGGAGGGGATCGACGTGTTCGTCGAGGATGCACTGTTCGACCGTGCACGGGCTGTCCGCAGTCTGGCGGCATTTCTGGTGCGGCAGCGCCACGCAACGCCGGCCATCGAGCTGTGGCGCAATGCATTGGCACAGCAGACAGCGGGGCGCTGGCGCGTGGCGCTGGAAGCGCTGGCCGACCATGCCGTCGCTGAGGACGTTGCACTGTTGCGGTCGCTGTATCCACGGGTGGCGGCGCGCCATCGGCGGAATTGTGTACGAGGCTGGATACGGGCCGAGGGCGGCGCAGGCCTGGCGTTGCTGCGCGTTGCGCTGGAGGAGCCAGGGCGAAGCATCCACGAACTGTTGACCCACGCACAGGCGGACTGGGTAGCCGAACTGGACGCCGCCCGGCTGCTGGCGTTCTGCCACGACGGTCCTTCCCCGGTGGCTCAGACCGGGCTGCTGCGGCTGCTGCCCCACATGCCGTTGTGGCAGCATCTGGAACTTCTGCTGGACGCGGTACCGCAGAGGCATGACGAACGTGCATGGCATCTGCGCCTGGTGGAGAACTGGCTTCGTGTGAGCGAGGGTTACTCACCGCTGTCGGCAGCGCGCCGACAGGCCCTGCTGACCCGCCTTGAACACGGTGGGCACGACCTCTCCAATGCAATGGCACAGCGGCTGGCCGAGGCGGTCCGCCAAGCCTGACGCGGCCGGTGCCCAACCGGCAGAGTGACTAACGACACATTCGCTATACCGAACTTCGCACTACTGTTGACTTCAACGTAGTGGAGGGCCGGTCATGTCCGAGGACGATGTCCACCTGAAGAAGTTCCAGAAGGAGCTAAGCGCCGGCACCGTGTCGCTGGCCCTGCTGGCAGTGCTGGCCCGCGCCGGTGAGCCGCTGTACGGCTACCTGATCGCCAAGGAGCTGGAACGGGTGGGCGAGGGCGTGCTCAGTGGCAAGCAGAGCGCGCTGTACCCGGTGCTGCGCAACCTGGAGGGCGCCGGCCTGCTGGAGAGCCATGTGGAGCCGTCCAGCAGCGGGCCGCCGCGCCGCTACTACCGCATCAACGCACGTGGCCGGGAGGTGCTGCAGCAATGGCGCCAGGCCTGGCGCGACACCCGTGATTCCGTCGATTCCGTGTTGGAGGGGGTACCGCAATGAACGACCTGGACCTGGCAGGCAACCGTCTGCCCAGCACCATCCCGCAGTACCTGGCGCAGCTGCGTGCCGCGCTGGACGGTGCCGATCCGGCGATGGTGCAGGACGCCCTGTACGACGCCGAGGAATACCTGCGCTCGGAACTGGCGGCGCAACCCGGCCGCAGCGAAGCCGAGGTCATCGCCGACGTCGCCGGCAGCTACGGTGCACCGGACGAGGTGGCGGAGATCTATCGCGAAACCGAGCTCACGGTGAACCGCGCGCTGCGTACGCCGCGGGCCGACACGGGCCCGGTGCTGCGTGCAGCGGCCGAGGCCAGCGGTGCTGCACCGGCGGCACAGCCCGCAGCGCCCGTGCACCGCTCGCTGCTGGCGCGCTTCTTCGGCGTGGTGACGGACCCGCACACCTACGGCGCGCTGTTCTACATGCTGTTGTCGCTGGCCACCGGCATTTTCTTCTTCACCTGGGTGGTCACCGGCCTGTCGTTGTCGCTGGGACTGCTGATCCTGATCATCGGCGTTCCACTGACCGTGCTGTTCTTCGGCTCGGTACGTGGACTGGCGCTGCTGGAAGGGCGGTTGGTGGAAGCGCTGCTGGGCGAGCGCATGCCGCGTCGGCCGCAGTACACCGACCGCAGCCGCAGCTGGCTGCAGCGCATCGGTGACATGTTCACCGATGGCCGCACCTGGCTGACCCTGCTGTACTTCGTGCTGATGCTGCCGCTGGGCATCATCTACTTCACCATCGCGGTGACCCTGCTGTCGCTGTCGCTGGGTTTGATCTGGGCGCCGGTGGCGGCGATCTTCAGTGGCGACATCCCCGGCATCTACATCAACGACGTGAACGTGCTGCCGATGGCGGCCTCACCGCTGGTGGCCATCGTGGTTGCAGGGGTGGGCGTGTTGTTGCTGCTGCTGACGATGCACCTGGCACGCGGCATCGGCAAGCTGCACGGCATGCTGGCCAAGAACCTGCTGGTGCGGTTGTAAGGGCATGGGCCCAGAACGCTTGGCGCGGACGCGTGCTGGAGCAGAGCCCCCTGAGTCAGGGGGCGGCCGCGAAGCGGCGGGGGATTGGATGAATGGTGCGGCGGGGGCCCACGATGCGCGCAGCGCATCGTGGGAGCGACAGCGCGAATGCGATGGTGCTACCCGGCCTTGCGGCGCAGCGGGGTGACGTTGCTCTTCTTCTTCGTGGCCTTCGCTGCCGGGGCTTCGGCATGCGCGGCGAAGAAGTCACGCACCTTCGGGTAGACCACTTCGCGCCAGCGGCGGCCGCTGAAGATGCCGTAATGGCCTGCACCATCCACGATGAAGTGTTCACGGCGCTCGGCCGGAATACCGCTGCACAGTGCCTGCGCCGCTTCGGTCTGGCCGAGGCCGGCAATGTCATCCAGTTCGCCTTCGATGCTCAACAGCGCGGTATCACGGATTGCCGACGGGTCGACCTTTTCGCCATTGACCACCCACTCGCCACGCGGCAGCAGGAAGTCCTGGAACACCACGGAGATGGTGTCCAGGTAGTACTTGGCCGGCATGTCCAGCACCGCGTTGTACTCGTCGTAGAAGCGACGGTGCGCGTCGGCATCTTCCAGGTCGCCCTTCACCAGGTCGGTGTAGAAATCCCAGTGCGAGCTGAAGTGGCGGCTGGGATTCATCGACAGGAAGCCGGCGTGCTGCAGGAAACCGGGATACACGCGGCGGCCGGCACCGGGATAGCTGGCCGGTACGGTGTGGATGACGTTGTTCTCGAACCACGACAACGGGTTCTGCGTGGCCAGGTTGTTGACCGCGGTCGGGCTGCAGCGCGCATCGATCGGGCCACCCATCATCACCAGCGTGCGCGGTGTCGGTTCGCCGCGGCTGGCCATCAATGAAACCGCAGCCAGCACCGGTACGGTGGGCTGGCAGACACTCACCACGTGCAGGCGCTCGACGCCAAGATGGCGGATGAACTCCTGGATGTAGGCGATGTAGTCGTCCAGCCCGAACTCGCCCTCGCTGCCGGGCACCATGCGAGCGTCGACCCAGTCGGTCACATAGACGCGATGGTCGCGCAGCAGCGTGCGCACGGTGTCGCGCAGCAGCGTGGCGTGATGGCCCGACAACGGCGCCACCACCAGCACGAACGGCTGGTTGAGCATGGTGTGCAGCTGGTCGGCTTCATTGCTGTGGCGCTTGAAGCGCAGCAGCTTGCAGAACGGCTTGCTGAGTTCCTCGTGCACCACGATCGGCACGCGCTCGCCCTCGACCTCGATTTCGTTGATGCCCCATTCGGGCTTCTCGTAATCCTTGCCGATGCGATGGAACAGCTCATTGACCGCGGCCAAGCGATCAGCGCCGGGCATCTGCGACCACCAGTGTCCCTGGTTGGCGAAGAACTTGGCGTTGGCCTGGGCCTGGTGCACCCAAGGGGCGAGCAGGTTGCGGGTCAGTTCGTGCAGTTGATAGAGCATGCCGACCGAATATGTATGGTCTTATGTTGCCGCGCAGCATAGCGCATCCGACTGTCCCGGACGTTAAGCAGACGCACTGCCCGTATTCAGCGGGCCGCCTGTTCCAGCGCAGTCGCTTCGGTGGCCAGCGCTGGCCCCAGCCAGAGGTGGGACCCCACTGCCTGCAGGCCCTGCCGAGCCAGCTCGCGCCGGTACCAGCGGGCCGGACGCGACTGGAAGCCGTCATGGTCGCCCTCGAATTCATCTTCGGCGGCGAAGGTCTCCAGGAAGGCCACGCCTGCGGTCAGCTCGGCGACACCGGCCAGGCCTGCGCGAAGTTCGCGGTTGGGCACGTAGTGCATCACGTCCGAACAGACCAGCAGGTCGACCGGGGCGCAGGGCCGCAGCCAGGCGAAATCGCCGAAGCTGGCCAGGTGCAGGTTGCGGGTCCGGCCGTAGCGGCGCACAGCGTACTCGCTGCTGTCGAAACCGAGGTATTCGACCTTCGGACGCAGTTTCAGCAGCGGCGCGCGCCACGCACCTTCGCCGCAGCCGATATCCAGCACGCTGCGGATCGGTCGTTCCAGGTAGTACTCGGCCGTCGCCACGGCGAGGGCGACCTTGCGCGCCAGGCGCGCGCTGCCGCCGATGTCGGCGTGCCGGTACCAGCGCTGGAAGTAGGCGGCGTCGTAGGTCTTGTCCATGGCGTTCGGGTGCAGTCGTGAAATCGGCGCCTATCGTACGGTGTTGCACCACACTATGCGTCGATGTGTCGCGGCGGTTGCACGTGAGGCGGCCTCGTCAGCGCATGCGAGAATGGCGGACATCCACGCCAGCCGCCGGAGCGAGCGCATGCAGAGCTATTACTGGGTCAAGACCTTCCACATCGTGTTCGTGGTGGCATGGATGGCCACGGTGTTCTACCTGCCGCGCATCCTGGTGAACCTGTCCGAGACGGCGGGGCAGCCGGCGGTGGTCGAGCGCCTGCAGCTGATGGGCATGCGCTTGTACCGCTTCGGCCATTCGATGTTCGGCCTGGCGTTCGTGCTAGGCCTGGTGCTGTGGCTGGGCTACAAGGTGATTCCGGATTTCCCGACCATGGTCGCCCCGGGGGGCGCGGGATGGCTGCACGCCAAGCTGGGCCTGGTGGTGGTGCTGCTGGCGTACTTCATCTGGATCGGACGCCTGCTCAAGGGCGTGGCCAGGGGCAGGGCGCTGCCGTCGTCGCGCGCGCTGCGCTGGATCAACGAGATCCCGCTGCTGGCGTTCATCCCGATCGTCTGGCTGGTGCTGGCCAAGCCGTTCTGAGATCTGGAGCTCTCGAACATGTCACTTTCTTGCTCGTGCAAGAAAGTAACCAAAGAACACGCCGCCAGGTCGCGAGCCGGTGCTACGCACCGGTGCCCTGTGCTTCTCGGTCAATCAGGGGACGGCGCCGAACTCGCTGCGCTCAGACATCGGCGCCTCTACGCCCCTGATTCCCCTGCGATGCTCGGCTCGCTAAAAGGCGGACCCAACGTCAAACGCCACACCTGCACCCAGTAGATCCACGCCATGCGTGGATGCTTTTCGCTCTGCTTTCCCAATCCGCCTTCAAGCGAGCCGAGCACCGGAGGTCCGGCAAGGGCGTAGAGGCGCGGATGTTTGAGCGTAGCGAGTCCCGCGCCGTCCCTTGGCGGACTGAGGAGCGCAGGGAACCGGTGTGCAGAGCACACCGGCTCGCGGCTGGCGGAGCGTTTCTTTTGGTTACTTTTCTTTTCGCGAAAAGAAAAGTAACGCCTCGAGCAGAGGCTTACGCCGCTTCGTAAGTACCGTAGCTGCGCAGGCGCTTGTAGCGCTGGTCCAGCAGCTCTTCGGTGGACAGCGCGTCCAGCGCGTCCAGCTCGTTCAGCAGCACGGCCTTCAGCCGCTTGGCCATCTGCGTCGGGTTGCGGTGGGCGCCGCCGGTCGGCTCGCGCACGACCTTGTCGACCAGGCCCAGGCCCTTCAGGCGCGGCGCGGTCAGGCCCAGCTGCTCGGCAGCATCCTTGGCCTTGCCGGCATCCTTCCACAGGATCGAAGCACAGCCTTCCGGGGTGATGGTCGAGTACACCGCGTATTCCAGCATCACGGTACGGTCGCCCACGCCCAGCGCCAGCGCGCCACCGGAGCCGCCTTCACCGATCACGGTGCAGATGATCGGCACCTTCAGTTCGGCCATTTCGATCAGGTTGCGCGCGATCGCTTCGGACTGGCCGCGCGACTCGGCATCGATGCCCGGCCAGGCGCCGGCGGTATCGATCAGGGTCAGCACCGGCAGGCCGAAACGCTCGGCCATCTTCATCAGGCGCAGGGCCTTGCGGTAGCCCTCCGGCTTGGGCATGCCGAAGTTGCGCTTGATCTTTTCCTTGGTGTCGCGGCCCTTCTGATGGCCGATGACCATCACCGAGCGACCATTGATGCGAGCCAGGCCGCCCATGATCGCCTTGTCGTCGGCGAAGGCACGGTCGCCGGCCAGTTCCTGGAACTCATCGCAGATGATGCGGATGTAGTCGGCGGTGTACGGGCGCGACGGATGGCGGGCCAGCTGCAGCACCTGCCACGAGGTCAGGTTGCGGAAGATCTGTGCGGTGCGCACGCGCAGCTTGTCCTGCAGCGCATGCACTTCGGCCTCGACATTGACCGCCGGCCCGGCACTGGCGTTGCGCAGTTCCTGGATCTTGGCTTCCAGGTCGGCGATGGGTTGCTCGAAGTCGAGGTAGTTCGGATTCATCGGAAGCCGTCGTGTAAAGAAGAGGGGAATTCTAGCCGAATGCGCAGGAACGGCCCGTACGCCTTCGTCTGGAAGCCGACGGTAGCGCAGTGGGGGCCGGCGGCGCCAGTCGGTCCGCCGGCCGCCGGTTCAGGGCAGGACCAGCGCGCTGCGGGCCATTTCGGTACTGCGGATCGTCACGAAGTCGTTGTAGGCCTGGTTGGCCGCCACAGGCAGCTTCGCGCCCAGCGTCATGGTGGCCTGGGTGAAGGCCATCTGCGCCTGGAAGTCTTCCTTGCGCAGGGCCTTCTGCTCGCTGGCCGTGGTGGCCTTCAGCCAGCGGGCATAGATGTCGCGCACCGGACCGGCATGGGCCTCGAAGGCCGGGTCCAGCGCGGGCAGCGCCGGCGCCGGTTCCAGCGTGTAGGCCGGGGCCACGTAGCCGGCGGGCCGCTCGCGCTTGTAGGCACCGGGTTCGCCCATGCTGGCCTCGATGTAGGTGGTGAACTCGGGCGCGGTGAAGATCTTGGTGCTGATCCGGCCGCCGGTCGAGTCCACGTGCGCAACCACCTGCTCCTCGGGGAACGGCTCGCGCACGCCGAAGTTCCAGGTCTTGTCGATGAACAGGCCGTGGTGCTTTTCGAACGGCCCCTTGAACTCGACGCCGCCCAGCTCGATGCCCAGGCCGCTGACGCCGAAGTTCTTCAGCTTGTCCTCGCCGGTCACATAGATCTCGCGCGCGGTCACGTATTCGCTGAGGCTGGGATTGATCAGGCCGCCGCGGCCATCGGCGTAGACGATGAAGCGCACATCGCCCAGGCGGTCGGTATGCAGGTGATGCTCACCGGCAGCCAGGCTGATCGGTCGCGACGCGTGCGCGGCCACCGGCAGGTCCTTGCCATCGATGCTGATCGCCAGCGGCGCATCGGTCGGGTTGTCGATCTCGAAATCGACCTTGGAGGAACAGCCAGCCAGCGCGAGCGCGGCCATCATCGGCAACAGCAGGTTCTTCATTACGGGCAATCGTCCTTGACGTATGCAGCGGGAAAGCGGAAACGGGGTGGGGCCAGCCTCAGCTGGCCCATGGCGGGCTGTAGCGCACCTTCAGCGTGCGCACTGCCGGTTCGGCGCGCAGCGCCTCCATCAGCTTGGAATCGACGCGCACCGCGCTCTGCCCGGAAACATCGAGCATGCCGGCGATGCCGCCATCGGGTCCCTTCAACAGCAGGTCCAGGCGCAGGGGCGTGCGGCCGGGGCGATGGCGGTCGAGCAGGGCATCGATGCGCTCCCACACCGGTCGCTGCTGGCGCAGGTCCAGGCGCAGCGACAGGCGCGTGGCGTAGTTCGCACAGACCTCGTCGAAGTCCCAGCACTGGCGGATGCGCAATGCGAAGCCGCCGTTGAACTCGTCTTCGCGCAGGCCGCCCTTGACCACCAGGATACGGTCCTTGGTCATCAGGTGGCCGAACTCGGCCATGGCATCGGAGAACGCGCTGCATTCGACGCGGCCACGACCATCCTCCAGCTGGATGAAGATCTGGCTCTCGCCCTTGCGGCGCACGCCGACCACCTGGCCGGCAAGCACGGTCTGCACTTCCGGACGCCAGCGCTTCTCGCCGCCACCACTGTTGCTGTTGGCGCTCCAGATCTTTTCCACCGAGCCGAGGTCGGTGCCGACCAGATCGCGCACATCATCGCGCCAAGGATCGAACGGGTGGCCGCTGAGGTAGAAGCCCAGCGTGTCGCGCTCGCCGTTGAGGCGCTGCAGCAACGGCCATTCGTCGGTTTCCTGCAGCTCCAGGTGGATGGCCTGCACGCCTGGCTCGGGGCCGCCGAACAGCGAGTTCTGGCCGGACGCACGTTCGCGCGCCATCTGTTCGGTGGCCTTGATCACTTCCGGCAGCTGCAGCATCAGCGAGGCACGGTTGTGGCCCAGCTCATCCAGCGCACCGCAGTTGATCATTGCTTCCAGCGTGCGCCGGTTGAGCTTGGCCGAACCGATGCGGGTGCAGAAGTCGAGCAGGTCGGTGTAGTCGCCGCCGCGCAGGCGCTCGTCAACCACCGCTTCGCAGGCACCCTGGCCGACGCCCTTGATCGCGCCCAGGCCGTACTGGATCGTGTCCGGCGTGGCCGCTTCAAACATGAAGGCGGACTGGTTCACCTTCGGCGGCAGCACGGTCAGGCCGAGGTTGCGCACCTCATCCAGGAATCCGACCACCTTTTCGGTGTTGTCCATGTCCGAAGACAGCGTCGCGGCCATGAACTCGGCCGGGTAATGGCGCTTGAGCCAGGCGGTCTGGTAACTCACCAGCGCGTAGGCGGCGGCGTGTGATTTGTTGAAACCGTAGCCGGCGAACTTCTCCATCAGGTCGAAGATCGCATCGGCCTTGGCTTCGCCGACGCCGTCCTTGGCCGCACCTTCGCGGAAGATCTCGCGGTGCTTGGCCATTTCCGCCGGCACTTTCTTGCCCATCGCACGGCGCAGCAGGTCGGCGCCGCCCAGCGAGTAGCCGCCGACGATCTGCGCCATCTGCATCACCTGCTCCTGGTACACCATGATGCCGTAGGTGTCGCGCAGGATGCGCTCAGTGCGCGGATCGGGATACTCCACGTCTTCGCGCCCGTGTTTGCGGTCGACGAAGGAGGGAATCAGGTCCATCGGGCCGGGTCGGTACAGCGACACCAGCGCAATCAGGTCTTCGAAACGGTCGGGCTTGGCGTCTTTCAGCAGGCGGCGCATGCCCGAGGATTCGAACTGGAACACCGCACCGGTATTGCCCGACGCGAAGATGTCCTTGTAGGTGGGCGCATCGTCCAGCGGCAGCTGGGTGATATCCACCGGCGGAATGCCGGCGCGCTCGTGACGCTTGTTGATCGCCTTCACTGCCCAGTCGATGATCGTCAGCGTACGCAGGCCGAGGAAGTCGAACTTCACCAGGCCCACTTCTTCAACGTCGTTCTTGTCGAACTGGGTGACCGGATTCTTGCCGCGGCCATCTTCATCGTGTTCGGCGAACAGCGGGCAGAACTCGCTCAACGGCTCGGGCGCGATCACCACGCCACCGGCGTGCTTGCCGGCGTTGCGGGTCAGGTCTTCCAGCTGCCGCGCCAGGTCGATCAGGTCGCGGACGTCGTCCTCGCTCTGGTAGCGCTGGATCAGCTCGGGCGAAGCCATCTCGCTGTCCTTGCCCTCACCCATCGCATCCTTCAGCGAGATGCCGAGGATGTTCGGGATCAGCTTGGCGACGCCGTCGACCAGGCCGTAGGGGAAGCCGAGCACGCGGCCGGAATCGCGCACCACCGCCTTGGCTGCCATGGTGCCGTAGGTGATGATCTGGCTGACCCGCTCGCGGCCATACTTGCGCGCAACGTAGTCGATGACTTCGTCGCGGCGGTCCATGCAGAAGTCGATGTCGAAGTCGGGCATCGACACGCGTTCGGGGTTGAGGAAGCGCTCGAACAGCAGGTTGTACGGCAGCGGGTCCAGATCGGTGATCTGCAGTGCCCATGCCACCAGCGAGCCGGCACCGGAACCACGGCCCGGGCCGATCGGGATGCCCTGCGCCTTGCCCCACTGGATGAAGTCGGCCACGATCAGGAAGTAGCCGGGGAAGCCCATCTTGATGATGGTGTCCAGCTCGAACTCGAGGCGGTCGCTGTAATCCTGCGCGGTCATGCCGGGCGCGATGGGATTCTTTTCCAGGCGTGCGGCCAGGCCCTTGCGCGATTCGCTGCGGATCCAGCTGTCCAGCGTCTCCTCGTCCGGCACCGGATAGTCGGGCAGGAAGTAGGTGCCCAGGCGCATCTCGATGTTGCAGCGCTCGGCCAGAGCCAGCGTGTTGTCGATCGCATCGGGAATGTCGGCAAACAGCGCGCACATCTCTTCGGCCGACTTCAGGTACTGCTGGTCGCTGTACTCGCGCGGGCGCTTGGGGTCATCCAGCACGCGGCCGGTGGAGATGCACACGCGTGCTTCGTGCGCGCTGAAATCGGACGGCGACAGGAAGCGGACGTCGTTGCTGGCAATCACCGGCAGACCACGCTGCCCAGCGGCCATCAGCGCGAACTGGTTGAAGCTCTCTTCGCCATCGCGGCCGGTGCGGGTCAGCTCCAGGTGCAGGCCGTCGCCGAACACGCGCTGCCAGTCGGCCAGCTGCTGCTCGGCCAGATCGTGCTTGCCATCCAGGGCCAGGCGCCCGGCCAGGCTCTCGCGGCCGGCCAGGGCGAACAGGTTGGCGTTGCCGGCCTTCAGCCAGTCCGGGTGCACGGCGACGCCGCCCTCGGGGCGATGGCCTTCCATCCAGGCACGGGTCAGCAGACGCGACAGGCTCAGGTAGCCCTCTCGGTCGCGGCACAGCAGGGTCATCCGCCACGGGTCCTGCCCTTCCTCGGCGATCATCACGTCGGCGCCGGCGATGGGCTTGATGCCCACACCTTCGGCTGCCTTGTAGAACTTGACCAGGGCGAACAGGTTGTTGAGGTCGGTTACCGCCAGCGCAGGCAGGCCGAGTTCGACCGAGCGCGACAGCAGGTTGGCCTGCTTGGCCTTCTTCGGGTCAGCCTGGTCCGGCTTGGCCGGCACGCGGATGGTCGAGTCCGCCAGCGAGAACTCGGTGTGGACGTGGAGATGTACGAAGCGGGAGTTGGACATGCCGGACCAGGTTGGAGCGCGCAGGCCCCGGGTGCAGACGCGGGAATCGTCGCCGGGGTCGGGAAGCGCTGGAGTGCCCGGTCAGGGTAGCGAGGGCAGGGGGTTGCGACAAGGACTTGACGGTGCGCGATATCGCGAATGTCGCCGGGCATGGCCCGGCGCTACCGAGGGCGTTCATGTTGCCGTGGTAGCGTCGGGCCACGCCCGGCGACCGTTCAGGCGATCGCGGTGGCGGCGGCCACAGCCGGCGGCGTTTCCAGGCACTCGCGCACCGGTGCGAAACTGCGCCGGTGCTCCGCGCACGGGCCATGCTCACGCAGGGCGGCCAGATGCGCCGGGGTGCCGTAGCCCTTGTGCTGGTCGAAGCCGTACTGCGGGTGGCGTGCGTGCAGGTCCAGCATGTAGCGGTCGCGCGAGACCTTGGCCAGGATCGAGGCCGCCATGATCGCGCGGTCGATGCCATCGCCGCCGACCAGCGCCTGCGCCGGCAGCACCAGTCCCTTGGGCACCACGTTGCCGTCGATACGGGCGAAGCCGGCCACGTGGGCCACCGCCGCGACGACATCGCGCATGCCCTGCAGCGTGGCTTGATAGATGTTCAGGCGATCGATGGCTTCCACGTCCACCAGCACCACGTGCCAGGCCAGGGCGCGGTCGAGGATGCGGTCATGCAGCTGCTCGCGGCGGGCTGCGGTCAGCTGCTTGGAATCATCCAGGCCGTTCAGTCGTGGCCGCTGTGGATCGAACACCACTGCTGCCACCGCGACAGGGCCGGCCAGCGGTCCCCGGCCGGCTTCGTCTACACCGGCGATGCGATGGCCGGGATCGATCACCGCAGCGCCATCGAACAGGGCCAGGCTGGCCGCTGCGGCATGCCGGCGGCTCATGCTTTTTCCTGGCCACGGATCAGCAGTTCGCCGACAGCATCGGCTGCGCGCGCCGACGCGTTGCGACGCAGGCGTTCATGCAGGCGCGTGTAGGTTCCCTGCAGGTCGGCGATCCGCTGCGGGTGGTCGAACCACTGCTGGACGGCGGCGGCCAGTTTCTCCGGCGTGCAGTCGTGCTGCATCAGCTCTGGCGCCAGGTCCTGGCCGGCAAGGATGTTGGGCAGGGCGAAGCGGTCGACCTTGATCAACCCCAGCGCCTTTACCAATCGGTACGTCAGTTCGTTGACCCGGTAGCCGACCACCATCGGTCGCTTCACCAGCATCGCTTCCAGGGTCGCAGTGCCTGAGGCCAGCACCACAACGTCGGCGGCGATCATCGCGCTGCGCGCCTGGCCGTCCAGTACATGCGAATAGGCCACCGGCAGCGCCGAGCGTGACAGCTGCTCCTCGATCAGGCGTCGGCAGGCCGCATTGGCCGCCGGCACCACCACGTGCAGGCCGGGAATACGCTCGGACACCTGCCAGGCGGCCTCGAAGAAGGCTTCTCCGAGCTTGGAGATCTCGCCCAGTCGACTGCCGGGAAGCACGGCCAGCACCTTGGCCGAGGCGGGCAGGCCGAGTTCGATCCGGGCCGCTTCACGGTCGACATGCAGCGGGATGTCATCGGCCATCGGATGGCCGACAAAGCGCGCATCGATGCCGTGCTTGGCGTAGATCGGTGGTTCCATCGGGAACAGGCACAGCACCAGGTCCGCGCTGCTGCCGATCTTCTCGGCACGCTTCTCGCGCCATGCCCACACCGAGGGGCTGACGTAGTGCACGGTGCGCACGCCACGCTGTTTCAGCCAGCGTTCGATACCCAGATTGAAGTCCGGAGCGTCGATACCGATGAACACATCGGGTTGCCACTCCAGCGCACGCTGGCGGAAGGCCGAACGCAGCTTGAGCAGGCGCGGCAGATGGCGCAGTACTTCGGTCAGGCCCATCACTGCCAGTTCGCTGGCGTCATGCCAGGTCTGGCAGCCGGCGCTGCGCATGGCATCGCCGCCGATGCCGGCGAATTCGGCATGCGGGAAGCGGGCCTTCAGTTCGCGAATCAGGCCCGCACCGAGCAGGTCGCCGGAAGCTTCACCGGCGACCAGCGCGATCCGCAACGGACGATCGCTCAGCACCCGATGGGCAGGCACGCTGCCGGCCATCGAGGCCAGCGAAATCACCTCGGCGCCGGCCGGCGCCTGGCCGGTCGCGCTGCTCATCGCAGCAGGTGCCTCTCGGTGTGTTCGATGAAGTCCAGCATCGACTTTACGTCGTCGCTGTCGCGCGCCTGCTCGGCCAGCTGCGCCTTGGCTTCGGCCAGCGGCAGGCCCGCCACGTACAGCGTGCGGTAGGCGCGCTTGATGGCGGTGATGCGCTCGGGGTCGAAACCGCGGCGCTTCAGGCCCTCGCTGTTGATGCCGCGCGGGCGGCCCAGCGAGTCGGTGCCGACCATCGTGAACGGGGGCACGTCGCCATTGGTCAGCGCGCCCATGCCGAGGAAGGCGTGCGCACCGATGCGGCAGAACTGATGCGCACCGGCGAAGCCGCTGATGATCACGTAGTCACCCACCGTCACGTGGCCGGCCAGCGTGGTGTTGTTGGAGAACACGCAGAAGTTGCCGACGTGGCAATCGTGGGCTACGTGCGTGTAGGCCAGCATCCAGTTGTCATCGCCGATGGTGGTGATGCCGCCACCGCCGCCGGTGCCACGGTTGAGGGTGACGAACTCGCGGAACACGTTGCGGTCGCCGATCACCAGTTCGGTGCGTTCACCGCCGTACTTCTTGTCCTGCGGTTCGCCGCCGACCGCGACATGGCCGATGAAACGGTTGTCGCGGCCGATCCGGGTCGGGCCATGGATGCTGCAGTGCGGACCGACGTCGGTGCCGGCACCGATCTCGACGTCCGGCCCGATGATCGTGAACGCGCCCACGCGGACGTCGTCGGCCAGGCGTGCCGACGGATCGATCACGGCGGTGGGATGGATCAGGGGGGCGTTGTCGCTCATCTCGGTCCTCCAGCCAGGGTCATTCGCGGGTGCCGGCGCACAGCACCTCGGCGCAGGCAACGACTTCGCCGTCGACCTTGGCCACACAGTCGTACACGGCCATGTTGCGGATCACGCGCTTGATCTCGACGTGCATCTCCAGCACGTCGCCCGGCACCACCTGCTTGGTGAAGCGGGCCTTGTCGACCTTGACCATGTAGAACAGCTTGGACTGCGCATCGCGGCCCAGCGTCAACTGGGTCAGCACGCCGCCGGCCTGGGCCATGGCTTCGATGATCAGCACGCCGGGCATGATCGGCTGGCCGGGGAAGTGGCCCTGGAAGAACGGCTCGTTGATGCTGACGTTCTTGGTCGCGACGATCGTGCGCTTCTCGTAGTCGATCGACACCACCTTGTCCACCAGCAGGAACGGGTAGCGGTGCGGAAGCAGCGTCTGGATCTGCGCCATGTCCGGCAGGGTCTGGGTGTGGCTCATTCTTTCTCCTTGCTCACAGACAGGATGCGACGGGCCAGTGCATCGAGCTGCTTGAAGCGCGCGGCATTCTTGCGCCACGTGCGGTTGTCGGTCAGGGGCGTGCCGGAGGAGTACTCGCCCGGCTCGGTGATGGAGTTGCGGACCACCGATTTGCCGGTGATCACGACCTTGTCGCAGATTTCAAGATGACCGACGACGCCAACGGCGCCGCCGAGCAGGCAGTAACGGCCGATCTTGGCGCTGCCGGCAATGCCGGTGCAGCCGGCGATGGCCGAGTGGGCGCCGATCTGCACGTTGTGTGCGATCTGCACCAGGTTGTCCAGGCGGACGTCCTCGGCCAGCACGGTGTCTTCCAGCGCGCCACGGTCAACACAGGTGTTGGCGCCGATCTCGCAGTCGTCGCCGATGCGCACGCCGCCAAGCTGCGGCACCTTGATCCATTTGCCAGCGTCCATGGCCAGGCCGAAGCCATCGGCGCCCAGCACGGCGCCGGGGTGGATGCGCACGCGCTTGCCCAGCTTGACGCGGGTGACCAGGGTGACGCGGGCGATCAGTTCGCAGCCGCTGTCGAGGGTGCAGTCTTCGCCGATGATGCTGCCGGCGCCGATGATGCAGTTCTCGCCGATGACGCTGCGTGCGCCGATGGTGACGAACGGACCGACGTGGGCGCTGGCGGCGACCTGCGCCTGCGGATCGATCACCGCGCTGGGATGGATGCCGGGCGGGCGGGTCGGGGCGATGTCGAACAGCGCGCCGATCTTGGCAAAGGTGGTGTAGGGGTCCTTGGCAACCAGCGCGGTGCCGGGAGCTGCATCGGCATCCTCGGCGCGCAGCACCACGATGCCAGCCTGGCTGTCGGCCAGCTGGGTGCGGTAGCGTGGATTGGCAAGGAAGGTCAGCTGGCCGGCACCGGCATGGGCGAGGGTGGCCACGCCATGGATGGCGGTGCTCGGGTCGCCATGGACCTGCAGGCCGAACTGATCGGCGAGTTGCTGGGCGGTGTAGGTAGGAGTATTCACGGCGGGAGTTTAACGTGTGACGCCATTGCGGTCATGCGGGAGCAAAAGCCGGCGCCTGGCTGACCGTGGGGCGATGGCGCAGGGGGCTTGCCCAGGACACGCCGTAAACCCATCCCTGGGGGCTCGATGGCGCCATCCATGGCGCCAACGGTCCTAGTCAGCCCCCTGCGCCATCGCCGGATAGTCTTCCGCGCGCGAGCGGATCCAACGTCCACAGTCGCCTGCAGCGCCGAGCCATACTCGGCTCACCGCGCGTCAGCGTGCGCTTCAATAACGAAAACGCCGGGCAATGCCCGGCGATTCGAGACCCGTCTGGTGGAAAGCCCCCCTTCTGTTAAGGGGGGCGCGCCAGCGGCGCGGGGGATAGGTGAAATGCGCGGGCAATTCACCGGAGGTGGATCAGTTCTGAGGAACGTCGTTCCTCAGAACTGGCCACCGAACGTGAATTGCAGACGTTCGATCTCGTCGCCGTCCTTCTTCTTCAGCGGGAACGCATAGCTGATCGAGATCGGGCCGACCGGGGCGCGCCACAGCAGGGCCACACCGGTGGACACGCGCAGTTCGTTGGCCTTGAAGTTGTCAGTGCCGTTGTAGACGTTGCCGAAGTCGACGAAGGCCGACACGCGGGCCGACGGGCTGTCGAACAGGCGCGGGAAATAGGCCTCGACCGAACCGACGGTCTTCAGCGAACCGCCCAGCGGCTGGCCGTTCGGGTAACCGCTGGTGACTTCACGCGGGCCGAGGGTGTTGTCCTCGAAACCACGCACCGAGTTGGTACCACCGGCGTAGAAGTTCTCGTAGAACGGCAGGCCCGACGCGGTGACGGTACGGGTGGTGCCATCGCCGTTGTCGATCACGCGGGTCTTGTCATTGCCGTAGGCATCGCCGTAGCCGATTTCGGCGCGGGTGTTGATCACCAGCGAGGGGATGATCGGCCAGTACTTGCTGATCTGGTAGTTCAGCTTGTAGTACTCGATGGTCGAACCCGGCAGGGTGGTTTCCAGGCCCACGCGCTGGTAGGTACCGCGGGTCGGCATGAAGTAGTCGTTGCGCGAGTCGCGCGCCCAGCCCAGTTCCGTGCGCCATGCATGGAAGGTGCGGCTGCCGACGGCATCGATGTAATCGATGATCGACTTCGGGGTCGAGCCCGCGTAGGTGGTGATCTGGTTGCTGTCGATGCCGAACATCAGCGAGACGGTGTCGGTCTCGGTGATCGGCACGCCGAATACCACCTGCGCCGAACCATTGGTGCTGTTGTACTGCGCGGTGTTGAAGTCGGAGTAGTCCAGTTCGCGCCAGGACAGGTTGTAACCCAGCGAGACGCCGTCATCGGTGAAGTACGGGTTGGTGTAGCTGAAGCCGTAGCGCTGCAGGTAGCTGCTGCGCGAGGCTTCGACCGACACGCGGTTGCCGCCGCCCAGGAAGTTGTTCTGCGACAGCTGCACCGAGGTGGTCATGCCGTAGGACTGCGAATAGCCCAGGCCGAACACGAAGCTGCCCGAGGTGGTTTCCTTGACGTTGTAGACGACGTCGACCTGGTCGTTGCTGCCGCTGACGGCCGGGGTTTCCACTTCGACGCCTTCGAAGTAGCCCAGGCGCTGCAGGCGGATCTTGGAGCGGTCGATGGCCGCCTGCGAGTACCAGCTGTTCTCGAACTGGCGCATTTCGCGACGCATCACTTCGTCGGAGGTGCGGGTGTTGCCCTTGAAGATGATGCGGCGGACGGTCACGCGCGGGCCGGGAACGACCTGCATGTTGACCGCCACGGTCTGCTCGGCGCGGTTGGTGGTCGGAATCGGGTTCACCTTGGCGAAGGCATAACCGATGTTGGACAGCGAGTTGGTGATCGAGTCGGAGCTGAATTCCAGCAGCGCACGCGAGAACGTGTCGCCGGATTTCTGCACGACCATGCGCTCGACGTCTTCCTGCGGCAGGATCGTATCGCCGCTGACCTTGATCTCCGAGATCTTGTACTGGTCACCTTCGGTCACGCCGGCGGTGATGAACATGTCGCGCTTGTCGGGGCTGATCGAGACCTGCGTCGAGTCGATGCTGAAGTCGACATAGCCGCGGTCCAGGTACCAGGAGTTGAGCTTCTCCAGGTCGCCGGACAGCTTTTCCTTGGAGTACTGGTCGTCACGGCGGTACCACGACGCCCAGTTGTGCTCCTTGGACTCCCAGTACTCCAGGATGTCCTTGCTGTCGTACTTCTCGGTGCCGACGATGTTGACGTGGCGGATCTTGGCCGCCTTGCCTTCCTTGATCGCGATGGCGATGTCGACACGGTTGCGGTCCAGCGGACTCACCGTCGGGGTGATGTCGACGGTGTATTTGCCACGGTCATTGTACTGGCGGCGAAGTTCCTGGGTTACGCGATCCAGGCTCAGGCGATCGAAGGTGCCGCCTTCGGTCAGGCCGATGTCGGACAGGCCCTTGAGCAGCTGGTCGGACTTGATGTCCTTGTTGCCGGTGACGGTCAGCTTGTTGATCGCCGGACGTTCCTTGACGGTCACCACCAGGATGCTGCCCTGGCGATCCAGCTGCACATCTTCGAAGAAGCCGGTCTTGTACAGGGCGCGGATGGTCTCGCCGACCTTGCTGTCTGTGACCGTCTCGCCACGCTCGACCGGCAGGTAGGTGAACACCGTACCGGAGCTGATGCGCTGCAGGCCGTCGACGCGGATGTCGCTGACAGTGAAGGGCTCGGCTGCCTGGGCCAGGGCGGGGGCGCCGGTGACGGCGGCGAGGGCGAGGGCCAGCAGGCGGCGATTGGGGAGTCGCGTCATGTCACGTCCGGTAGGAAGGTCGATTTCATTGGTAAGGGATGCCGACGCTGTAGACGGCAAAAACATGGAAAAGTTCATCGCGGGACCAGGCCGAGGATGTCGTTGTAGAACGCCAATCCCATCAGCCCGGCCAGCAACGCCAGGCCGATGTATTGGCCGGCGGCGACGGCACGCTCGCTCAGCGGGCTGCCCTTGACCAACTCGATAAGGTAATACAGCAGGTGGCCGCCGTCCAAGATGGGGATCGGCAGCAGGTTGATGATGCACAGGCTCAGCGACAGCAGGGCGAGGAACTGGATGAACCAATCCACGCCACGTTTGGCCGAAATATTGGCGACCCGGGCAATGGTGACCGGGCCGGAAACGTTCTGCAGCGAGGCTTTGCCGGTGACGATCCGGCCCATCATGGCCAGTGAGTCGGCGGCCATCCTGCCGGTTTCACGCACCGCCACCGTCACGGACTGCAGTGGGCCGAACTTGAGCAGGGTGTCGTAGGCGGGGCTGTAGCTCTCGGCAAACCCCGCGCCGATCTGCCAGGTGGGCTGGCCCTTGCCGTCCTTGCCCTGACGCGGGGTGATCTCCAGCGCCAGGCGCTCGCCACCACGCAGCACCTCGATCATCGCCGGGCCACCGCGGCGGCCCAGGCTGCCCACTTCGCTGATGGCCTGCTCGACGCTGTCGATGCGCTGCCCATCGATCGCCACGATCAGATCGCCAGTCTGCAGGTGACCCTCCGCAGCCGAACCCTTCACGATGTTGTCCACCAGCGGGGGCTGCAGCCACGCACGCCAATACACGCCGGCCAGGATCGGAACCCGGCGTTCATCGAAACCAGCCGGCAGCTGCGACAGCGGCAGGGTACGCGCGCGCAGCTGGTCTGCGGGGTCGAGGACCTGCAGGGTCACGTCGCGACGGTCCATCGCCGCCGCGGTAAGGGCCATGCTGGCCTCACCCAGGGTGATCACATCGCGGCCGTCCACGCTCAGCAGGCGATCGCCGCTGCCGAGCCCGGCCGTGGCGGCCATGCCGGTAGCGCGGCCGACGGTTGCGGAATAGTCCTGCTTGCCGATCACGAACATCGCCCACAGCAGCAGGATGCACAGCAGCAGGTTGGCGATCGGGCCGGCCGCGACGATGGCGATGCGCTGCCACACGGTCTTGTGGTTGAAGGCCTGGCCACGTTCGTGCGGATGGACCTCGACTTCGCGTTCGTCGAGGAATTTCACATAGCCGCCCAGCGGGATGGCGGCAATGGCGAACTCGGTGCCATGGCGGTCACGGCGCGACCACAGCGGACGGCCGAAGCCTACCGAGAAGCGCAGCACCTTGACCCCGCACAGGCGCCCGACCCAGTAATGCCCGAATTCGTGGAAGGTGACCAGCAGCCCAAGGCTCACGATCATCCACCAGACCGATCCGATGAAGTCAGTCATGCAGGTTCACATTGGCGGACACGGGCGGCGGCGTCATACGGGATGGGTGCGCTGTTCAGGTGGCGGCGATGGCGTTCAGGGTCAGCTGGCGGGCCCGCTGGTCGGCGGACAACAGAACCTCAAGTGTATCGGCTGGTTCGGTCGGCAGTGTTGAAAGAGCGTTAGCAACCAGCGTCGGAATGGTCAGGAAGCCTATGCGGCCCTGAAGAAACGCTGAAACAGCCTCTTCGTTGGCGGCGTTCAGCACGGCCGGGGCGGTACCACCGGCGCGCATCGCCTGCCACGCCAGGGCCAGGCAGGGGAAGGCGTCAGTGTCGGGAGCCTCGAAATCCAGCCGGCCCTGGGCGAGCAGGTCCAGCCCGGAGACGCCCGATTCGATCCGTTGCGGCCAGCCCAGGCCCACGGCCAGGGTGGTGCGCATGTCTGGCAAGCCCATCTGCGCCAGTGTGGAGCCGTCAACGAACTCAACCAGTGAATGCACCAGGCTCTGCGGGTGCACCAGTACCTCGATGCGCTCGCCGGGGATGCCGAACAGATGGTGGGCCTCGATCACTTCCAGGCCCTTGTTCATCAACGTCGCCGAATCGACCGAGATCTTCGGCCCCATCGACCACTTCGGGTGCGCCACGGCCTGGGCCGGGGTGACCTGCTCCAGTTCGGCGCGGCTGCGCCCGCGGAATGGTCCACCCGAGGCGGTCAGCAGGATGCGGCGCACGCCGGCACCGTCGAGGCTGGCATCACGTGAACGCAGGCACTGGAAGATCGCACTGTGCTCGCTGTCGATCGGGATGATCTCGGCGCCGGCACGTTCGGCGGTACGGGTCAGCAGTTCGCCGGCCAGCACCAGCGATTCCTTGTTGGCCAGGAGGATGCGCTTGCCGGCCGCAGCGGCGGCCAGGGTCGAGGACAGGCCGGCGGCGCCGACGATCGCGGCAACCACGGTGTCGCAGGCGTCACTGGCCGCCAGCTGGTCCAGAGCGGCATGGCCGGCGTGGGCCTGGGTGGCCAGGCCGGCATCGCGCAGGCCGTCACGCAGTTCCGCATACAGGGTTTCATCGGCGATCACCGCATGCGCGGGCCGGTGCTGCCGGCACAGGGCCAGCAGTGCCTGTACCTGGCGACCGGCGGCGAGCACGGTGGCCTGGTAACGCAGCGGATGGCGGGCGATCACGTCAAGCGTGGAGGCACCAATCGAGCCGGTGGCGCCGAACACGGCGACCCGGCGCAGGTCTGCAGCAGCATCCATGGTCAGAACCCGAAGATTTCCTTGCCCAGTGCGAACACCGGGATGGCCGCCAGCACGCCGTCGACGCGGTCGAGCACGCCGCCGTGGCCGGGGATCAGGTGGCCTGAATCCTTAGCGCCGGCATGGCGCTTGATCAGGCTTTCGAACAGGTCACCCAGTACCGAGGCGAATACTGCCACCACCGAGGTGACCAGCAGGCCCGGCAGGTGCGCGGCATCGATGCCGGCCAGCCAGCCCAGGCCGACGGCCACCGCAACACCGGCGATCAGCCCACCGACGAGGCCTTCCCAGGTCTTGTTCGGGCTGATCCGCGGTGCCAGCTTATGCTTTCCGAAGTGACGGCCAGCGAAGTAGGCGCCCGAATCGGCGGCCCATACCAGCGCCAGCGCGGCCAGCAGCCACAGGTGGCCCTGATGGCCCGGCGGGTCGCCGCCGGCATGGATCAGTACCAGCGCAGCCCACGCCGGCACGATGGCCAGGGTGCCGGCCAGCAGCTTGAGGATGCGCGCCGGACTGCCAGGCTGCGCGCCGAAGTTGAAGAAGCGCAGCCACACCAGCGCGCCCAGCCACCAGGCCACGCCCACCAGGGTCGCGATCTGGAACAGCACCAGCGTGCCGGCATCGGCCCACACCAGCAGCACCATCAGCACCAGGTTGAGGACCAGCAGCACGGTGCGGGCGAGGGTGTCTTCGACATCGGCCAGCTTCAGCCATTCCCACAGGCCGATCAGCAGCACGGCAGCGGCGGCGGCGGCCAGCCATTGCGTGGGCAGCAACAGGATCGCAGCAATGGCGACCGGCGCCATGATCAGCGCGGCGAGGACTCGGGTCTTGGTCATGGGCTGGACGTCTCGGTGGCCAGGGCGGCGATCTGGGCGCTGGTCAGGCCGAAGCGGCGCTCGCGGCTGGCGTAGGCATCCAGCGCCAGCTGCAGCTGCGTGGCGTCGAAATCCGGCCACAGCGCTTCGGTGAACCACAGCTCGGTATACGCCAGCTGCCACAGCAGGAAATTGCTGATGCGGGTATCGCCGCCAGTGCGGATGAACAGGTCCGGTGGCGGCAGGTCGGCCAGAGCCACCTGTCGCCCCAGCAGGGATTCGTCGATCTGCTCGGGGAGCAGGCGGCCGGCGGCCACTTCAGCGGCCAACGCGCGTGCGGCACGGGCGATGTCCTGACGGCCACCATAGCTCGCGGCGATCGACAGGGTCAGGGCGCGGTTGTCGGCGGTGCGCTGTTCGGCCAGCTGCATGCGACTGACCAGGGCGGCACCGAAGCGCTCGCGTTCGCCGATGAAGCGCACGCGCACGCCGCGCCGATGCAGCTCGTCCACTTCGCGGTCGAGCGCGCCGAGGAACAGCTTCATCAACGCGTCGACTTCGTCCTGCGGCCGGCCCCAGTTCTCGCTGGAGAACGCGAACAGGGTCAGCGCCGGAATGCCCAGTTCCAGGCAGCGCTCGATGGTACGGTTGACCGCGCGCGCACCGGCTCGATGGCCGATCACGCGGGGGCGACGGCGCTGCTGTGCCCAACGCCCGTTGCCATCCATGATGATGGCGACGTGGCGCGGGAGGGCGGCCGGCAGGGGAGGCGGGACTGAAGGCATCGACTTCAGACCGACATCAGTTCCTTTTCCTTGTCGGCGACGACCTTGTCGATATCCTTGATGTTGGCGTCGGTCAACTTCTGGATATCGTCTTCGCCGCGCTTCTTCTCGTCTTCGCTGATGACCTTGTCCTTCAGCAGCTTGGCGACTTCCTTGTTCGCATCCTGGCGGATGTTGCGCACGGCGATCTTGGCGCCTTCGCCTTCCTTCTGTACCTGCTTGGCCAGTTCCTTGCGGCGCTCTTCGGTCGGCGGCGGCAGGTTGACGCGGATCGAGGTGCCGATGGTGTTCGGGGTCAGCTCGATGTTGTACAGGCCCTTCTCGATCTCCTTGATCATGCTCTTGTCGAAGGGCGTGACCAGCAGGGAGTGGGCGTCGGGGTTGGAAATGGACGCTACCTGGTTCAGCGGCGTGCTGGCGTTGCCGTAAGCATTGACCGTGACGCGGTCCAGCAGGGCCGGCGTTGCGCGGCCGGTGCGGATCGAGGTGAGGGTGTGCTTAAGAGCGTCGATGCTCTTGGCCATGCGCGTCTGCGCGTTGTTCTTGATGTCGTTGAGCATCGCCAGGGTCCTGGATGTAACTGGAATCGGGCGATTATAGGCGAATACGGGACGCCGCCGGGCCTGAATCGGCCCGGAGGTCGCCTTGCGCTCAGCCTCAGGCCGGATCGCGGCCCTGGACGAGGGTGCCGATGTTCTCGCCGTGCAGGATCTTCAGCAGCTCGCCCGGCTGGCCCATGTCGAACACGCGCATCGGCAGGTCGCTGTCACGGGCCAGGGCGAAGGCGGCGGTATCCATCACTTCCAGGCCACGGCGGATCACTTCGTCGTAGCTCAGGCTGTCGAAGCGGACGGCGTCGCTGTACTTGTTCGGATCCTTGTCGTACACGCCATCGACCTTGGTTGCCTTCAGCAGCAGGTCGGCGCCGATCTCGATCGCGCGCAGGGCGGCGCCCGAGTCGGTGGTGAAGAACGGGCTGCCGACGCCAGCGGCGAAGATCACCAGGCGGCCCTTTTCCAGATGGCGGATGGCGCGGCGGCGGATGTAGTCCTCGCACACGTCGTTGATCTTGATCGCGCTCATCACGCGGGCCTTGGCGCCCACTTTTTCCAGCGCATCCTGCATGGCCAGCGCGTTGATGACCGTGGCCAGCATGCCCATCTGGTCGCCGGTGACCCGGTCCATGCCGCCAGCGGCCAGGCCTGCGCCGCGGAAGATGTTGCCGCCACCGATGACCAGTGCGACTTCGGCGCCAGCCTGCTGGGCCTCGACGACCTCACGGGCCAGGCGATTGATGATCTTGGGGTCGATGCCGTAGTCCTCATCTCCCATCAGCGCCTCCCCGGAAAGTTTCAACAGGATGCGGCGATAGGCGAGCTTGGACATAGGGACCTCGGGTGCGTGGAAATCGCGGGCGATTCTACGCGCAAGCGGCGCGCGGCCAAAGCGTTTTGTGCACTGCGGCGCAAAATGCCGGTGTGCCCCGTGCATCCGGGGCGCACCATTCAGCCAAGCTCGGCGCCCGCAGTGGCAGACAGTTCATCATGCCCCAGTTCGCCGGGAGAGCGCGCGATGACCCGGTTGCGGCCCAGGTTCTTGGAGCGGTAGAGCACGTCATCTGCGGCGCGCAGGAGGTCCTGCACACCGGCAAAACGCTCGTAACCACCTTGGGTGGCCACGCCGGCCGAGAAGGTGATGAACAGCGGGCCGCCTTCCAGTTCCGCCATCGGGGTGGCGACGATATTGGCCAGCACGCGGCGGATCACGTCAAGGGCGACCGATTCGCTGGTATTGGGCAGCAGCGCGACGAACTCCTCGCCGCCGAAACGGGCCACGGTGTCGCTGTTGCGCAGTTGCCCCTGCAGTTTGCCGGCGAAGGCGCGCAGCACCTCATCGCCGGTCAGGTGGCCGTGCGCGTCGTTGATCTTCTTGAAATCGTCCAGGTCGATGAACGCTACCGACAATGGCCAGCCATGGCGGCCGGCGCGCAGGAACTCCTGCTCAAGCACGGCTTCGAGCTGGCGGCGATTGAGGACGCCGGTCAGGGCGTCGCGATGGGCCTGGTCGGCCAGGCGCTTGGCGCGGGCCTCGAATTCATCGGCGCGACGGCGGGCCTGGTCGGCATCCTGCAGTTCGCGCAGGTTGCGCAGGGTGGCCAGCTCCTGGGCGTGGTCGATCAGCTCGCGCACGCGTGCCGGTGAATTCAGGCCGTTCTCGAACAGGCTGGCGATGTCCGGCAGCGCTTCGCTGATCCGGGCCAGGACCTGGTCGAAGCGGGCGCTGTCCATCTGCAGTCGGTCGTGGACCTGCTGCAGGGCGCTTTCGCGGGCGGTATCGGCGTCTTCATCCAGCCAGATGTCGGCAACGGCTCCAGACAGCTGTACGCAGGCCTGGAATGGATTCTCGGCGGTGCCTTCGTCTTCGCTGTGGCGGATGCTGTCGACCAGGTAGCGCGGCAGGCCCCACTCCTCGGCGACCCAGGCGCCGACGTCGGCGTGGCTGCAGCCGAGTTCCTGGCGCTCGCGCGCGATCAGATCAGGGTTGTCGCGCGCTTCGCGCAGCAGGGGCAGGTAGCGTTCGGATTCGGCCTGGGCCAGGCACAGCACGCCCATGTCCTGCAGCAGTCCGGCCAGCATCAGCTCCTCCAGTCGGCGCAGGCCGCGGGCCTGGCCGAGCTGGCTGGCCGCCAGCGCGCTGAGGATGCTGCGCTTCCAGGCGCGTTGGCGCAGGTCGTGGTCGGCGCCGCCTTTGCCGGTCAGGCCCTGGGTGACAGTGAAGCCCAGGGCGAGGCTGATCGTAGCGTTCAGCCCGAGCATGGTCAGCGCCTGGCCGAGGTTCTCGATCCGGCGCCGGCTGGCGTACAGCGGTGAATTGGCGATACGCAGCATGCGTGCACTCAACGCCATGTCGATGGCGATGATGTCCGCAGCGGTCGCGATGTCCGCTTCCGGGTCCTGGGCCAGTTCGATGATGCGCAAGGCAATACCGGGCGGCGAGGGGAGGTTGCGGCAAAGCGCCAGTGCAGCTGTCAGCTCGGGAGGCATGTCGGGTCGTTCAATTCCATTAGGACAAGAATACCTAGGAATGCATCACAGTCTGCGAATTTCGTTCCTGTTATGTGACTGCAGGTTCCCTGTGCCGAGTATCGGCTTGATTCGCTTGCAACGCAAAGGTGTCGGTGTGCGCACCAACGGTGCGCACCCACAGATTCGGCCACCCACAGGTGAGGGGCACCCACAGGCCCACCGGCATAAAAAAAGAGCCGCGGTTTCCCGCGGCTCCTTCTGGTTTCATTACAGCCGTGAGGCTGGAATCAGACCTGCATCGCCTTGGCAACTTCGGCGGCGTAGTCTTCCACCACCTTCTCGATGCCTTCGCCAACGACCAGCAGCTGGAAGCCAGCCACGTCGGCGCCGGCGGCCTTGACCACCTGCTCGACGGTCTTGTCGCCGTCCAGCACGTAGCTCTGGCCGTACAGGGTCACTTCGCTGACGATCTTGTTGATCTTGCCGCTGATGATCTTTTCCAGGATGTCGGCCGGCTTGGACTTGTCCTTCTCGGACATCTTGGCCAGTTCGATTTCCTTTTCCTTTTCCACGAACTCGGCCGGCACATCGGCGGCCTTGTTGTGCGGCGGCTTCAGCGCAGCCACGTGCATGGCCAGGCCGCGAGCCAGTTCGGCGTCGCCACCGATCAGGTCGACCAGCACGCCGACCTTGCCGTTGGTGTGGACGTAGGAACCGACGTTGCCGGTGGTGTCCAGCTTGACCAGGCGACGGATCTGGATGTTCTCACCCAGGGTCTGCACGGCGGTCGCGCGGGTTTCTTCGACGGTCTGGCCGGTCGGCAGGGTGGCCGACTTCAGGGCTTCCACGTCGGCGGCGCCCGATGCCAGTGCAGCGGCAGCGACGGAATCGACGAAGTTCTTGAAGTTGATGTCGTTGGCGACGAAGTCGGTTTCCGAGTTGATCTCGACCAGCACGGCCTTGCCGCCGTCCTGGGCCAGGCCCAGACGACCTTCGGCGGCCACGCGGTCAGCCTTCTTGTCGGCCTTGGCAGCGCCGGACTTGCGCAGCGCTTCAGCAGCGGCGTCGATGTTGCCGCCGGCCTCGGTGAGCGCCTTCTTGCATTCCATCATGCCGGCGCCAGTGCGCTCGCGCAGTTCCTTGACCAGGGAAGCAGTGATTTCCACGGGATTACCTCACGAAAGAAAGGGGTTGGGCCGGCATGGTGGCCGGCCCGTGTGACAGTGTCCTGTCGTCGCGCCATCGGCAGCGGACAGGAAAGGTGGGCGCGTGGCGCCCACCGGGGCCTGGATCAGGCCTGGGCTTCGCCCTTGTCGGCAGCAGCCTTCTTGGCCGGAGCGCGGCGAGCCGGCTTGCCTTCTTCGGCCGGAGCGTCGGCGAACTCTTCTTCACGGACGGTGGCAGCGTGCGGTGCAGCAGCCTTGCCTTCCAGCACGGCGTCAGCAGCGGCGCGTGCGTACAGCTGCACGGCACGGATGGCGTCGTCGTTGCCCGGGATCGCGTAATCCACCAGCTCCGGGTTGTAGTTGGTATCGACAACGGCGATCACCGGGATGCCGAGCTTCTTGGCTTCCTTGATGGCGATGTCTTCGTGGCCGATATCGATGACGAAGATCGCGTCCGGCAGACGGTTCATGTCCTTGATGCCGCCCAGCGAGGCTTCCAGCTTGTCGCGCTCGCGACGCAGGCCCAGCACTTCGTGCTTGACCAGCTTCTCGAAGGTGCCGTCGGATTCACCGGCTTCCAGTTCCTTCAGGCGGGCAACCGACTGCTTGACGGTACGGAAGTTGGTCAGGGTGCCGCCCAGCCAACGCTGGTTCATGAACGGCATGCCGCAACGCTCGGCTTCTTCGCGGATCGACTCACGCGCGCTGCGCTTGGTGCCCAGGAACAGGATGGTGCCGCGCTTCTGGGCAACCGACGAGATGAAGTTCATCGCGTCGTTGAACAGCGGGACGGTCTTTTCCAGGTTGATGATGTGGATCTTGCCGCGGGCGCCGAAGATGTACGGAGCCATTTTCGGGTTCCAGTAGCGGGTCTGGTGGCCGAAGTGGACGCCGGCTTCCAGCATCTGACGCATGGTGACCTGGGGCATTGCAAAACTCCTGATGGGGAACCGGCGATTCCGCCCGCGGGATAGGTATGCGGGACGCGTGGAAGCGCTGAAGGTTCCGGGGTTGGGCTTCCCTGTTGCCTCCGTGGCCGAACTCCTTGCGGAGCACCCCGGCACGGATGGGGGCAGCAGGTGTGGATTCACCGGTGACGTCCGGTGTGGACGGTGTCCCGCGCACGCGGCGGCAGGACATCCGGGCAATTATAGCCCGCTTGGCTGGCTCGCTGCAATTGCGGGTGTCTGCGCCGCCAGAATCACCTCTGTGCCGTCCTGCAAGCGGGCATGGAACCTGCCGCCTGCATAGCCATCGGCGCGCGGCGGCAGCTGCCACTGGCGCTGGCGCGCCGCCAGTACGTAGCCGGCAAGACCGGGCAGCAGCAGGCTGCGTTGGCCGCCAGCCGCCTCATAGGCAAGGTCGCTCAAGCGCGCGTGCCCGGTGCCACCGTTCAACAGTCTCAGTGTGAATTGCGACCCGTTGACCACCAGCTCTGCCCGCAGGCAGGGGGGCGTTGGGCCGACCGGTTCGCTGCGGAACAGGGGCAGTGAATAGCGCGGCATGGCCGGTTCTGCCGGAGCCAGGATGATACGGAATGCCTGTTCAGCGGCCACAGGTGCGGATGACGCCGGCAGCAACCAGACGCGCTGGCGTGCACCGGCAGGAAGGTCCAGCAGGGTCGGACTGGCCAGCACCTGCGCGCTGCGTTGCAGGTGTTCGGCGCCCGGTTGCTGGTCCCACGCCCAGATCTGCACCTGGCCGCGCCAATGCCCAGGGCCAGGATTGCGCAGCCACAGCTCGGCCCGCCCCTGCGCAGCCGGCAGGTTCAGGGTGGTCGGCACCAGCTCCAGCGCCTGCGCGGCAATAGGCAGCACCGCGGCCAGCAGCAGTAGCCGGCGCATCAGTAGTAAGTGGTGGGCGGTTCGGGCAGCGAATGCCCCTGTTCGTCCTGCGCTGGCGGGGCCAGTTCACGGACCTGGGGCGGCAGGTGACCGCCGTCGCTGTGCTGCTGTGGCACCGGGCAACGTGGGCCACGCTCCGTGCCGGCGCAGCCTTCAACCACAGTCAGGCGGATCTGCAGTGGGACGGGCGCCGGGTCGGCCCACGCTGTCGTGCTGGTGATGGACATCGCTCCGATCAGTATTCCGCGAACCACCTGCCATCCACCGTGTTGTCGACTTGATGCGCGGTATCGGCCGACAGGGGGGATTCTGTAGAGCGGGCTCCCCTCAGTAGGTGATCGTCACCTGCACCAGGTCGTTGTAGGTGCCCGCCGGAGGCTGTCCGGCGACGGGAGGCACACGCCCGAATATGTTCAGTGTCTGCGCGCTGCCAGTGCCGACGCCGCTGAAGGTGTCCACGGTGAGCGTATTGCCCCAGCGCTGGCTGCGCGCAGCGTCCCGGTACAGCTCGTAGGTCAGGTAATAGCTGTTGCTGCCGATGGTGGTACGCATGCGCCGGGTGGTGGTCAGGGCCGGGTTGTTCTGACCGTTGTTCAGGCCGACCTGGTAGGCGGTGCGCTTGAGGCAGGTCAGGGTGAGGGTGGCGGTCTGGTCGATGTTGGCGGGAATGCTGCCGGTGACGTTGCCGAAATTCATGGTGGTGGTGAGGTAGCTGCCGCATTGCGGCAGCACGGTGGCAGTGGCATTGAAGGTGAAGGCATTGCTGGCGGTGTTGGTGCCGGTAGCGCCGCCATTGCAGGTGGCCGGTACGGTGGCGGTGCCCAGCAGCACCTCGTTCCAGGCCCAGGTGAGCACCACGTTGGCCCCGGTGAAGGTGCTGCTGTAGTTGCCGGAGGCCAGCACCTGGTTGGCCGGAATCTGTGCGAACAACTGCGTGGTACGGCTGCCGGAGCCGCCGATCAGCGGCACGTTGTAGGTCATCGTCAGCTCCTGTGCGGGAGGTGTACCGCGCGGTGCCAGGCCGGTGACTTCGCTGTAGTTGGCGACGTTGTAGATCTGGAAATTGAGCGGATCACTGCTGCCGTTGACCATTGTCCGCCACGGCGAAGTACTGGTGCCGCCGGTGCCATTGCCCAGGCCGATGCAGACGCGGATGCCGGTGGTGGCGATCAGGCTGAGTGCGGCGGTGGAGCAGTTCACGGTGATGTTCAAGGTGCCGGGGGTGGCACCTGGCGCGCCGCTGCTGACGTTGCCGAAGGGCAGCAGCGCGTCGGCGGTGGCGGTGCACGTCGCGGCCGCGCGTGTCGGCGCACTGGCGATCAGGCCGGCCAGAAGCAGCAGGCCGAGCAGCAGCATCCTCATGGCGCCACCTCCGGCACGCATTGCAGCGGGGCCGGGCGCGCGCTGGCCCCGACGGCGACCACCTGCGGTACCGGCACGCGGACCCGGCACTGGCCACCGCTGCTGGTGATGTACAGCACGCTGCCAGGTGCAACGTCCTCCAGGTACAGCAGGCCGTCGTAGCCCACGGTGGCCTGGCGGCCATCGGGCAGCTGCACTTCGCTGCCCACCTCCAGCGGTTGCCCCCTCATGTCCTGCAGGATCAGCCGCAACGACGCGCGCGAACGCAGGTTGAAGGTCAGGCCGGTGCCGGCGCGCTGGCGGGGTGTCACCCAGTCCTCGATGCGATCAGCGCGCATGTCCGCCGGCAGGTCCAGGGTGTCGATGGAGACGCGGTTGCGCTGCCAGGACAGCAGCGGACTGATCAGCAGCAGGCCCCGATCGTCGGTGACACCGATCAGGCGGTTCTCAAGCCGCACCGGCACACCGCCAACGCCATTCGTGCTGACCACGGCGAAGGCGTCGGCGACTTCGCGGGCGGCAAAGGTGTGCCCGGCCATCCACACCAGGCTGCCGCTGGCGCTGCCATAGGCGTAGTTGAGGCCCGCCTGGCGGGAGGCACCGAAGGCATAGCGGCCGACATCGTTGAGGATGCCGACTTCGGCCAGGCCGCCGCTGCCGCCGTCGCCATGGCGGACCTGTGCGCGCCAACCGATACCACCTGCGCTGCCGTCGCCCGGCACCGGCTGGGTGACGTCGGCAACCCAGCTCTGGCTGTCACCGTTGCGCTGGCTGGACAGGCTGGCCTGGCGGTTGTTGCCCAGGCTTGCGGTCAGCGACAGGTAGACACTGCGGTCATCGCTGTTGTCCAGGTTCTGGTTGACCGACAGGTAGGCCGACCAGCGCTGGCTCCAGCTGCGGGACCAGAACAGGCTGGCATAACGGTTGTCATCGCCATCGGGGTAGCGCAGGCGCAGGTAACTGGCGCTGAGCGTGCCCAGGCGCAACAGGTCCAGGCCGACCGTGGCCTGCTCGCTGATGCTGGGCGGCAGGTTGGCCTGCAGCGCGCCCAGGTCGCGGTAGTCGCCGTGGCTGCGCACGCTGCGCAGATTGAAGTTGAAATGGCGGTTGTTCCAGCTGTACCCCAGCGCCCACTGGCCGCCCTGCAGGCCCTGGTAGCGGCTGTGGGCGTAGGCGGCATTGAATACGCCCGCACCGCCCAGCAGCCACCAGCCGCCCAGGCCGGCCTGTGCCAGGCCGCCGCCGCCTTCGGCGTGTGCTTCGCCGGTGAACGTATCGCTGACGCCGCCGCGCCAGCTGGCGCTTGCCACGGTACGGTCGTCGTAGGCGAAGGAGCGTTCGCCGAACTGCTCGCGCAGCTGGCCGACGCCGAGCGACCAGTCCGACAGGCCCTTGGCCAGCAGCTGCTGGGTGCCGTAGAAGCTGAAATCCAGCGTCTGCATGCGGCCAAAGGCGTCGGTAACCACGACCTGCGCGCTGCCGTTGCCGCTGATGCCCGGTTGCGCCGCCAGCTGGAACGGCCCTACCGGCACCTGGCCGCTGTACTGGCGCAGGCCATCCACATACAGCTCGACCGTGGATGGCACCACCGCCTGGCCGAGGAAGGCCGGGGTGGGGGTGAGAACGCGATACGGCTGCAGCCCATAATTGCGCCCGATCTGCAGGCCGCCCAGGCGTACCGGCCGGCTCCAGTCGACAAAGCCGCTGTAGAAGTCGCCCACCTCCAGGGTCAGCGCCTTGTCCGGGAAATCCAGGGTCCAGCGCGTATCAAGGCGTACGCTTTCGCTGCGCCAGTGGCGGTCTCCGGTCTGGTAGCGACGGCTGACGGCGGTGCTCTCGAAGGTGCCGGTACCGATGCCGAACACCCGCAGTTCAGAGCTCAGGGCAAGGTTGCCCAGGCTGTCGACGCGGCTGCCGTACAGGTCGTAATTGAGCAGGACGCCGGGCGAGGCGCTGCCGCGGGAAGCGCGGACCTGCGGGCGGCTGAGCACGGTCGTGGGCAGGGTCAACTGGTCCAGTGGCACGTCCAGCGCCAGGGTCTGCAGGTGCGCGTCATAGCGCACCACCGCACCGCTGATCTGGTCCAGATACACCGGGGCATCGCCGCTGGTGTTGAAGCCAAGCTGGCGCAGGATCTCGGGGCTGGCCTGCAGGCGGCCACGATTGTCGGTGAAGGGCAGCAGGCCGCGTGGCGTGCTGTTGAGGGTCACGTCCAGGTACAGCGTCTGGTTGGCCGTGAGCGGGGTCGGCGGAGGCAGCAGGGCATCGGCGGAGACCCCGGAGACATCGGCTGCATGGGCCGCCGGGGACAGGGCCGCACCGAGCGCTGCGCTCATCAGCGCCTCAGCGAGCCGGTGGTGGCGGCAGCGACGTCTGTTCCGACTCGCCATTGAGCTTGGCCGTGATCTGTTCGTTGTCGCGGTCGATCGCCGTGCGCGCCAGCGGCCAGCGCATGACCTGGCCGGGCAGCACATAGCCCAGCAGGCCGGGATGGACGATGCGCGGCCGCTCCGGGCTACCCAGGGCGAGGTCAGCGATCTGCGCGTAGCTGTTGCCGGTATTGCCTACTTCCACGCCGTTGCGTCCGTCGTCCAGCCGGACCAGGCGGGCGTGCAGCTGCGGTGCCAGCCGGCTGCCAGCGCCGGGTTGCACGAATACCGGGATGGAATAGCGCAGCACGAACTGCATGCCTTCGGTGCGCGTGGCCAGATCGGGCACCTCGTCGACGATCAACCGGTAGTACTGCTGCGCAGCCGGTGTGTCGGCCACGGCGCGCATGACCCGTACCAGCTGCTGCTGGCCGGCGGCCAACTCCTGCATCGGTGGCGTGGCCAGCAGATCTTCGGTCGGCAGCAGCTGTTCGTTGCCGTCCTGCTGCACCCAACGGAATACCCGGACCTGCAGCTTCACCGGCGAGGTGCCGCTGTTGGTCAACCACAGTTCGCCGGCGCGCTGGCGTGCCTCCAGCTGCAGGCTGGTGGGCGCGACCTGCAGGCTGGTTGCCGAGGCCGCGGAGACCCAAAGAAGCAGGCTGAGAACGAGCAGCGCCACGCCGGTGGCGCGCCACGGGCGGGATCCGGCCATGCGGGCGTGCTCCATCAATAGGTGATCGTTGCGGTAACGGTATCCAGGTAGTTGCCGGTCGCAGCGTTGGCCGTGCTCAGGTTGAGGATCTGGCCGTAGACGATGTAGGGCACCGCCAGGCCGGTGCCGATGCCGGCCTGGGTGTTGGTGCCCGTGGTGGCGCCCCACACCAGGGTATGCGCCGCATCCTGGTAGAGCTGGTAGCCCACGTAGTTGTTGGCCGTCACTGCCGCGTTGGTGTTCTTCATCCGCCGCGTGGTGACGTCATTGGCCGTGCCGGCATTGGCACCGGCGTTGAGCGAGATGGTGTACGGGGTCAGCGCCGAACACTGCGCGGTTACGGTGCCCTGGCCCAGGGTCGGGGTGGCGGTGGTGGAGGCGGCGGTACCGAAATCGACGTTGGTGGCGGCGGCCGCAGTGATGGTGCAGGCCTTGGTGACCACCAGAGTGACGTTGAACGTAGTGGTGTCGGCGGCGGCGGCCGGGCCTGCCACCAGCAGGGCCAAGGCCCAAGCCCAGGGGGAACGAACGGTGGATCGCATGGACAACCTCCCTGACCCGAAGGTCCGTTGAACAGCGCGAAGTCGGCACGTTCGGCGCCGATTTGACGACAGTGGGGCCAGCGTAGGCACCGCAAGTGTCTGTATTCCGTGAGAAACAGGCGATCGAAAGGGTGTGGCTCATCACGCTTTCACGTTCCTTGCCGGATCCGTGCATGCCCCGGATCGCCAGTTGGGTGGCGTTCGTTCAGATTGCGGCCGGATCGGCGATAATGGGAGCCATGAGCGTGAATATCAAAACCCCGCAGGAAATCGAGATGATGCGCATCGCCGGCCGCCTGGCCAGCGAAGTGCTCGACATCGTCACCCCCCACGTCAAGCCCGGTGTCACGACCGAGGAACTGGACCGCATCTGCCACGACCACATCGTGAACGTGCAGGGCGCCATTCCGGCCAACGTCGGCTACCGCGGCTTCCCCAAGACCGTGTGCACCTCGGTCAACAATGTCATCTGCCACGGCATTCCCAGCGAAGGGAAGGTCCTCAAGGATGGCGACATCATCAATATCGACGTCACCGTCATCAAGGACGGCTGGCATGGCGACACCAGCCGCATGTACTTCGTCGGCACCCCGTCGGTGATGGCCAAGCGCCTGGTCGACGCCACCTACGAGGCCATGTGGCGCGGCATCCGCGCGGTGCGTCCGGGCGCAACCCTGGGCGACGTCGGCCATGCGATCCAGAGCTACGCCGAAGGCGAGCGTTTCAGCGTGGTGCGCGAGTACTGCGGCCACGGCATCGGCAAGGTCTACCACGATGAACCGCAGGTGGTGCATTACGGCCGTCCGGGCCAGGGCCTGGTACTGCAGCCGGGCATGACCTTCACCATCGAGCCGATGATCAACGAGGGCACCCGCTACAACAAGGTGCTGCCCGATGGCTGGACCGTGGTGACCAAGGACCGCAAGCTGTCGGCACAGTGGGAGCACATGATCGCGGTCACCGAGACCGGCGTGGACGTGCTGACCCTGTCGCCGGGCGAGTCGCAGGTCTCCTGACGATGCTGCCGGCGAGTTCGCTGCTGGACACGCCGGCCGCGTCGCTCAACGACCCGGACTGGGCTGCTGCCGCGCGCGACGCGCTGCAGCAGGCCGATACGCGCCTGTACCGCCGCTTCGACCAGGGCGACAACATCGAGCGCCTGCTGGCACTGCGCGCGCGCGCGGCCGATCACCTGATCCGCCATGCGTGGCAGCGCTGCCTGCCGGCCGACAGTGGCCTGTCGCTGTTTGCGGTCGGTGGCTATGGGCGCGGTGAACTGTTCCCGCGCTCGGACATCGACCTGCTGGTGTTCGGCGATCCGCAGGCGCAGCTGGCCCATGAAGAGGCGCTCGCGCGCCTGTTCGCGCTGCTGTGGGATTGCGGCCTGGCGGTCAGCCACGCGGTGCGTTCGGGCGGGCAGTGCAGCGAGGCTGCAGCTGACCAGACCGTGCTGACCGCGTTGATCGAAGCGCGCCCGCTGATGGCCGATGAGGCGGCGCGGCGTGCGCTGCGTGCGGCAGTGGATGACCGCGAACTGTGGCCGCCGCGTGCGTTCTTCCTGGCCAAGCTGGAGGAACTGCGCAACCGCCACCAGCGTTTCGGCGACACCGCTGACAACCTGGAGCCTGACCTGAAGGATGGCCCCGGCGGCCTGCGCGATCTCAACACGCTGGGCTGGATGGCGCTGCGTGCGTTTGGCGTGCGCGATCTGGAAGCGCTGGTCGGCCTGGGCCACCTGGGCGCTGACGAGGCCGCGGCGCTGAAGCGCGAACGTGCGGTGCTGGCGCGACTGCGCTTCGGCCTGCACCTGGTGGCGCGACGCCCGGAAGAGCGCCTGCGCTTCGATTACCAGAAGACCCTGGCCGCGCGCCTGGGCTTTGAGGACGATGCCGAGAGCCTGGGCGTCGAGAAGATGATGCAGGGCTTCTACCGCGCCGCTTCGGTGGTGCGGCGGATCAGTGATCGTCTCCTGCAACGTTTCGAGGAACAGTTCGATGGCGAGGCACAGCCTGAGCCGCTGACCGTGGGGTTCGCGCTGCGCCGTGGCTATCTGGCGGCCAACGATGCCGACTGGCCGAATGCTGACATCGGCCAGGTCTTCGCGCTGTTCGCCAGCTGGGCGAACAATCCGCAGATCCGTGGCCTGCATTCGTTGACTGCGCGCGCGCTGGCCGAATCGCTGCCGTTGCTGCCTGCCTATGACCAGGCAGACCCTGATGCGCGCGAACAGTTCATGGCCCTGCTGCGTGGCCAGCGCCCGGTCGACACGCTTTCGCGCATGGCGCGGCTGGGCGTGCTCGGGCAGTGGATTCCCGCATTCGCCCAGGTCAGCGGGCGAATGCAGTTCGACCTGTTCCATGTCTACACCGTCGACCAGCACACGCTGATGGTCCTGCGCAACATGGGGCTGTTCGCCAGCAGTCGCGCCGATGAACGTTTCTCCATCGCCCACGAAGTCTGGCCGCGCCTGCGCAAGCCCGAACTGCTGCTGCTGGCCGGCCTGTTCCACGACATCGCCAAGGGGCGCGGCGGCGATCATTCCGAACTGGGCGCGGTCGATGCACGGGCGTTCTGCCACGCGCAGGGGCTGAGTGGTTCGGATACCGAACTGGTGGCCTGGCTGGTCGAACAGCACCTGCGGATGTCGGTGACCGCGCAGAAGCAGGACATCGCCGATGCGGACGTGATCCATCGCTTCGCGACCCTGGTCGGCAGCCGCGACCGCCTGGATTACCTCTATCTGCTGACCTGCGCCGACATCGCCGGCACCAGCCCGAAGTTGTGGAACGCGTGGAAGGACCGGCTGCTGGCCGATCTGTATTTCGCTACCCGCCGCGCGCTGCGCGAGGGCCTGGAGCATCCGGTGCCGGCCGCCGAGCGCGTGGCCGAAGCGCGCGACAGCGTGCGTGCACTGGTGCGCGAGCAGGGCTACGACGATGCCACCATCGATCGCCAGTTCGCGGTGATGCCCGACGAAGGCTTCATCCGCCTGCGCCCGGAACAGCTGGCATGGCAGGCTGCCGCGCTGATACCGATCAAGCAGGGCCAGACGCTGGTGAAGGTTCGCCGGATCAGCGTCGATGATCCCGCGCTGGAAGTGTTCGTGCATTCGCCGGACCGTGACGGCCTGTTCGCCGCGATCGTGATGACCCTGGACCGCAAGGGCTACGGGATCCACCGCGCGCGCGTGCTGGATGGTCCGGCAGACACGATTTTCGATAATTTTGAAGTGAGCCCGGCCGATACGTTTGCCGATGGCAGCAGCGCCAATCTGGAAGCGGCCCTGCGCGAGGCGCTCAGTGGCGACTTGGCGCGGCTGCGTCCCTCGCGCCGGGTGGTGCCACGCCAGCTGCGCCACTTCCGTTTCGCCCCGCGCATCGAGTTCCGCGATGAACCCGGCGCGACCCGTTTTGCCTTGGTCGCGCCCGACCGCCCCGGCCTGCTGGCCGACGTGGCGTTCGTGCTGCGCAACCAGGGATTGCGCGTGCAGGACGCGCGCATTGCCACATTCGGCGAACGCGCCGAAGACACCTTCGTGATCAGTGACGAACACGACCTCCCCCTGACTGAATCCGCCCGGCAGCAGCTGCATGACGCAATGCTGGCCTGCCTGGACCCTGATCGAAACGCCGGAGACTCCGCCTGATGGCCACCAAGCCCGTAAAGAAGACTGCCGCGACCGCCAAGAGCGCAGCAGCCAAGAAGACCGCTGCCGCTGAGCCGGTTGCGAAGAAGACTGCCGCACCGAAGAAGGCTGCGGTGAAGAAGGGTCCGGCCAAGACCGCAGAAGCCGCGCGCGCCGAGAACATCGCACGCAAGTCGCTGCGCAAGCCGGCCGGCCCGGGCGTGGAAGAACTGAAATTCGGCATCGAAAGCGCTTTCGAGCGCCGCGCCACGCTGACCCTGCACGAACTGGAAGGCTCGACCCGCCCGCTGGTCAACCGCGTGATCGACGGCCTGGAAAGCGGCGAGTTCCGCGTCGCCGAGCCGGACGGCCAGGGTGGCTGGAAGGTCAACGAATGGCTGAAGAAGGCGGTGCTGCTGTATTTCCGCGTCAACGACATGGCCGTGGTCGATGCACGTCCGGCACCGTTCTGGGACAAGGTCGAATCGCGCTTCGCCGGCTATGACGAGGCGAAATTCCGCCGCGGCGGCGTGCGCGTGGTGCCGGGTGCGATCGCCCGTCGCGGCACGTATTTCGGCAAGGACGTGGTGCTGATGCCGAGCTTCACCAACATCGGTGCCTACGTCGGCGAAGGCACGATGGTCGATACCTGGGCCACCGTCGGTTCCTGCGCGCAGATCGGCCAGCACTGCCATCTGTCCGGTGGTGCCGGCATCGGCGGCGTGCTCGAGCCGCTGCAGGCCAGCCCGACCATCATCGAAGACCATTGCTTCATCGGTGCGCGTTCGGAAGTGGTGGAAGGCGTGGTCGTCGGCCATCACAGCGTGATCGGCATGGGCGTGTTCCTCAGCCAGAGCACCCGCATCTACAACCGCGCCACCGGCGAAATCAGCTACGGCTACATCCCGCCGTACAGCGTGGTGGTGTCCGGCTCGCTGCCGAGCAAGGACGGTACCCACTCGCTGTACTGCGCGGTGATCGTCAAGCAGGTCGATGCCCGTACCCGCAGCAAGACCAGCGTCAACGACCTGCTGCGCGGCCTGGCCGACTGACGGAGCCGCACGCATGAGCACCACCGTCTACGGTCTGAAGAACTGCGATACCTGCAAGAAGGCGACCAAGTGGCTGGACCGCTTCGGCGTGCCGTACACCTTCGTCGACTACCGCGACAACAAACCCAGCCCGGAAACGCTGCTGGAATGGGCGGCACAGCTGGGTGGCCTGGCAGCGATGGTCAACAGGTCCTCCACCACCTGGCGGCAATTGCCGGACAACCGCAAGGCCGCCGATTCGGAAGCGGAGTGGAAGCTGCTGCTGCGTGAATACCCGCAGCTGATCAAGCGCCCGCTGGTGGTGACCGCCGACGGCAAGGTGAGCCAGGGTTTCAGCGACAACGGCTTCAAGGCGCGCTTCGGCGTGGGCGGCGCGTGAGCGCCGTCCTCGACCTGGCCTGCGATCTGATCGCACGGCCATCGGTGACCCCGGACGATGCCGGCTGCCAGGTGCTGATCGGCGAACGTCTGCAGGCGGCGGGTTTCACCTGTGAGCACCTGCGGCTGGGCGAGGTCGACAACCTGTGGGCCACCCACGGCAGCGGCGCACCGGTGCTGGTCCTGCTGGGCCACACCGACGTGGTGCCGCCGGGCCCCCGCGAAGCGTGGCAGAGCGATCCGTTCGCACCGCAGATCCGCGATGGCGTGCTGTACGGTCGCGGCACCGCGGACATGAAGGGCAGCGTGGCTGCGTTCGTGATCGCTGCCGAACAGTTCGTTGCCGCCCATCCGCAGCACACGGGCACGCTGGCGGTGCTGTTGACCAGCGATGAAGAAGGCGATGCCATCGACGGCGTGCGCCATGTCGCGCGCCTGTTTGCCGAGCGCGGCCAGCGCATCGACTGGTGCATCACCGGCGAGCCGTCGTCCACCGCCACGCTGGGTGACCTGCTGCGCGTCGGGCGGCGGGGCAGCCTGTCGGCCAAGCTGCGCGTGCAGGGTGTGCAGGGCCACGTGGCCTACCCGGACAAGGCGCGCAATCCGATCCATCTTGCCGCGCCGATGCTGGCCGAACTGAGCGCACGGCGTTGGGACGAGGGCTACGAGAGCTTCCCGGCGACCAGCCTGCAGATCTCCAACATCCATGCCGGTACCGGCGCCAACAACGTGATTCCCGGTGAGCTGGAGGTGGATTTCAACATCCGCTACAACCCGCATTGGGATGCAGCGAAGCTGGAAGCGGAGATCACCACGCTGCTGGACCGTCATGGCCTGCATTACACGCTGAAGTGGCACCGCAGCGGCGAACCGTTCTACACCCCGGAAGGGACGTTGCGGGCAGCGGCGCGCGCGGTGCTGGCCGAGCACACCGGTCGCGCGCCTGAAGAGAGCACCGGTGGTGGCACCTCCGATGCGCGCTTCATCGCACCCCTGGGTGCGCAGTGCATCGAAGTCGGCCCGGTCAACGCCAGCATCCACCAGGTGGATGAAAACGTGCGGGTGGACGAGCTGGAAGCGTTGCCGGGGCTGTACCAGCGACTGGTAGAGCGCCTGCTGGTGTAGCGCTCGTCCACCGGGTTTCTGTGGATCCGCCGGGCATGGCCCGGCGCTACTCCGAGAACTGGAAGAACGGCGGCTTGATCGCTTCGCGCCAGTACGACTCGTCGGCCATGTAGAAGCCCTGTGCGCTGGCCTTGGCGAACCACGCCGCCGCGGCATCCACGTTCTTCTGCAGACCATCGCCGCCGCGGCCGAGTGCCAGCCCGGCCAGGTACTGCCCATACACGTTGCCCTGTGCAGCGGCACGCTCATACCAGCGCAGCGCTTCAGCCTTGTTCTGCACTACGCCGATGCCGGCCTCGTACAGCGTGCCCAGGTCCACCTGCGCTTCGGCATCGCCGCGCGCGGCGCGGCGCTGGATGCGCGCGATCACCGGGTTCGGTGAGGCATCAGCGCTGAGCGGAGTGCCGGGCTTCGCGGACCCGCTGGTGGCATCGCGCAACGGCTGCAGCTTGTACAGCTGGCGCAGGTAGACCGCGCGGCGCAGGCGCCAACGCAGTGCGCCCTCCATGTCGCCACGTCGCTCGTACCACGTCTCCAGATCGCTCATCGCATACGGCGAGCCGTGATAGGCGGCGCGGTGGTACCAGCGGTAGGCCTTGCGCGCGGAAGGTTTGAGCACCACCGCGTCGGGCTTCTGCGGGGCATCACCGCTGTCCAGTCGGCCGCGTTCCAGGATCGTACCCAGCTGCTCCTCGGCACTGGTGGTGCGGTGCGTGCGCGGCGTGGTGGCAGCGGCGCGCGCGTACCAGTCCAGCGCGCGCACGTCGTTGCGGTACTGGTACAGCTTGGCCACGCGTAACGCCGAATCGAACTGGCCATCGGCAGCCGCGGCCAGGGCGTCGCGTTCGCTGTCATCGACCGGGCGGGTGGGCGTGGTCGCGCAGCCGGCCAGGGCGATCACGGCCAGGAGGGGCAGCAGGCGACGGTAGGAAGGGTTCATCCATGAATTCCGGAAAGCGGGCAGGGGATTATCCGGGTCGCTACCGGCGTGGCCGCTGAATCGGTTGCCATCGCAACAGTTGCGCCGCGCCGGAAACCCGGTTACGGTCGGATCCATGTCGCTCCGCCTGGCCACCGCCGTCAACAACACCAACCGCAATAATCTGCGCGCGAATAATCGTGCGCGGCCGATGCGGGACTGCGCCCTGGGTAGATAGACAGCAACACACGCCCGGACACCAGAAAACCCGCATCGGCCGATGCGGGTTTTTTTTGTGCCCGGGCGCAGCCCCACCCGGGCCTGGATGGCCGGTCGAACACTTTCCCCCCGTGTACTTCCCCACAACAGGAGCTCCACCCATGTGTTCGATCTTCGGTATTTTCGGCCTGCAGGCCGGTGACGATCTTCCTTCCCTGCGCCGCCATGCGCTGGAGCTGTCGCAGCGCCAGCGCCATCGTGGCCCGGACTGGAGCGGCGTGTATCTGGACGAAGGCGCGCTGCTGGTCCACGAGCGCCTGGCCATCGTCGATCCGGCCGGCGGCTCGCAGCCGCTGCTGTCCGAAGACGGGCAGCTGGCGCTGGCGGTCAACGGCGAGATCTACAACCACCAGCAGCTCAAGGCCGGCCTCGCCGAAGCCTATGCCTTCCAGACCGGTTCGGACTGCGAGGTGATCAACGCGCTGTACCGCCAGGGCGGATCGCCTGCGCAGTGGCTGGAACAGCTCAACGGCATCTTCGCCTTCGCTCTGTGGGACCGTGCAGCCGGCCGTGTGCTGGTGGCGCGCGACCCGGTCGGCGTGGTGCCGCTGTACTGGGGCCATGATGCGCAGGGACGGTTGCGCGTAGCGTCTGAAATGAAGGCGCTGGTGGATACCTGCGCCGACGTTGCCCAGTTCCCTCCGGGCCATTACTACGACAGCGCCAGCGGTGAACTGGTGCGCTACTACCAGCAGCCGTGGCGCGAGTACGACGACGTGCAGGGCCGCCAGGCCGATCTCGCCGAGCTGCGCCAGGCCTTCGAACATGCGGTCGAGCGCCAGCTGATGAGTGACGTGCCGTATGGCGTGCTGCTGTCGGGCGGGCTGGATTCGTCGCTGGTTGCTGCCGTGGCAGCACGTTATGCGCGCCGTCGCATTGAAGATGGCGGCCAGAGCGAAGCGTGGTGGCCGCGCCTGCATTCGTTCGCCATCGGCCTGAAGGGCTCGCCGGATCTGGCGGCTGCTGCGGTGGCCGCCGAAGCGCTGGGCACGGTGCACCACGGCTTCGAATACACCTTCGAAGAAGGCCTGGATGTGCTGCCGGAGGTGATCCGCCACATTGAAACCTACGACGTCACCACCATCCGCGCGTCCACGCCGATGTTCCTGCTGGCGCGCCGGATCAAGGCGATGGGGGTGAAGATGGTGCTGTCCGGCGAAGGCAGCGACGAGATCTTCGGCGGCTATCTTTATTTCCACAAGGCACCGGACGCGCGCGAATTCCACCAGGAACTGGTGCGCAAGCTCGATGCCCTGCACAACTACGATTGCCTGCGCGCCAACAAGTCGATGATGGCCTGGGGCGTGGAGCCGCGGGTGCCGTTCCTGGACCGCGAGTTCCTCGACGTGGCGATGCGATTCGATGCCGCGCACAAGATGGTCGGCGCCGGTTTCGGTGGTCGCCGCATCGAGAAGGCCGTGCTGCGCGAGGCCTTCGAGGGCTATCTGCCGGACAGCATCCTGTGGCGGCAGAAGGAGCAGTTCAGCGATGGCGTCGGTTACGGTTGGATCGACGGCCTGAAGGCGCATGCCGAAGCACAGGTCAGCGACCGCGTGCTGGCCGCCGCCGACAAGCGCTTCCCGCACAACCCGCCGCAGACCAAAGAGGCGTATTACTACCGCCACCTGTTCGAGCAGTTCTTCCCCAGCCACGCGGCGGCTGAAACCGTGCCGGGCGGCAAGTCGATCGCCTGTTCCTCGCCGGCGGCCATTGCCTGGGACGCCAGCTTCGCCGCTGCCGCCGATCCGTCGGGCCGCGCCATCGCCGGCGTGCACGAGCAGGCGCTGGCCTGAACCAAAAAGGGGGCGGAAGGGGATCAAGCTGTTCGTGGCATAAGCAACTTGATTCCCTCCGTCCCCTTCTTGCGACGTATCATCGGCGCCCTGCACATTGGGGAATGTTCATGGACGTACAGACCGGAGATCCCGTGCGGCCGACGAAGTGGGCGTGGCGTTACCTTGTCTGGGCCGGCGTGCCGCTGCTGGTCGGCCTGCTGCTGGCCCGCTATGCCGGGCCCGGGCTGCCGACGGTGGCCAGCAAGGCCGAGGCCGTGGTCGGCAGTGATTGGGCGCATCACCTGGCCTCGCCGCTGGGCCGGTTCCTGCTGCAGCTGCTGGTGCTGTTGCTGGTCGCCAAGGGCGCGGGCGCACTGTTGAAGCGTTTCGGCCAGCCGGCCGTGATCGGCGAGATGGCCGCTGGCCTGATGATGGGGCCGCTGTTGCTGGGCAGTCTGCTGCCACAGGTGCACGGCGCGCTGTTCCCCGCCGCTTCGCTGGGGCCGCTGGGCATGCTCAGCCAACTGGGCGTGCTGATGTTCCTGCTGGTGGCCGGCGCCGAACTGGATCTGGGTGCGCTGCGTGGGCGTCGCCGATTTGCCTTCACCGTCAGCCACGCCGGCATCGCGGTGCCGTTCGTGCTTGGCGTGGTCCTGGCGATCTGGCTGTATCCGCAGCATGGCCCGCAAGGCGTGAGCTTTACCGCGTTCGCGCTGTTCGTCGGCATCTCGATGAGCATCACCGCCTTTCCGGTGCTGCTGCGCATCCTTGCTGATCGAGGCATCACCCACACATCGCTGGGGCAGACCGCCATCGCCTGCGCGGCGTTGGGCGATGCGACTGCGTGGTGTCTGCTGGCGCTGATCGTGGCCGCAGCGCAGGCCACTGGCTGGTTGCCGGCCAGCCTCAACCTGCTGTGCGTGGTGGCGTTCATCGCACTGATGCTGGGGCTGGTGAAGCCGTGGTTTGCCCGCCAGGCCATCGCGCCGGGCCGCGAAGGGAGCTGGCTGCTGGGCATCCTGCTGCTGTCACTGGCCAGTGCGCTGGTTACCGAAGTGCTCGGCATCCACGCGCTGTTCGGCGCGTTTGCTGCGGGCGTGGCGGTGTCGTCCAACGCGCAGTTGCGTCAGCTGCTGGTGGCCAGGGTCGAACCGTTCGCGGTGACCCTGCTGCTGCCGCTGTTCTTCGCCATGACCGGCCTGCGCATGCGTGCCGACGCGCTGCAGGGCAGCGACATCCTGCTGTGCGTGGTGGTGATCGCAGTGGCCACGGTGGGCAAGCTGCTGGGCACCTGGAGTGCGGCGCGCAGCACCGGCATGGCCTCGCGCGAAGCGTGGCGACTGGGGGCGCTGATGAACACCCGCGGGTTGATGGAACTGATCGTGCTCAACCTGGGCTACGAGCTGGGCCTGCTCGGCGACCGCCTGTTCGCGGTGCTGGTGATCATGGCGCTGGTGACCACCGCAATGACCGGGCCGCTGTTGAACCTGATCGAGCGCCGCAGGGCCTGACCCGGTCGCGCCGAGCGGCTCCACAGGGCCATCCCCTCAGCCGGATGGCGTAGTAGTGCCGGCCGCTGGCCGGCAACCACGCACACGAGTCGGGCATCAGGCGGTCGCCGGCCAGCGGCCGGCGCTACTTCACCGGTGCCAGCGTCATCGTGTGCTCTGCCTTGCCGGGCAGGAACGGGGTGGGGCGACCGTGCACCCAATCCTCATGTCCCGCGCCCCAGTAAGGCGATAGCGGATGGCCGCTCTGCCCGCCCGGCATGTGCACGATGCCGTCGGCTTCGTGGCCGGGCGAGACCACCATCCGCTGCGAGGCACCGAAGGCCGGTGTCTGTACACGCGGCATGTCACGGTCGCCGGGTAGGGGATCGGCCGGCATGCACAACCAGCGACTGGCGAAGGCAGGCAGGGCGCGCGCCACCGGATGGCAGATCGCTGCGGTATTGCGCTCGCCCCAGCTGCGGTGCGCCAGCGGCCCCTGCTTGGACAGCTCCGCTTCGGTGCGACGTGCAGCATCAGCCAGCAGCGCATCCCAGCTCGCGTACGCGGGCGGCAGCAGGTTGGCGGGGCGCTGTTCCAGCATCGGCCAGGCGACGCCTTCCAGCTGCGCCAAGCGCGGTGCCAGGAAGTCCTCGCCCAGCTGCGCCCGGGCCGGTGCCAGCAGCGCATCGGTCAGCGTGTCGAGCACCTGTGTACGGAATTCGCGCACCACCCGGTAGCTGGTCGAATTGATCGCGGCGCGACCATCCCAATGGCCGCTTACCGTGCCCAACCGCTTCAGTGCCGGATCGTCGCTGTGCTCGATCACCTCCTGCAGCAGCACCCACCAGCGCTGCAGGAACACCGCGCGGTCGTCCAGCTGGATTGCCAGCAGGTCGTGTTCGTCGAAACGCTCCTGCGTGGCCAGCAGGTCGCGGATCTGCCGTCCGCGTGCACCGAGGTCGTAGCCGCCATTGCCGACGGTGGCCAAGGTCGCCTCGTCCACCACGCGGCTGTTGGCGGTCCACAGCCGATGCGCAGCAGGATCGATCAGGCTCGGCGCGGCGTCGCTGCGGATCGGCCAGGGTGCGCAGCCCTGGTTGGCCTGATTTTCATTGAAACCCAGTGGCGTGCAGTCCGGGCCACGGTCAGGCCGCGCGCCGACCAGGCGCCACGCGATGCGCCCGCTGCGGTCGCCGATCACAAGGTTCTGCGCGGGAATGCCGGCGTGGTCGGCAATCTGCAGGGCCTGGTCCAGATCGGCGGCCCGTGCCATGTCGGCGAAGTCCATGCGCACCGCGCCCGGCAACTGCGCGACCCAGCGCAGGGCGTCGCCGCTGCCATCGGCGTGGGTGTGCAGGATCGGCCCCCACGCGGTTTCCCGTACCGGGAAACGCACGTCGGCAGCGCCGGCCACGACGATCCGTTCCTCATGCACGGTCACTGCAGCGTCCGCTGGCTCGGTGCGGAAGTCGGCAGTGTCGATGTAGCTGTTGGTGAAGCCCCAGGCCACGTGGCCGTTGCTGCCGACAATCACCGCCGGCACGCCCGGCAGCGAGAACCCGCTGACGTCGACCTGGCCACCCGCGGCCTGTGGATCGGGGTAGCGCAGGCGCACACGGAACCACAGGCTGGGCGCGCGCAGGCCCAAGTGCATGTCGTCGGCGACGATCGCACGGCCATCGGCGGTCAGTGCGCCGGAGACGGCGAAATTGTTGCTGCCGACCGCGTCGGCATCCTCGGCAGTCGCGCCGGTCGCGGCCTTCAGCGTGCGCAGGTCCAGTTGGCTGGCATCAGGCAGGGGGGCGTTGCCGCGGGCAGCGCCGGCAAGCGGCGCATCCCACTCGCTGCCGTCGTGCGCCAGCAGGGCATACAGGGCCGGCGGCACCACCGAGCGGATGCGCTCCAGGGCGAGTTCGGACTGGTTGCTGGGGTCCTGCAGGTCGGCGTACATGGCCAGGCCTGCCAGCACGCTGTCGCTGGCCCGCCAGGGTCGGGGCGCCTGCCGCAGCAGCAGATAGGCCCATGGCCGCACCGCCAGGCTGCCCAGGCCCTGGTTGACCCCGTCCACGTAGGCGCGCACGGCCGCAGGGTCGCTGCCCAGTGCGTCCTGCAGATGGGCCTCGGTACGCGCGCGCAGGCGGTGAACGCGCATGCGCTTGTCGGCTTCGATCGCCTTCGCCCCGAACAACGCGGACAGTTCACCCGCGGCACTGCGCCGCATCAGGTCCATCTCGAAATAACGTTCCTGCGCGTGAACACGGCCGAGCGCCCGCAGGGCATCAGCCTTGTTGCCGGCGGTGATGGTGACCACCCCCAGCGCATCGCGCTCTACGGTGACCTTTGTGACCAGCCCGGGCAACGGGCGCTCGCCGTCCAGTTCGGCCAGGCTGCCGCGCAGCAGCAACCACAGGACCAGCACCGCGAGCAGCACGATTGCCACCAGCACACCCAGAATCCACCGCCACGTACGACGCATTGCAGGTCCTTTCCGAGCATGTCGGCCGATTGTAGCCGCAGGCGCAACTGCGACTGATTCCGATTAGATCACCGTATTTCCAGATGGGGCACCATGGGCGCCATCGATTCACAGGAGCTCCCCCCATGAAAGGCAACCCGGACGTCATCGCCTGCCTGAAGGAACTGCTGCGCGGCGAACTCGCCGCCCGCGACCAGTACTTCATCCACTCCCGCCGCTACGAGGACCAGGGCCTGTTCGCGCTGTACGAACGCCTGAACCACGAGATGGAAGAAGAGACCCAGCATGCCGACGCGCTGCTGCGCCGGATCCTGTTCCTGGGCGGCGACCCGGACATGCGCCCGCATGCCACCGAGCCGGGCAAGACCGTGGAGGAGATGCTGCGCAAGGACCTGGACACCGAATACGCGGTGCGCAACAACCTCGCCGCCGGCATGAAGCTGTGCGAGGAGAAGGGCGACTACGTGAGCCGCGACATGCTGCTGGCGCAGTTGAAGGACACCGAGGAAGACCACGCATGGTGGCTGGAGCAGCAGCTGGGCCTGATCAAGCGCATCGGCCTGGAGCTGTACCAGCTGAGCAAGATCGACGGCAGCGGCGCCCCGGCGCACTGACCACGATTGTCGTAGCGCCGGGTCATGCCCGGTGACTACCCGGTAGAGCCGACCGCTGGTCGGCTGCATTTAGCAGAGCAGCCGACCAGCGGTCGGCTCTACCAGGAGCGCAAAGCAACGTCGCCCGCCAGCACCGGAGCACCGCCAGCCAGCCTTCGCCCGCCAGCTGCTCCACCGCCCGCCAGCCGACAAACAAAGAAGCCGGGGAATGCCCCGGCTTTTTTGTGTCTGATGCTCCGTTCCCGGTAGCGCCGGGCCATGCCCGGCGGGTTCCCGATTGCCGGGCAAGGCGTGTCAACCAAGGTTGACACCTACCGTCATTCGACCGACAACCCTTCCACCTTCTGCCAGCCACGCGGCAGCAGATGGCCACGGGTGGCGCGGGCGCCCAGATAGGCGTCGAGTTCGTTGAACTTCAGGCCCATGGTGCGCTGGCCGCTGCGGACCTGCAGGGTCTGGCCGGGGCTGATTGCCACGATGGCGACCACGCGTTCGGTGGCGAGCTTGGCCTTGGGGATCTCGATGATCTTGTTGCCCTTGCCCTTGTCCAGTTCCGGCAGGTCGTTGGCGGCGATCGCCAGCAGGTTGCCCGAACTGGTCACCGCGACGATGCGGTCGGTAGCGACGTTGGCCACCACCGATGGGGTCAGCACCGACGAGCCCGCCGACAGGTTCAGCATCGCCTTGCCGGCCTTGTTGCGACCGATCAGGTTTTCGAAGCGGGTGACGAAACCATAGCCGTGGGTCGAGGCCAGCACGAAGCGGGTATCCGGTTCGGCGCTGGCCAGGGTCACGAAGCTGGTGCCTGCGGCCGGCGAGAAGCGGCCGGTCAGCGGTTCACCGTTGCCGCGTGCCGAGGGCAGGGTATGCACCGGCGTGGAGTAGGCACGGCCTTCGCTGTCGAGGAACGCGACCTGCTGGGTGCTGCGCGCACGCACTGCACCCTGCAGCGCATCGCCATCGCGGTAGGACAGGGTCGAGGCATCGATGTCGTGGCCCTTGGCGGCGCGGATCCAGCCCTTCTCGGACATCACCACCGTCATCGGCTCGCTCGGTACCAGCTCGGTCTCGTCGATGGCCTGCGCGGCCTGGCGCTGCACCAGCGGCGAGCGGCGCTCGTCGCCGAACTTCTTCGCATCGGCCTGCAGCTCGTCGCGGATCAGCTTCTTCAGTTTGGCCTTGCTGTCGAGGATGCTGAGGATCTTCTCGCGCTCCTTGGCCAGCTCGTCCTGCTCGCCGCGGATCTTCATTTCTTCCAGGCGGGCCAGCTGCTTCAGCTTGGTTTCCAGGATGTACTCGGCCTGGTCTTCGGACAGGCCGAAGCGCGCGATCAGCGCCGCCTTCGGTTCGTCTTCGGTACGGATGATGTGGATCACCTCGTCCAGGTTGAGGAACGCCACCAGCAGGCCTTCCAACAGGTGCAGGCGACGCTCGACCTTCTGCAGGCGGTGCTGCAGGCGGCGGGTGACGGTGCTGCTGCGGAACGCCAGCCACTCGCTGAGCAGCGTCTTCAGGTTCTTCACCTGCGGACGGCCGTCCAGCCCGATCACGTTGAGGTTGACGCGGTAGCTGCGCTCCATGTCGGTGGTGGCGAACAGGTGGCCCATCAACTGCTCGGCGTCGACGCGGTTCGAGCGCGGCACCAGCACCACGCGCACCGGGTTGGCATGGTCGGACTCATCGCGGATGTCCTCCAGCCACGGCAGCTTCTTGGCGCGCATCTGCGCGGCGATCTGCTCGATCACCTTCGACGGCGACACCTGGAACGGCAACGCGGTGACCACCACGTTGTGGGTTTCCTTGATGTAGGTCGCACGCGCACGCACGCTGCCGTTGCCGGTCTCGTACATGTTCCGCAGGTCGTTGGCCGGGGTGATGATCTCGGCATTGGACGGGTAGTCGGGACCCTTCACGTGCTCGCACAGGTCGCGCACGCTGGCGTCCGGATCGTCCAGCAGGTGCAGCAGCGCGCTGACGATCTCGTTGAGGTTATGCGGCGGCACATCGGTGGCCATGCCCACGGCGATGCCGGTGGTGCCGTTCAGCAGCAGATGCGGCAGGCGTGCCGGCATCCAGGTCGGTTCCTGCAGGGTGCCGTCGAAGTTCGGTGCCCAGTCGGTGGTGCCCTGGCCCAGTTCGCCCAGCAGTACTTCGGCGATCGGGGTCAGCTTGGATTCGGTGTAACGCATCGCCGCGAACGACTTCGGATCGTCGCTGGAACCGAAGTTGCCCTGGCCTTCGATCAGCGGATAACGGTACGAGAACGGCTGCGCCATCAGCACCAGCGCTTCGTAGCACGCGCTGTCGCCATGCGGGTGGTACTTACCGATGACGTCACCGACGGTACGCGCGGACTTCTTCGGCTTGGACGCGGCATTCAGGCCCAGCTCGCTCATCGAATAGATGATGCGGCGCTGCACCGGCTTCAGGCCGTCGCCGAGGAACGGCAGGGCGCGATCCAGGACCACGTACATCGAGTAGTCGAGGTAGGCGCGTTCGGCGTATTCGCGCAGCGGCAGTTGTTCGAAACCGTGGAACACGGGGCGGGCAAGATCGGTCATGCGGCGTTGTTACCTATGTCGGGAGGCGGTGACGGCGGTCGCCGCTCTCAATCCAGTGATTATCCGGATGCGGCGGGGGATGCCAAGCCGCGTGCAGGATCCAGGCCCGGTTCCAGGCCGTGGCCGGCCCGTGCCAGGTAGCGTCCGGGCGGTAGCCCGAAGTGTCGCCGGAACACGGTGACGAAGGCGCTGGCGCTGCTGAAGCCCAGCGCGTGGGCGATATCGGCCACGCTGCGGCCCTCGCTGAGCTGCCGCAGCGCCTCGGCCAGCCGCGCCTGCTGGCGCCATTGGGCGAAGCTCAGCGTTGTCTCGTCGCGGAAATGGCGGGTCAGGCTGCGCGGCGACAGGCCGGCCCAATGCGCCCACTGCGCCAGGCCGCGCTCGTCGGCCGGGTCGGCCAGCAGCTGTGAGGCGATCTTCAGCAGGCGCCGGTCGCGTGGCATCGGCAGGTGCATGCGCTGGCGCGGCGCGGTGCGGATCTCGTCCAGCAGCACGTTGATGATGTGCTGCCGCTCGGCGGTGCTTTCGTAGTCCTGCGGCCAGTCGCAGATGCGTTCGGCCACCGCCTGCGCCAGCCGCGAGATGCCCAGCACGCACGGGTCGGCAGGCAATTCGGCGCACAGCGGTGCGGCCAGCACCATGCCCCAGCCGCGCAGGGGGCCATCGATGTGGACCGTATGCGGTTCGGCCGGTGGCATCCAGCCTGCCGAGCCTGGCGCCAGCGACCAGGTGCCATGCGAGGTGCGTGTTGTCAGCAGGCCGCGTTCGACGCAGATCAGCTGCGCGCGGACGTGGTGATGCCAGTCCACTTCTCGGGCCAGTCCCTGCGGGCTGTCGAAGCGGAAGGCGATGACCGGCGGGCCGTCATTGCGCTCGAACCAGTCCAGCGCTTCTTCACGCAGCAGGGTGGCCGGTCCGGGTTCGCCCGCCTTCACGTGGGCTGGGGGTGGCTTGAATGTGACATTCATTGGCTGGATTGTACTACCGGGCCAGTTGGGAGCGCCATTAAGGTGGCGCCTTCACCTGATCCAGCCCACTGCTGCAACACAGCATTTGATGCCAGATCGAATATTTCCATTGAGAAATATTTTTTTTGGAAGAGAATGCTCCCCCATGATCTGTCCTGCAACCACTCCCCCCAGCTTCGGCCTGCTGCTGCGCCAGGTGCGCGACGGCCTGGTCCGCCAGCTCGACGCGTCCATGGCCGAGGAAGACCTCGGCATCGGCTTCACCCACTACATCGGGCTGAAGGTGCTCTCGAACATGGCGCCGTGCACGGCCAACGAGCTGGCCCAGGCCATCGACCAGGTGCCCAGCGCGGTCACCCGCCTGCTGGACAAGCTGGAAGCGCTCGGTTGCGTGCGCCGCGAGCCGCATGCCCAGGACCGGCGTGCGCTGCAGATCGTATTGACCGATGAAGGCCGCGCGCTGTGGGCGCGGTTGAAGCTGCGCGGCGACGCGGTGATGGATTACGCCCTGCGCGATCTGTCCGCCGACGAACGCACGCAGCTGCTGTCCCTCCTGACCCGAATCCGCGATTCCTTGACGACCCCATGAACCCGATCCCGTATCCCACTCTCCGCCGCTCCGGGCGCGCGCTGCTGGTTTCAGCGCTGGCCCTGGCCCTGGCCGCCTGCGCCAGCAGCCGCGGCCTGAACCCGCAGGGCCACGTGCTCGACGTGGGCAGCCTGCACAGCGAACGCACCCTGGCCGACAGCGATCTGAGCGCCGCCGGTTTTCCCGCCCAGGACTGGTGGAAGGCACTGGGCGATGCGCAGCTGGATGCGCTGATCGCCGAAGGCCTGGCCGGCCATCCGAGCCTGGACGCCGCCGACGCCCGCCTGCGCCAGGCACAGTCACAGGTCGGCACCGCACGCGCTGATCGCCTGCCAAGCCTGTCCGTGTCCGGTGGCTACACCGGCCTGCGCCTGCCCGAATCGATGGCCGGCGATGAAATCGGTGGCCACTACGCCGGCAGCAGCCAGGTCGCCTTCGATTTCAGCTACGGCATCGACCTCTGGGGTGGCAAGCGCGCCGCCTGGGAGGCCGCCGTGGACGGCGCCCACGCCGCTACCGTCGAGGCCCAGGCCGCACGCCTGAACCTGTCCACCGGCATCGCCCAGGCCTATACCGACCTGGCCTACGCCTGGCAGCTCAACGACGTGGCCGAAGAAGAGCTGGCGCGCTCGCAGAAGTCGCTGGAACTGACCCGTCAGCGTCGCAGCGCCGGCATCGACAGTGATCTGCAGGTACGCCAGGCCGAAGCCCGTGTGCCGGCCGCACAGCAGCAGTTGCTGGCGGCGCAGCAGCGCATCGATGCGGGACGCACTGCGTTGGCCGCGTTGGTCGGCAAGGGCCCGGACCGGGGCCTGTCGATCGAACGCCCGCGGGCGATGAACCCGCTGGCCCTGCAGCTGCCGGGTGTAGTGCCCAGCGAACTGCTCGGTCGTCGCCCCGACATCGTCGCCGCGCGCTGGCGGGTGGAAGCGGCCGACAAGCAGATCAAGGTCGCCAAGACCCGGTTCTACCCGAGCCTCAACCTGACCGCGCTGGCCGGCGTGGTCGCACCGAATGTCGGTGACCTGCTGCAGAGCAGTTCCAGCTTCGCCTACATCGGCCCGGCGCTGAGCCTGCCGATCTTCGAAGGCGGCAAGCTGCGCGCCAACCTGGCCAACACCGATGCGCAGTACGACCTGGCCGTAGCGAACTACAACCAGGCGGTGCTCGACGCACTGCGCGACGTGGCCGACCAGGTCAACGCGGTGCGCTCACTGGCGCAGCAGGCGCAGTCGCAGCAGCAGGCGGTGGATACCGCACGCGCCGCGTTCGACCTGGCCCAGCAGCGCTATCGCGCCGGCATCGGCAGCTACCTGGACGTGTTGACCGCGCAGTCCACCCTGCTGCAATCGCAGCAGCAGCTGGCCGGCCTGCAGTCGCAGCAGCTGCAGACCTCGGTGCGCCTGAGCAAGGCGCTCGGCGGTGGTTTCCAGCCCAGTGACGCTGATGCCGCACCGCTTGCTTCCCATTCCGATTCCTCGCATTCCTGAAGACGCCTGCCATGAGCCAGACCCAAGACACTGCGGCCCCCGCCGCCCCCAACCGCCGCGGCAAGCTGTTGCGCGGCCTGTTCGTGATCGTCGTGCTGCTGCTGGCGGCACTGGCGCTGTGGTACTTCATGTTCGGCCGTTGGTTCGAAGAGACCGACGACGCCTACGTGCAGGGCAACCAGGTGCAGATCACCCCGCTGGTGGCCGGTACCGTGGTCGCCATCAACGCCGATGACGGCATGCGCGTGGAGCGCGGCCAGCTGCTGGTGCAGCTGGACCCGGCCGATACCTCGGTGGCCCTGCAGCAGGCCGAAGCCAACCTGGCCAAGACCGTGCGCCAGACCCGCGGCCTGTACCGCAGCGTCGAAGGTGCGCAGGCGGACTTGAACGCACGCCAGGTGACCCTGAAGCGCGTGCGCGACGACTTCGCACGCCGCAAGGGCCTGGCCGCCACCGGCGCCATCTCCAACGAAGAACTGGCCCACGCCCGCGATGAACTGGCGGCTGCCGAAGCGGCCGTGGCCGGTTCGCGCGAGACCGTCGAGCGCAACCGCGCACTGGTCGATGACACCGTGATCGCCACCCAGCCGGATGTGCAGGCTGCCGCCGCGCAGCTGCGCCAGGCCTTCCTCAACAACGCACGTTCGGGCATCGTCGCGCCGGTCACCGGCTATGTCGCCCGTCGTTCGGTGCAGGTCGGCCAGCGCGTGCAGCCGGGCAATGCGCTGATGGCGGTGGTGCCGACCGAGCAGATGTGGGTCGAAGCCAACTTCAAGGAAACCCAGCTGCGGCACATGCGCTTGGGCCAGGAAGTGGAGCTGAAGTCGGACCTGTATGCCGGCGACGTCAAGTACAAGGGCCGCATCGATAGCCTGGGCCTGGGCACCGGCTCGGCGTTCTCGCTGCTGCCGGCGCAGAACGCCAGCGGCAACTGGATCAAGATCGTGCAGCGCGTGCCGGTGCGCATCGCCATCGATGCCAAGCAGCTGGCCGAACACCCGCTGCGCATCGGCCTGTCGATGAAGGCCGAGGTGAGCCTGCGCGACCAGAAGGGCGAAGTGCTGCCGAGCGCAGCCGCCAAGGGCACGGTGTTCGACACCGACGTGTATGCCAAGCAGCTGCACGATGCCGATGAGGTGATCCACACGATCATCCAGGGCAACCTGCCGCAGCAGTCCAAGGCGAGCTGAGGTCGGCCATGTCCGCACAAGCTCCAGCTGCGCCCGGCTCTCCGGGCGCACCGGCGGCGCCGGGTGCGGCCGCCGGCTTCCTGCCACCCAGTGTGGCCCTGTGCACCGTGGGCCTGGCGATGGCCTCGTTCATGCAGGTGCTCGATACCACCATTGCCAACGTCTCGCTGCCGACCATCGCCGGTAATCTTGGCGCCAGTTCGCAGCAGGCAACGTGGGTCATCACCTCGTTCGCGGTCAGCACCGCGATCGCGCTGCCGCTGACCGGCTGGCTCAGCCGTCGCTTCGGCGAGCGCAAGCTGTTCGTGTGGGCCACGCTGGCCTTCGTGATCACCTCGCTGCTGTGCGGCCTGGCCCAGAGCATGGGCATGCTGGTGCTGTCGCGTGCACTGCAGGGCTTCGTCGCCGGCCCGATGTACCCGATCACCCAGTCGCTGCTGGTCTCGATCTATCCACGGGAGAAACGCGGGCAGGCGCTGGCGCTGCTGGCGATGATCACCGTGGTGGCGCCGATCTGCGGTCCGATCCTCGGTGGCTGGATCACCGACAACTACAGCTGGGAATGGATCTTCCTGATCAACGTGCCGCTGGGCATCTTCGCTGCGCTGGTGGTGGGCAACCAATTGAAGGGTCGCCCCGAGCACGTCGAGAAGCCGAAGATGGACTACGTCGGCCTGGTCACCCTGGTGATCGGCGTGGGCGCATTGCAGCTGGTGCTCGACCTGGGCAACGACGAAGACTGGTTCTCGTCGATGAAGATCGTGGTACTGGCCTGCGTGGCCGTGGTGGCGCTGACCGTGTTCCTGATCTGGGAGCTGACCGACAAGGACCCGATCGTCGACCTGAAGCTGTTCCGGCACCGCAACTTCCGCGCCGGCACGCTGGCGATGGTGGTGGCCTACGCCGCGTTCTTCAGCGTGGCCCTGCTGATTCCGCAGTGGTTGCAGCGCGACATGGGTTACACCGCGATATGGGCAGGCCTGGCGACGGCGCCGATCGGCATCCTGCCAGTGATCATGACCCCGTTCGTGGGCAAGTACGCATCGCGTTTCGACATGCGCATGCTGGCCACGATCGCGTTCGTGGTGCTGTCGATGACCAGCTTCCTGCGTTCGGGTTTCAACCTGCAGGTGGACTTCAATCATGTGGCCGGCGTGCAGCTGATCATGGGCATCGGCGTGGCGTTGTTCTTCATGCCGGTGCTGCAGATCCTGCTGTCGGACCTGGATGGTCGTGAGATTGCGGCCGGCTCGGGCCTGGCCACATTCCTGCGCACGCTGGGCGGCAGCTTCGCCGCCTCGCTGACCACCTGGCTTTGGGCGCGTCGCACGCAGGTGCATCACGCGGACCTGACCGAGCACATCTCGGCCTATCAGCCGGGCATGCAGGACCAGGTGGCGGCGATGGGGCAGGGCGACCTGCAACATGGTGCGGCGGTGCTGAACAACATGATCAACCACCAGGCATCGCAGATGGGCTTCAACGACATCTTCTTCCTGCTGGGCTGGATCTTCCTGGCGATCATCTCGTTCCTGTGGCTGGCCAAGCCGCCCTTCGGTGCGGGCGCGGGTGCTGCCGCCGGTGGCGGGCACTGATCGATCGCTGTTGCTGAAAAACAAAACCCCGCCGGAAGGCGGGGTTTTTGTTTGCACTGCATCCACGCATGCATGCGAATTCCAGTAGATCCACGCCATGCGTGGATGGACGCGCGTGATCCCGGCAAACGCTGGACATGAAAAAACCCGCTTGCGCGGGTTTGATCATTGTCTGAGTCATGGTGCCCAGGAGAGGACTCGAACCTCCACGAAGTTGCCCCCGCTAGCACCTGAAGCTAGTGCGTCTACCAATTCCGCCACCTGGGCGACTCAGGAGGAGAATTTTGCAGGAAGGCTGGATATGTGTCAACACCATTTCACACATTTTTTTCTGCACCGGCTTCCGCGTCCACATCCAGATGCAGCAGCAGGCTGCGCATCGGTGGCGAGAGTGATTTCCAGTCGGCGAACGCGGCGCACAGCCGGCGTTGTGCCCACGCGTTGCCGAGTGCAACGGCGACGATGCCGGTGGCCCGTCGATGTTGCCGCGCGATCGTGCGCGGCGCGATGCCCACGCCGATGCCATGGCCCACCATCGTGCAAAGGCCTTCAAAGGTCTTCATGCGGATGCGCACGTCGAGCGTGCGTCCGGCCTCTGCCGCCAGCTCTTCGATATAGGTCTGCAGCGCATTGCCGTCGGCCAGGGCAACAAAGGTCTCGCCCAGCACATCGCTGAAGTCGAGCGAACGCCGGGCGGCGAAGCGATGGCCTGCCGGCAGCATCATCATCAGCGGGTCTTCGGCAACGACATGACGACGCAGTCCATCGGCGGGAACAGCATCACTGATGATGCCGGCCTCTGCCTGGCCGGCACGGATCGCGCGCACGACTTCATTGCTGGTGCGTTCGTGCAGTTCCACGCGCAGGCGAGGGCGCTCTGCCAGCCATGGGGCCAGTCGCGCGGGCAGATAGTTGGTCAATGCCGCGGTGTTGGCGTACAGGTGCAGCGTGCCTCGAGCGCCGTGGGCGAACGCCTGCAGTTCGCCGCGCAGCTGCGCCTGCTGCTGCAGGATCAGGCGCGCGTGATGGGCCAGTGCGGCACCCGCTTCGGTGAGGCTGATGCCGCGCGGGTGACGGGTGAGCAGCGCCGTGCCAGCGTCGGTTTCGATGGCGCGCAGGCGTTCGCTGGCCGATCCCAGTGCCAGATTCGCCTCCACCGCGCCGGCAGTGATGCTGCCGGCTTCGGCCACCGCCAGGAACAGGCGCAGATCGGCAATGTCCAGACGCATGTCGTTTGCTCCGCTCGGCCCTGCCTTCGGCTGGTCCGAAGGCGCAGGCGGGAAGACCGCATTGTGCGCGCCTGCGGCGCCGGCTCCAATGGCGGCATGAACGAGACGACATACTTCTATGGATTGCTGGTGGTGGTGTTCGTGCTGGCCGGGGTGGTCAAGGGCGTGACCGGCATGGGCCTTCCGACGGTGGCGATGGGATTGCTGGGCGGCGCGTTGTCGCCGGTGGCGGCGGCCTCGATGCTGTTCATTCCTACCTTCGTCACCAATGCCTGGCAGTTGCTGTCCGGGCCATCACTGGGCCGCACCCTGCGGCGGCTGTGGCCGATGATGCTGGCCGTGGTGGTGGTGACGCTGGGTTCGGCCGCGCTGCTGGTGCGGGTGGATCGTGATGCCTCGCGCGCCGCGTTGGGCGTGGCGCTGATGGTGTATGCGCTGTACGCGCTGGTGGCGCCGGTGTTCCGCGTACCGCAGCGGCGCGAGCGCTGGCTGGGGCCGCTGGTCGGGGCGGTGTCCGGCGTGGTCACCGGCGCGACCGGCGTGTTCGTCATGCCGGCGGTGCCGTACCTGCAGTCGCTGGGGTTGCAGCGCGAGGAGCTGGTGCAGGCACTGGGCCTGGCGTTCACCGTATCGACAATCTCGCTGACCACCGGGCTGGTGCTCAATGGTGCGTTTGGCGTGCAGCAGCTGGGGTTGAGCGCGCTGGCGGTGCTGCCGGCGTTGCTGGGCATGTGGCTGGGGCAGGTGATCCGCCAGCGCATCAGTGCGCGCGTGTTCCGTGCCTGCTTCCTCGGCTTCCTGCTGTTGCTGGGCCTGGAGCTGATGCTGCGTTCGTGGTGGTGACGCCGACCGGACGCCAGACAAGAAAAAACCCGCTTTCGCGGGTGTTTTTCATTCTCGACATGGTGCCCAGGAGAGGACTCGAACCTCCACGAAGTTGCCCCCGCTAGCACCTGAAGCTAGTGCGTCTACCAATTCCGCCACCTGGGCGTCGAGGAGGAGAATTATGGGGTGCCGTGACGGAGGTGTCAACACCCTTCTGAAATTCCTGCGTCCAACGCGCTCAGTAGATCCACGCCATGCGTGGATGGGTGCGGCAGCCGGATTACAGGCAAAAAAAATCCCCGCCGAAGCGAGGAGTTTTTTCGTTGGTGCCCAGAAGAGGACTCGAACCTCCACGGTTTTACCCGCTAGTACCTGAAACTAGTGCGTCTACCAATTCCGCCATCTGGGCGTTCCAGAGGCGCAATTGTGAAGATGAACCCGGGGCCTGTCAACGATTTCCTGAAAATTCTTAATGGGGGTTCTTCAACGTGTTTGCTGACCCGTTCTGCACGCCCACAGCGGCTACCATGGAGGGCGATGACTACCAAAAAACCAAGCAAGGGCGGGAGCAAGTCCCGCAGTGAAGCCCCCAACAAGGGCACCAAGCAGGGCACTGCCCGCAACAACAAGCCGGGCAAGCCGTTGCCGGGCTGGCTCCCCGCACTGGCCGAAGGCGGTGCACCGCCTCCAGGACGTGGCCGCCGCAACGCCGAGCCGCCAAGTCCGGCGCCGGGCCGCAAGCTGCCGCCGACGGGCAAGGTGATCGACGATCCCTATGCGTCCCGCGAAGCGGAAAAGTACGAACAACCCATCGCCAGCCGCGAGGCCATCCTGGCCCTGCTGGAACGCTGCGAAGGGCCGCAGACGGCTGAGGAACTCGGCGCGCGCCTGGGCCTGACCGCACCGGACCGTGCCGAAGCGCTGTCGCGCCGTCTCGGCGCCATGGTCCGCGATGGCCAGCTGGTGCAGAACCGACGCGGCGGCTTCGCGCCCATCCAGACGTTGAACCTGGTCACCGGCGTGGTGATCGCCAATCCGGAAGGGTTCGGCTTCCTGCGCCCAGTCGAGGGCGGCGACGATCTGTTCCTGCCGCCGTATGAAATGCGCAAGGTGATGCACGGCGACAAGGTGTTGGCGCGTGTTACGGGCATCGATCATCGCGGCCGTCGCGAAGGCAGCATTGCCCGCGTGCTCGAGCGCGGCATGACCCGCCTGATCGGCCGCTTCAGCGTCGAGATGGGCATCAACTACGTGGTGCCTGATGACAAGCGCATCCAGCGCAACGTGCAGGTGCCACCGGATCAGATCGGCGGTGCGCGCGATGGCCAGCTGGTCGTCTGCGAGTTGACCCAGGCACCGGACAGCCGCCGTCCGCCGATCGGCCGCATCATCGCCGTGCTCGGCGACAAGCTGACCGCATCGCTGGTGGTGGAGACCGCGATTCACGGCCACGAACTGCCGTTCGAGTTCCCGCAGGAGGTGCTGGACGAAGCCGCCTCGGTGCCGCTGGTGGTCGAGCCGGCGATGATCGGTGACCGCGTCGACATGCGCAGCACGCCGCTGGTCACCATCGATGGCGAGGACGCCAAGGACTTCGACGACGCGGTGTACTGCGAGCCGAACGCCGATGGCTTCCGCCTGGTGGTGGCCATTGCCGATGTCTCCAACTATGTCCGTCCCGGCACGCCGCTGGACGATGAAGCACAGAAGCGCGCCACCTCGGTGTACTTCCCGGGCTTCGTGGTACCGATGCTGCCGGAGACGTTGTCCAACGGTATCTGTTCGCTGATGCCGAAGGTCGACCGCATGTGCTTCGTCTGCGACATGCAGATCGACCGCGAGGGCCAGGTCACCGGCTCGCGCTTCTACGAAGCGGTGATGAATTCGCACGCGCGCCTGACCTACACCCAAGTGTGGCAGGCAGTGGGCGAGGATGACGCCGGTGCCAAGGCCTTCATCGGCGATCTGTTGCCGCAGGTGCAGCGCCTGCACCAGCTGTACAAGGTGCTGTCCAAGGCGCGCACCAAGCGTGGCGCGATCGAATTTGAAAGCAGCGAAGTCCGCTTCGTGCTCGACAACCGGGGCGAAGTCACCCAGGCCGGCATGCTGGTGCGCAACGATGCGCACAAGCTGATCGAGGAATGCATGATCGCGGCCAACGTGGAGGCGGCAAAGTACCTGTTGTCGCGCCATGTGCCGGCGCCTTACCGCGTGCATGAGAAGCCGCCGGAGACCAAGTACGCCGATCTGCTGGAATTCCTCAAGGAGTTCAAGCTGAGCCTGCCGCCGTGGTCGAAGGTGCGCCCGGGCGATTACACCAAGCTGCTGAAGAAGATCCGCGACCGTCCCGATGCCACGCTGCTGGAATCGGTGCTGCTGCGCAGCCAGAGCCTGGCCGTGTACAGCCCGGACAACAACGGCCACTTCGGCCTGGCGCTGGAGGCATACGCGCACTTCACCTCGCCGATCCGTCGTTACCCGGATCTGCTGGTGCATCGTGCGATCAAGCATGCGCTGTCGGGCAAGCCGCTGGAGAAGTTCACCTACAACGCCCGCGAGATGGCCGCACTGGCACTGCAGTGTTCCGAGCGTGAGCGTCGTGCCGATGAGGCCGAGCGCGAGGTGGATGAGCGTTACCGCGCCGCGTGGATGGAAAAGCACGTGGGTGGCCAGTTCGACGGCGTGATCAGCGGCGTGACCAGTTTCGGCCTGTTCGTGGAGTTGGCCGACTCGAAGGTACAGGGCCTGGTGCATGTGACCCAGCTGCCGCAGGACTATTACAAGTTCGACGCGACCCGCAAGACATTGACCGGTGAGCGCCGTGGCAGCAGTTACCGCCTGGGTGACCAGGTGCGCATCCTGGTGCTGAAGGCCAGCATGGAAGAGCGCAAGATCGACTTCCGCCTGGTCGAGCACAAGGGCGAGGAAGAGGAAGCAGGCGCGGCCCCGCTGCCCGAGCGCGGCAAGCCGGCCAAGCGCGCGAAGAAGAAGTATTGAAAGCTGTGCCGACCAACGGTCGGCACCCACCACGCCGGCGCCGCCCATCCCGGTAGGCGCCGGTCCCGGGCGGCACGTTCCCATCGGTAGGTGTCGAGCTTGCTCGACACGCTCCCCATCGGTAGGTGTCGACCTTGGTCGACACGATGTTCCGGAGGAAAGCAGCAATGCAGGGCCAACCCGAATACAGCGGCGGCTGCCAGTGCGGCGCGATCCGCTTCCAGGCGCGGGGCGAGCTGACCGACAGCTCGATCTGCCATTGCCGGATGTGCCAGAAGGCCTTCGGCGCGTATTACGCGCCGCTGGTGTCGGTGCGCGGTGTGCAGTTCAGCTGGACCCGTGGCCAACCGCGCTATTTCCAGTCCTCCAACGTAGTGCGGCGCGGCTTCTGCGCCGACTGTGGCACGCCGTTGACCTATGAAGCCCCCGATGGCGTGGCGGTGGCCGCCGGTGCCTTCGACCAGCCTGAACGCCTGCCGCCGACCCTTCAGTACGGCGTCGAGCGCAAGCTGCCCTTCGTCGATGGGCTTGGCCGGCTGCCGGCACGCCGTACGGAACAGGACATGGCCGCGCTGGAATTCCTGGCCACGGTCGTTTCCCATCAGCATCCCGACCACGACACCCCGCACTGGCCGCCGCGCAGCCGTTCGGCCGAAGGGTGAACGGCGGGTAGCGCCGGGCCATGCCCGGCGAGCGCGAAGCGCGGCCGCCCCTGATGCTCTACCATAGCCACCCCCTTTCCGGTCCTGCCCGCATGAGCAAGAACAGCCAGTGGATCGTCGGCGTCAACGCCGTCGCCTCCTCCATCGAGAACGACGCCGAGAACGTCCGCGAAGTGCTGGTCGAGGCCGGTGCGAAGAACCCGCGCCTGGTCGAAATCGAGGAAAACGCCCGCCGCAAGGGCATCGACGTGCGCAAGGTCAACAGCCAGGCGCTGGACGGCGTGGGCGGTTCGGTGCGCCACCAGGGCGTGGCTGCACGCTATGCCGCCGCCCGCACCTACAACGAGAACGAGCTGGAAGGCCTGGTAACCGCTGCGGAAGGCAAGGCCCTGCTGCTGGTGCTGGACGAGGTGCAGGACCCGCACAACCTCGGCGCCTGCCTGCGCTCGGCTGCCGCTGCCGGCGCCACCGCCGTCATCATTCCCAAGGACAAGTCGGCCACGGTCAATGCCACCGTGCGCAAGACCTCGGCCGGCGCTGCCGACCGCATCCCGGTGGTGGCGGTGACCAACCTGTCGCGCTGCCTGAAGGACCTGCAGAAGCAGGGCGTGTGGATCTACGGCCTGGCCGGTGAGGCCACTGCGTCGCTTTACCAGCTGGACCTGAAGGGCAACATCGCCCTGGTGCTGGGCGGCGAAGCCGACGGCCTGCGCCGCCTGACCCGCGAAAACTGCGATGGCCTGGTCAAGATTCCGATGCCGGGCGAGATCGAGAGCCTGAACGTCTCGGTCGCGGCCGGCGTCAGCCTGTTCGAGGTCGTGCGCCAGCGCGGTTGATCGGCATCGCCGCAGCGTGATCCGGGTCAGATTCCTTTCCCTTGGGAAAGGGATCTGACCCTATTTTCTGCCGGACCCCAATCCACGCATGGCGTGGATCTACTATCAGCTCTCGCGGAACTGTATGAGCCGGGGTGCCGTGGGTGTGCGGGGTGTGAGCCGCATGGATGCGGCGACCAAGCCCCCAGGGATGGGTTCACGGCGTCCCCGCACATCCACGGCACCCCGGCGATCCTGCAGAAACCGCGCTGTTGTCGTTGCCTCTGCGGGTGCGGGGCGCAGCCCCGCATCGCGCTTACCCCGCACTGCCTCCCAGTGCCTTGAACAGCGTCACGTCGTTGTTCAACTGGCTCTGCCGCACCCGTGCCAGTGACAGTTCCGCGTCGCGCCGGGTCTGCTGGGCTTCCAGCCAGGTGCGCAGATCGGTGGCGCCCACGTGATAGCGCACTTCCTGCGCGCGCTCCACTTCCACCGCTTCATCGTAGGACGCTTGCGATGCGGTCACCTGGCGCAGCAGCTGCTCGCGTGCGGACAAGGCGTTGTCCACCTCCGACAGCGCGGTGTACAGCGTCTTGCGGAAGTTGGTGGCGGCGATCTGGTAGTTGGTGCCGGCCACGTCCGTATCCAGCTGCGCGCGCTGCAGGTTGAGGAAGGGCAGCGACAGCCCGGCTCCCAGCGTCGCCACCGGATTGCGCAGCACATCGCCCAGCGAGGTGGCGCTGGAACCCAGGCTGCCGGTAAGACTCAGTGCCGGGTAGTACTGGGTGGCGGTTACCCGGATCGTCTTCAGGCTGTTGCGCAGCCGCAGTTCGGCCGCGCGCAGGTCGGGCCGCCGGCCGAGCAGGTCGGCGGGCAGGCCTTCGGCAATGCTCGGGCTCTGCGCCTCCAGCAGGTTCTGCGGTTCGTCCTGCTGTGGCCACGGCGTGCCATCCAGCAGCACGGTCAGCGCGTTGCGCACTTCCACCCGCTGTTGTTCCAGCGCGCTCTGCGCCGAACGCTGCGACTGCAGGTTCTGCAGTGCCTGGCGTACTTCCAGGCGCGAAACCGCACCGGCATCGAAGCGCGCCTGCACCAGTTCGTGCGTGCGCTGCAGCCGCTCAAGGTTGGCTTGGCCGGTGGCGATGGACTGGTTGAGGTAGGCCAGTGCCCAGTACTGGTTGATGACATCGCCGATCACCAGCAGGGCGGTGTTCTGCCGGTCTTCTTCGCTGGCGTTGGCCTCCCAGCGGGCGATGTCGCGCTGGGTGCGCAGGCGGCCCCACAGATCGATCTCCCACCCCAGCGACACGCCGGTGGAATAGCTGCGGCGCCAGTCGTCGGCCTGGTCGGTGGCGCGGCTGCCGCTTCCGCTCACGCCGGACGACGAAGGCTGCGGCCACAGCGCGTTGCTGGCCAGCCCGGCCTGCAGGCGTGCACGTTGCACCGCCAAGCCGGCCGCACCGAGGTCGCTGTTGGCGGCAAGCGCCTGCGCGACGAGGCGGTCGAGGCGCTCGTCGCCGAAGCCGGTCCACCAGTTGTCCTGGCGGACGTCACGGGCCGGGGTATCCAGGCCGCTGCGCGGGTCGTCGGCCGGCGCGTTGAGGGTCGCATCGCCACGACCATAGGTGGCGGCAACGCTGGGGTCTTCGACCGGATAGCGGCCTACGGAAGCGCAGGCGGAGAGTGCAAGCAGCACGGCGCCGGACAGCAGCAGGCGCGAGGGAGCGGGGAAGGGCAATCGGGTCATCATCTTCATTCGCGGGCCAGGGCCTCCACCGGGTCGAGCTGGGCGGCACTGCGTGCCGGCAGGAAGCCGAACGCCACGCCGATCAGGGTCGAGCAGGCGAAGGCGGCAATGATGGAAGCGGTGGAGAACAGCACCTGGAAATCACTGGCGAACCGGCCGATCAACACGCCCATCAGCAGTGCCAGGCCGATGCCGAGCAATCCGCCGAGCAGGCATACCAGCACCGCTTCGATCAGGAACTGCTGGCGGATGTCGCTCTGCCGCGCCCCCACCGCCATGCGCACGCCGATCTCGCGGGTGCGCTCGGTCACCGAGACCAGCATGATGTTCATCACGCCGATGCCACCGACCAGCAGCGCGATGGCGGCAATGGCGCCGATCAGCAGGGTCATCGTGCGCGTGGTCTGTTCGATGGTGTCGCGGATCTCGGCGCTGTTGCTGAGGAAAAAGTCCTCGGTGCCGTGGCGCATGGTCAGCAGCCGGGTGATCGCTTCCTGTGCCGCATCCATCGGCGTTTCATCGTTCACCCGCACGGTGATGCTGGAAACGTGGCTCTGCCCGAGCATGCGCGACATCACCGTGGTGTAGGGCACGAACACGCTCAGGCTGGTGCTGCCGCCGAAACCGAAGCTCTGCTTCTTGGCCACGCCGACCACGCGCACCGGCACGTTGCCAAGCAGGATCACCTGGCCGATCGGGTCGCTGTCGGGGAAGAACTGGGTCCGGGTGTTCTCATCGATCACCGCCACCTGGCCCAGCCCTTTCACCGCGTCGGTGTCGAAGAAGCTGCCGCTGAGCAGGCTCACGCCCTTCACCCGGAAGTACTGCTCGCCGACGCCGCTGATCTGCGCGGTGGCCGACTGGTTGCGGTAGCGCGCGGTGACCGAACTGGACACGCTGGGGGTGGCGCTGTCGACGTAGCTCTGCCGCGACAGGGCATCGGCATCGCTGGCCTTGAGGGTCTGCACCCGCGCCGAACGCATGTCGCCGAAGCCGCGACCGGGGTAGACGTCGATGGTGTTGGTACCCAGCGCGCTGATGTTCTGCAGGATCTGCTGCTGCGAACCGTTGCCCAGTGCCACCACCGAGACCACCGAAGCGATGCCGATGATGATGCCGAGCATGGTCAGGAAGGTGCGCAGGCGATGGGCGTTCATCGCCAGCAGGGCCATCCGGAACGCTTCGGTGAAGCGGTCGCGGGCGGCCTGCCAGCTGCTGCCATGGGCCACGCCAGCGCTCGGCTCGCGTTGCGCACGGTAGCTGGGCGCGGCCGGATTGGCACGGTCGGCGATGATCTCGCCGTCGCGGATCTCGATGATGCGCTGTGCGTGCTCGGCCACGCTCATGTCGTGGGTGACGATGATGATGGTGTGGCCTTCGGCATGCAGTTCGCCGAGGATGGCCATCACCTCTTCGCCGGATTTCGTGTCCAGGGCGCCGGTCGGTTCGTCGGCCAGGATCACCTCGCCACCGTTCATCAACGCGCGCGCGATCGACACGCGCTGCTGCTGGCCACCGGACAGCTGCCCGGGTTTGTGGTGCATGCGGTCGGCCAGGCCCAGCCGCTGCAGCAGCTGCTCGGCACGCGCGGTGCGCACCGGGCCGGGGCTGCCGGCATAGACCGCCGGCACGGCCACATTGCCGCGTGCGTCGAGATCGCCCAGCAGGTGGTAGCGCTGGAAGATGAAACCGAAGTGCTCGCGGCGCAGCTCGGCCAGCTCGTCAGGCGCCATTTTTCCGGTCTCGCGGCCCGCCACCTGGTAGCTGCCACGGGTAGGGCGGTCCAGGCAGCCCAGGATGTTCATCAACGTGGACTTGCCCGAACCGGACTGGCCGACGATCGCCACCATCTCGCCGGCATGGATGTCCAGGTTGACGTCGCGCAGCACGGCGATGACATCCTCGCCGGCAGGGAATTCGCGTCGCAGGTCGCGCAGGCGCAGCAGTGGCGCCGTCATGCTCATCGGCGCCCCATGCCCGGGCCGCCGACCCGCATCTGCATGCCGCCACGGTTGCCGCCGCCCGCGGCTGCCGCAGCGCCGCCTTCGCCGACCACCACGCGCTCGCCTTCCTTCAGGCCGGACAGGACCTCGACGTTGGCGCCGTTGTTGATGCCGACCTTGATCTTGCGCGGCTGCGGTTGGCCCTTGTCATCGACCACCCGCACGATGCGCTCGCCATCGCGCGACTTCGGTCCCAGTGCCACGGCCGGCACCATCAGCACGCCCTTGGCCTGCTTGAGCAGCACCGATACCTGTGCGGTCATGTCGATGCGCAGGGTGCCATCGGGGTTTTCGACGTCGAACAACGCGTTGTAGTAGACCGCGCTGCTGGAGCTGGAACTGGACGAGCTGCTGGAACTGGACGAGCTTTCGTTGGCGATCGATGCCGGTGCCGGATTGATCTGCCGCAGCGTGGCGTGGTACTTGCGGTCCGGGTCGCCCAGCGTGGTGAAGTACACCGGCATGCCGGCCTTGATCTTGACCACGTCGGCCTCGGACACCTCGGCATTGACGGTCACCACGTCCAGCCGTGCCAGCATCACGATGGTCGGCGCGGTCTGGTTGGCGTTCACCGTGCGGCCTTCCTCGGCCACCACCGCCACCACGGTGCCGTCCATCGGCGCGACGATGCGGGTATAGGCCAGGTTGGCACGGGCAGTGCCCAGCTCGGTTTCGCGGCCCTTGATCTGCGCCTCGTAGGACTGCAGCTGCGCACGCGCGGTCTTCAGCTGGGCCTCGGCGGCGTCGTATTCCTGGCGCGAGGTGGCTTCGGCAGCCAGCATCTGCTGCTGGCGTGCGAACTCCAGTTCGGCCTGGCGCAGGGTGGCCTGCTGCACTGCGCGCTGCGCAGTCACCTGGTCCAGCGAGGCCTGCGCGTTGAGCACCTGGTTCTGCTGGGTGGTGGCGTCGATCTCGGCGATCAGGTCGCCTTCCTTCACCGTATCGCCCAGCTGCACCTTCAGCGACTTGATCTGGCCGGAGGCCTGCGCACCGACGCTGACCAGCTTGTAGGCGTCGATCACGCCGGTGGCTTCCACCGTCTGCTCGATGTCGCCGCGGCTGACCGGGGTGGTCGCCAGCGCCGGTGCGGCAGGCTTGCGCAGCAGCCACCAGGCGGATACAGCGGCGATCAGGACAATCAGGGCGACCAACATCAGGCGACCCTTGCGGGTCGCGGGCAACAGGCGGGAGATCACGTGGCGGCTTCACTCTGGGGGCCGCAGCGGCGGCGTTGGTGGGCATTGTGAAGATCGAGCGATGCTGCGCTCAATCCTCGGGGTGTGTCTCTATGTAACACTGTCGCCGAGACTGCGTATCAGCAGGTATCCCGCATTGCGGGGGATACAGTGGTACGTATTGGCCTGGATGCGGTTCAGCTGCCGACACGGGATGATTCGCGACATGGAGACTGAAAACCCGATGCACCGTTTGCTGATCGTCGATGACGACAACGATATCCGCACCCTGCTGGCCGAGCAGCTCGGCCGCGCTGGCTACCAGGTCAGCACCGCCGCCGATGGCACCAGCATGCGCCAGCTGCTGGAACGCGAGCACGTGGACCTGATCGTGCTCGACCTCAACCTGCCACGCGAAGATGGCCTGACCCTGTGCCGCGACCTTCGCGCGCGCTCGAACACGCCGGTGATCATGCTCACCGCGCGCGCCGAGCCGATCGACCGTGTGCTCGGCCTGGAAATGGGTGCAGACGACTACCTGGCCAAGCCGTTCGAACCGCGCGAACTGCTGGCACGCATCCGCAACGTGCTGCGCCGTACCGAAGCGCTGCCGGCCAACCTGGAACCGCTGGCGGTGCGCCGTGCGCGTTTCTCGCGCTGGATCTTCGACCTGGAGCATCGCCACCTGGTCGACCCTGACGGGCGCGTGGTGGTGCTGTCCGGCGCCGAGTTCCGCCTGCTGCGGGTGTTCATCGCCCATGCCAACAAGGTGCTCTCGCGCGAGCAGCTGGTGGCCCTCAGCAGCGGCCGCAACTATGAAGCGCAGGACCGGGCGATCGACCTGCAGGTCAGCCGGCTGCGCAACAAGCTGGCCGACGATGGTGGCCCCGACGGCCTGATCAAGACCGTGCGCAACGAAGGCTACGTGCTGGCCTCGGCCGTCAACTTGGAATAAGCCGCGATGAAGCGCCTGCGCCACTTCCTGTCCTCGATGGTCGGACGGCTGTTCGTGATCCTGCTGCTGGGCATGAGCGTGGCCGCGATCGGCGCGACCATGCTGGCCAGTTCCAAGCGGCAGCAGGAATTCGAGCGGCAGAACCTGAACCGCATCGCCGACCGCCTGCAGGGCTACATCAACCTGCTCGACGGCAACCCGGAGCTGCGCGAGAGGCTGCTGGAGATCGGTGGCCCCAGCGTGCGGGCACTGCAGCCCGGCGCGCGCATCGGGCGGGCCGACAAGGCGCTGATGGAAGTACTGGAAGACCGACCGGGCCCGGTGTCGCGGGCGCATGTGCACTTCACCTCGTTCCGTTCGTGCATTCCCAAGCTGCAGGACCTGCTGCCGCCACCGCCGCCGGGCCACCGCAAGCCGCCACACGAACGCGATCCCACCTTCATCCCGCCCAAGTGCCGGGCGGTGGACGTGGTGCTCAACGACGGCACGTTGCTGAAGCTCGCCCTGGATTCGCCGGCGATCGCGCACAACGGCATCCTTGCCGTGGACCCGCTGTTCCTGACCCTGCTGGTACTGGCCATTGCCGTGCTGGCCTACGTGGTTGCACGCATGGCCAGTGCGCCGCTGCAGGAGCTGGCGGCCGCCGCCGAGGACCTGGGCGATGACCTGCAGCGGGCACCCTTGCCGCTGCGCGGGCCGCGTGAAGTGCAGCGCGCCGCCGAAGCCTTCAATGCCATGCAGCATCGGCTGCAGCGCCACCTGGCCGAACGTACGCAGATGCTGGCGGCGATCACCCACGACCTGCAGACGCCGCTGACCCGGCTGCGCCTGCGCCTGGAAAACGTGACCGACGAGACGCTGCGCGAGCGCCTGATCGGCGACCTGGCTGCGATGCAGGCACTGGTACGCGAGGGGCTGGAACTGGCCCGGAGTGCGGAGAGTGCCGAACAGCGTGCCGCGCTGGATCTGGATTCACTGCTGGAGAGCATCGTCGAGGACACCGCCGAGGACGGCGCCGACGTTGTCTTTGAAGGCCGCAGCGGCGCGGTGCTGATGCTGCGCCCGCTGGCGATGCATCGCTTGTTCTCCAACCTGGTGGACAACGCGGTGATGTATGCGCAACGCGCCCGGGTACGTGTCGAGCGCGGCGAGGGCACGATCACGGTGGTCATCGCCGATGATGGCCCCGGGCTGGCCGATGACCAGCTGGAAGCGGTGTTCGACCCGTTCGTGCGCGTGGAGACATCCCGTTCGCGCGAGACCGGCGGTGCCGGCCTGGGCCTGACCATCGCCCGCGCGCTGGCCGAGAAGGACGGGGGCCGACTGTGGTTGCGCAACCGCCCCGAAGGTGGGCTGGAAGCGGTGGTGCAGTGGTCGACCAGCGCCGAGGCGCGGTAGCGGCATTGATCCCGGACCCGGCCCGGTTGCGCCGGGCTGCCCGGGCGCGGTGACGCCGGTGACAGGGTTTGCCCTATCATCTGCGTACTTCCCCATTCTTCGTCCGATGAGCCTGCCTGTTCCTGCCGGCATGCCGCCCTGCGCGGTGCGGCTGTCCCTGTTCGCGTCTGCTGCCGCCACCGGCATCCGCAGCTGGCCGCCGCCGCTGCGCTGATGGGCGGGCAGGGGGCGGGCAGGCGCCGGGCGGGGCGCCACGCGGAGAACATCGGTCGCCTGCTGCGGGTGGGTATGCTGTGGCTGCTGCTGGCGATTGCCACGCCACTGGCCGCGCAGAGTGGCGCGCCGCCGTTGCGCGACTACGCCATCGACGTGTGGACCTCGCGCAATGGTCTGCCGCACAACTCGCTGCGCGACATCGCGCAGACCCCGGAAGGCCACCTGTGGTTCGCCACTTGGGAAGGCCTGGTGCGCTACAACGGCCTGGATTTCACCGTGTTCGACCGCAGCACCCGGCCGGGGCTGCGCGACAACGGCATCGGCGCGCTGCTGGTCGACCCGCAGGGCGGTCTGTGGATCAGCGATTCGCGCGGCAATGTCAGCCACCGCGGCAGCGACGGCCAGTGGCGGGTCTGGGAACATCAACCGGATACGCCGCAGGTGCTGATCCAGTCCATGCAGATGGACAGCCAAGGGCGCCTGTGGCTGTTGTACGAGGGCAAGGGCATCGGCTATCTGACCCCGGACAAGGGCATCGTCTACCAGCGCCCGCCGCCGGACCTGCCGCTGGCGATGAGTTTCACCAAGATGGCGGTCGATGCGCAGGACCGGGTCTGGATCGGCACCCTCGACGGCCTGGTGCTGCGCGACAATGACGGCGTACTGCAGCGCGCGCCAGCGGCGTGGGGCGTGGACAAGGGCCTGTCGTGGCCCTATCGCGCGCCCGATGGGGCGCTGTGGATCGTCGCGGGCGAGCGCCTGTACCGGGAGGAGGACGATCGCCTGGTGCTGGTGCACCGGCTGCCTGGCCAGTTGCACTTGACCGCCATGCTGCAGGACCGCCATGGCGACCTGTGGCTGGGCACCGAGAACCAGGGTCTGCTGCGCATCTCGGCGCATGGCCTGGAGCGCCTGCCGGCGGGTCTGAACCTGCCCGGCGGGCGCGTGGTCAGCCTGCGCGAAGACGCCGAGGGCAGCATCTGGGTGGGTGCCAATGGCGGCCTGTACCGCCTGCGCGAAACCCTGTTCAGCAGCTACACCGAACGCGACGGCCTCAGCGGCGACTACGTGCGCACGGTGCTTGAAGACCGGGACCGCCATCTGTGGGTGGGCAGCGCCAGCGGCCTGGACCTGCAGACCGCCGACGGTCGATTCCGTGCGATACCGCTGCATAACCGCGGAGGCAAGGCGCCTTCGGTGCTGAGCCTGGCGCAGGATGCCGGCGGCGATCTGTGGGTGGGCACCTTCGGCGACGGCATCTACCGGTTGCACGCCGATGGACGGCTTCGCCACAACTACGCGGCGGCCGATGGCCTGCCCGGCGGCAACATCCGTGCGATCAGCATCGCGCCTGACGGCGTGGTCTGGGCGGGAACGCAGAAGGGCGTGGTCCGTATCGAAGGTGACAAGGTAACCGTGCCCATGGTTCCCGGCATGCCGGGAGGCCTGACCACCGCGCTGGAACACGATCACCAGGGAAATCTGTGGATCGGCACCATCGAAGGCGTCCGCGTGCTGCGCGGTGACCGGGTGCAGTCGATCGACCTGGCGCCGCTGGGCGGTGGCCGCAGCGTGTTCGGCTTCCACCAGATCGGCGATGCGATGTGGATCAGCAGTGATCGTGGGCTGTATCGCTGGCAGGCGGGGACGTTGGCACGGGTGGGCCTGGAGCAGGGCATGCCGGTGGATGCGGTGTTCCAGTTGGTGCCCGACCGACTGGGCAATGTGTGGATCAGCAGCAACCGCGGAGTACTGCGCACCGACATGGCCACGCTCAACGCCGTGGCCGACGGACGCGCACCGCGGGTCACGGTGGAGCGTTACAACGAAATCGACGGCATGGCCAATGCGCAGGCCAACGGCAGCTCCGGTCCCTCGGCGATCCTGCGCCAGGACGGCACGTTCTGGGTGGTGACCGCCGGTGGCTTGAGCACGGTCGATCCGCAGCGGCTGCAGCGTTTCCGTGAACGCCCGGCACCGCCTGCGGCAATCGAGAACGTACAGGTCGACGGTGCGCCGGTGCACTGGGAAGGCCCCGAGCGCAACCTGATTCCCGGTGGGCGACGGCTTGCGGTGAGCTACGTGGGCCTGAGCTACCTGATGTCCGACCGCATCCGCTACCGCACGCGGCTGGAGGGGCTGGACAGCGGCTGGGTGGAACGTGGCCCGCAGCGCAGCGTGGAATTCGTCGGCCTGCCGCCGGGCGATTACACGCTGCACGTGGCCGCCGCGCACCCGGGTGGCAGCTGGGGCCATCAGGAAGCGGTGTGGAGTTTCACGGTCGAGCCGTTCTGGTGGCAGCGGCACAGCGTGCAGGCGCTTATGGGGCTGGTGCTGCTGTCCGCGCTGGTGGCGCTGTACCGCTTCCTGCTGCAGCAGTACAAGGCCAGCAACCTGCGCCTGGCACGGCGCGTGGACGAGGCGACCTTCGACCTGCAGGCGCAGACCGTACACCTGCAGGCCCTGAACCAGGAGAAGACCGAGCTGGCCGAGCGCCTGGCGCGGCAGGCCGAGGCGTTCGAACGACAGGCCCGCGAAGACGCGCTGACCCGGCTGGCCAACCGTCGCGGCTTCGACGAGGCGCTGGCCCGCGACTTCGCCCGCGCCCAGCGCAGCGGCCATCCGCTGTGCCTGGTGGTGCTGGACATCGACCACTTCAAGGACGTCAACGACCAGCACAGCCACAGCATCGGTGATGCGGTACTGGTGGAAGTGGCCCAGGTGATCGCCGCCGCCAGCCGCGATTCGGATCTGCCGGCACGCACCGGCGGCGAAGAATTCGCGCTGCTGCTCAATGACACACGGTTGGAGGAGGCGGCGCAGCTGTGCGCGCGCCTGCGTGGCCTGTTCCATGACCACCCGGACTGGGCCGGCATCCCGGGCCTGCGGGTGACCTTCAGCGCCGGCCTGGTGGAACTGGACGGTGACGACCGCACCCCGGCACTGCTGTACCAGCGCGCCGACCGCGCGTTGTACCGTGCGAAGAGTGACGGCAGGGATCGCACGAGCATCGGTTGATCCACTGCAAAGCATCCACGCATGGCGTGGATCGACCGGCATTGCCGTACCAACAGTCGGCACCCATCGAGCGCAGCGACCCGCTGTTGCTCCCGCTTTTCTGATCTTTCCGTGGCGCCCGGGAAATTGTCGAAGGCCGGGCAGGGTGGGTTCGCGGGGGTATCCGCGGCATGGATGGCGCGGCTAAGCCCCCAAGGATGGGTTTACGGCGTCCCCCGCGAATCCATCCTGCCCGGCCTCACCCGCAATGCCGATTCGCCACGAGGGGCTTCGCCGTTGGCTGCTTCACCGCGGCCAGGCGTTGGCGATCGTGCAGAACAACCGCGCCGTCTGCTCGGTGTCATACACCGCGCTGTGCGCCTCGTTGGCGTCCCAGCCCAGCCCGGCCGCCGTGGCTGCGCGTGCCAGCACCGTCTGGCCATAGGCAATGCCCGCCAAGGTGACCGTGTCGAACACGCTGAAGGGGTGGAACGGGTTGCGCTTGTGCCCGGTACGGGCGACGGCTGCGTTGACGAAGCCGAGATCGAAATGCGCGTTGTGGCCGACCAGGATCGCGCGCTGGCAGCCGTACTTCTTCATCGCTGCACGCACCGGAGTGAAGACGTGGTCCAACGCCGCCTTCTCTTCCTTGGCCAGCCGGAACGGATGGTCGAGGATGATGCCGGTCACTTCCAGCGACTTCGGGTCGATCTCCAGTCCCTCGGCCGGCACCACATGGGCGCTGGCGGTCTGGCCAGGGTAGAGCAGGCCGTTCTCGTCCATCTCGATCGGCACGGCGGCGATTTCCAGCAGCGCATTGCGCTGGCTGTCGAAGCCGCCGGTTTCAACATCCACCACCACCGGCAGGAAGCCGCGGAAGCGTTGTGACATCGCGCGCTGCGCCTGGGGTACGTCGGAAACAGGGAGGGCGGCAGGTGCGGAACTGGGGTCGGTCATGTACGGATTCTAGCAGAGCGACCCTGAGCACCCGGGATCCCGGTAGGTGCCAGCCTTGGTTGGCACCCTGCGCGCCGACCAAGGTCGGCATCTACCGGAGCGCAGGCCGCGCCGTGGGGCCCGACGGATACCAGCGCGCCAGCACGGCATCCACGCTCAGGCGCCCAGCACCGGTGAACAGCAGCGGCAGTAGCATCGCCATGAACAGCAGTGGCAGTTTGAAGTTGCCAAAGCCCTGATCGCTGATCGCATAGCCCATCGCCAGATCGCCCAGCGAGCTCCATTCGGCGGGCCAGTGCACCGCGTACGTTGCCACAGCTGTCAGCACCAGCAGGCTGGCGGCGGCAAAGCGGGTGCCGAAGCCCAACAGCAGGCACGCTGCGCCCACCAGTTCGAACCAGGTGGCCAATTGCCAGTTCAGCGCAGCGGGCAGCTGGTCGAACGGAAACGGGAAAGCATCCTGCAGATCGGCGAACCAGTTCTGTCCGTGCAGCTTCTCGCGCCCGGATTCCAAGAATTCCCAGGCAAGCAGCAGGCGCAGGCCAAGCGGGGCCAACCACGGGGCGAAACGGTCCAGCTGGCCGCGTGCGGCGGCCAGGGTCGGGGTCTTCATCGGTGTTTCTCCTGGAAGGGGCGTCAGGGTGAAGCGGGGAGCGGACCGATCACGCCAGCACGCAGGAACTGCTGCAGCAGTTGCGCGCCAGGGGCGGCCAATGTCCCAGGATCGAGGTGGTGCAGGGCGGCCAGTTGCTGCAGCTGTTGTTGGCCGGTGGCCCCGGGGGACTCGCCGATCAGGGTCAGTAGATGCACTGCGAGGCTGGTCAGGGTGGCAAATCGCACCGCGCCATCAGCATCGCGCCGCACCAGCAGGCCGGTGGGCTCTGCCGGTGGTTGCGACGGTGCATCTTCGCTACCCAGCTGATGCACCGGCCAGCGGTACAGCAGCGGCCAGGCCAGCGGTGAGCGGCGCAACGGCACCCGCAACGGATCAATGTCGCCCGGTTCCGGCAGCGGATCGGCCTGCAGCTGGTACAGCGCGGTCTCCACCCACTCGTAGTGGGCCAGTTCGGCAAGTGCCGGATGCGGCAGCTCCGGCTGCACCTGCAACCACTGCACGAACTCGGCAGCCAGTTCGGTGAACAACGGGGTGTGGCAATGGTGGCTGGCGAAATAGTGGCGCACCAGTGCACTCCAGTCCGGTTCGCCCAGCAGGCGCACGCAGACCGGGAAGCCATTGCTCAACAACCCCAGCAGATTGTTGAACAGCAGGCGTTCGTACACCGCCACCCGACGCGGATCCATGCCGGGCGGCGCCGGTACCTGCGCCGGGTCGCGCAGGTGCGCGGTGAACGCGTGCTGCTGCGCACGCAGGCGTTCGGGGGCGTCAGCCATGGGCGGCTCCGGCATGCGCGGCCTGCAGGCGGTGGATGGTCTGCAGTTCGCCCCGCAGCTCGGCGTAGGGCGGGAAATTGAAGTCGCGTTCGAGCAGGGTAGGGCGTGGGCCGATACGGGCGTAGGTGCGTGCCAGCAGGTCCCACACCGGGTCGATCACCGGGCTGCCGTGGGTGTCGATCTTCAGGTCCGGTGCCTCGTCCAGGTGCCCGGCCACGTGCAGGCAGACGATGCGTTGTGCGGGCAGGCCGGCGATGAAGGCATCGGCGTCGTAGCCATGGTTGCAGGCATTGACGTAGACGTTGTTGACGTCCAGCAGCAGGTCGCAGTCGGCCTCGGCCAGCACGGCAGTGGTGAAGGCCAGTTCGTCCATCGTCGGGTCCGGCGCCAGGTAGTACGACACGTTTTCCACGGCGATGCGGCGACCGAGAATGTCCTGCACCCGGGCGATGCGGGCAGCGGTGTGGCGTACCGCTTCATCGGTGAATGGAATCGGCAGCAGGTCGTACAGGTGGCCCTCGTCGCTGCAGTAGCTCAGGTGTTCGCTGTACAGCGGCACTTGATGCTGGTGCAGAAACGCACCCACCTGCGCCAGCAGCTGGGTATCCAGGGGGGCACTGCCGCCCAGCGACAACGACAGGCCGTGGCAGCTCAGCGGATGGCGCGCCGCCAGTTCGGCCAACGCGTCACCCGCGGGACCACCGACACCGATCCAGTTCTCCGGCGCGCATTCGAGGAAATCGAAATCGCCGGCCGGTGCATCGCGCAGGTCCTGCAGCAGGGCACGGCGCAGGCCCAGGCCCACGGCCGCCGCAGGAAGCAGCGACCGCGGGTGGACGACGCCGGCGCGGACGTCAGTGCTTGCCACCGCACTTGCCTTCGCCGCACTTGCCTTCGGCCGACTTCTTGTCACCGCCGGTCTTGGCCTTGGTGTCCGCACCGGCCGCTGCCTTGCCCTTGTCGCCGCCGCACTTGCCTTCAGCACTCTTGCCGTCGGCGCCACACTTGCCTTCGGCATGCTTGGCCGCGTCGGCGGATTTTGCATCGGCCGCCTTCGCATCGGCCGCCTTCGCATCGGTGGCCTTGGCCGCCTGGCCGGCCACCAGGTAGCCCTGGGCGAGGTCGGTCATGCTCAGGGCCGAGGCGGAGGCGGTCATGCCGAGGCCTGCGGCCAGGGCGGTGGCGGTCAGCAGGGACAGCGTCTTGTTGGAGGTGCTCATCGGTCGTGCTCCTGGGTGGTGGGCGGGTGCCCGTGGTGAAGCGATGGTGCAGCGATCCTACTCAACGAATCCTCGCCGGGAATTCAAATTTTCGTGAGAAGTATTACAGCGCCAACAAAAAGGCCGCTGTCACGAGGACAGCGGCCACCCTGGAGTCGAATCCGGTGTTGCAGTGCAGTATCAGATATCGCCCGCGCTGGAGGTCTCGTCGCGCTTCTGGCGCGGCGGCAGCGGCTGTTCGCCGTGCACCAGGAACCACACGTTCTCGGCGATGTTGGTGGCATGGTCGCCCACGCGCTCCAGGTTCTTGGCCATGAACAGCAGGTGGGTGCACGGGGTGATGTTGCGCGGGTCTTCCATCATGTAGGTCAGCAGCTCGCGGAACAGCGCGGTGTACTGCGCATCCAGGCGGGCGTCGTCCTCGCGCAGTTCCAGTGCGGCATCGGCGTCGTTGTCGCGGTAGGCGGCGATGGCGCGGCGGACCTGCTGTGCGGCCAGGCGGCCGAGGGCGCGCAGGCCCTGGATCTGCGGCAGCGGAGGTACCTTGCCCAGCGCGATCGAGCGCTTGGCGACGTTGGCCGCGTAGTCGCCAATGCGCTCGATATCGGCCGGAATGCGCAGGCCGGCGAGGATTTCGCGCAGGTCGCGGGCCATCGGGCCACGCAGCGCCAGGCGCATCACGTCGTGGCTGATCTGCTGTTCCAGCGAATCGATCGCTTCGTCGTTGGCGATGATGCGATGGGCGGCGTTCTCATCGCGCTTCTCGATGACGTCCATCGACGCCTCGAGCTGGGCGACGGCCATCTCGCCCATGCGCACGATTTCGGCCACCAGGCGCTGCTGCTCTTCGTCGTAGCTTTTGACGATGTGGTCGTTGGGAAGGTTCATGTTCTGCAATCCAGGTAGAGCCAGGCGCGCCTGGCTGGGACAGGTGGCGAAGCGTCAGCGCCGATCAGCCGAACCGGCCGGTGATGTAATCCTCGGTCTGCTGCTTGGACGGCTGCGAGAAGATCACTTCGGTGCGGTCGTGCTCGATCAGGTCACCCAGGTACATGAAGGCGGTGTAATCGGACACGCGCGCGGCCTGCTGCATGTTGTGGGTGACGATCACGATGGTGTACTCGTGCTTGAGCTCTTCCACCAGCTGCTCGATGCGGCTGGTGGAAATCGGGTCCAGCGCCGAGGTCGGCTCGTCCAGCAGCAGCACCGACGGGCGCAGGGCCACGGCACGGGCGATGCACAGACGCTGCTGCTGGCCACCGGACAGGCCCAGCGCGCTCTGGTTGAGCTTGTCCTTCACTTCGTCCCACAACGCGCCCTGGCGCAGCGCGTGCTCGACACGGTCGGCCATGTCCGCCTTGGACAGCTTCTCGTGGTGGCGGATGCCGTAGGCCACGTTCTCGAAGATGGTCATCGGGAACGGCACCGGCTTCTGGAACACCATGCCGACCTTGCTGCGCAGGCGGTTCATCGGGTACTTCGGCGACAGGATGTTCTCGCCGTCGAGGATCACCTCACCGCGCGCTTCCAGCTTCGGGTACAGCGCGTAGATGCGGTTGAAGATGCGCAGCAGGGTCGACTTGCCGCAACCGGAGGGACCGATCAGCGCGGTCACGCGCTTTTCCGGGATCTCCAGGTTGATGCCCTTCAGGGCGTGGAACTTGTCGTAGTAGAAGTCCAGTCCACGCGCGGCGAGCTTGACCGGGGCCGGAGCGTGCAGGTTCTCGTGCGAGGCCGGCACGACGATGCGCTGCATCGGCACGGCGTTGGAAAGGTCGTTCATGGCGGTATCCACGGAAAGGTCAGTCATGGGAGATACGGTTGCGCAGCAGGATGCCGCGCGCAGAGAGGCTGACCAGCAGCACGAACACGGTCAGCACCAGCGCGCCGGCCCAGGCCAGCACCTGCCAGGATTCGTACGGGCTGCCGGCGAACTGGTTCATCACCACCGGCACCGAGGCCATCGGCTGGAACACGTTGCTGTTCCAGTACTGGTTGCCGAAGGCGGTGAACAGCAGCGGTGCGGTCTCGCCGGAAATGCGGGCCAGCGCCAGCAGGATGCCGGTGATGATGCCGGCCGAGGCACTGCGGTACAGTACCTGCACGATCACCTTCCACTGCGGAATGCCCAGCGAAAGCGCGGCTTCGCGCATCTGCGAAGGCACCAGGCGCAGCATCTCGTCGGTGGTACGCACCACCACCGGCAGCACGATGAAGGCCAGCGACAGTGCACCGGCGAAGGCGGAGAAGCTGCCGCCGGTCTGCATCACGTACAGGGTGTAGACGAACAGGCCCAGCACGATGGACGGGGCCGACAGCAGGATGTCGTTGACGAAGCGGACCACGGTGCCGGCCTTGCGGGCGTTGCCGTACTCGGCCAGCCAGGTGCCGGCCAGCACACCCAGCGGGGTGCCGATGCCGATCGCCAGCGCACACATCACCGCACTGCCGAAGAAGGCATTGGCCAGGCCGCCTTCCTGCATCGGCGGCGGTGTCATCTTGGTGAACAGATCCAGGTTGATGCCGGCCAGGCCCTTGGAGGCCAGGGTGAACAGGATCCAGCCGAGGAAGAACAGGCCGAACAGCGCAGTGGCGCAGGACATCGCGATGGCGATGACGTTGCCGATGCGGCGGCGCAGGTACAGGGAGTCAGCGGTGCTGGACATCAGTTGCCCTCCTTGCGGGACAGGCGCATCAGCATCAGGCGGGCGATGGCGAGCACCACGAAGGTGACGATGAAGAGGACGAAGCCGAGCAGCAGCAACGCCGAGCGGTAGGTTTCAGTGGCTTCGCCGAAGTCGTTGGCGATCAGTGCGGCGATGGTGGTGCCCGGTTCCAGCAGCGACGGCGACAGGCGCACGCTGTTGCCGATCACGAAGGCCACCGCCATCGTCTCGCCCAGTGCGCGGCCGAGGCCGAGGAAAACGCCACCGATCACCGCCGAGCGGGTGTAGGGCAGCACGATGTCCCAGCTCACTTCCCATTTGGTGGAACCCAGCGCGTAGGCCGATTCCTTCAGGCGGGTCGGCACGGTCAGGAACACTTCGCGCATCACCGAGGAGATGAACGGGATGACCATGATCGCCAGCACGAAGCCGGCGGTGAGCATGCCGATGCCCAGCGGCGGGCCCTGGAACACCGGGCCGATGATCGGCCATTCGCCCAGGGTTTCGTTGAGGAACGGGGTGACGTACTCGGTCATCACCGGCACCAGTACGAACAGGCCCCACATGCCGTAGATGATCGAGGGAATGCCCGCCAGCAGTTCGATGGCGGTGCCGACCGGGCCACGCAGCCAGCGCGGTGCCACTTCTGTGAGGAAGAAGGCGATGCCGAAGCTGACCGGTACGGCGATGACCATCGCGATCAGCGCGGTGACCAGGGTGCCGTAGATGGGGGCGAGGGCGCCGAACTTGTTTTCGACCGGATTCCAGTCGGAGGAGAAGAAGAAGCTCAGGCCCTGCATCTGCAGGGCGTGGCGACCACCCCACAGCATCGACAGTGCGGCGCAGGCCAGCGCGATCAGGACGAAGATGACGGTGCCGACCAGCACCCATCGGAACAGTTTGTCGTTGCGGGCATCACGCGTATCACGCGTGGACGGGGCGGCTACAGGCTGGGCGATGGCATTCATGGGGACGGCAGGGCCAGGAAGGGGCGGGGCAGCACGATGTGCAGGAGACGGTGCCCGCACGTGGCGGGCACCGTCGGGTCCATCACTTCAGTTCGGTCGCCCAGTAGGCTTCGATCTGCTTGACCAGCTCGGCCGGCAGCGGTACGTAGTGCAGTTCGTTGGCCTGGGTCTGGCCGCTTTCGAAGGCCCACTTGAAGAAGGCCAGCGCATCCTGGTTGCGCTTGGCATCCTTCGGCTTCTTCTGCATCAGCATGAAGTTGGTGGCGGTGATCGGCCACGCCTGCTCGCCCGGTGCGTTGGTGATGACCAGGTTGAAGTCCTTGGCGCTGGCCCAGTCGGCGCTGGCGGCAGCGGCAGCGAAGGTTTCAGCGTTCGGCTGCACCCAGGTGCCGGCGGCGTTCTGCAGCGAGGCGTAGGGCATCGCGTTCTGCAGGGCGTAGGCCAGTTCGACGTAGCCGATGGAACCCTTGATCTGCTTCACGTAGGAAGCAACGCCTTCATTGCCCTTGCCACCCACGCCGTCCGGCCACTGCACCGAGGTGCCTTCGCCGACCTTGCTCTTCCACTCCGGGCTGACCTTGGACAGGTAGTTGGAGAAGTTGAAGGTGGTGCCCGAACCATCCGAACGGTGGACGATGGTGATCTTGCCGTCCGGCAGGGTCACGCCCGGGTTGGCGGCGACGATGGCCGGGTCGTTCCAGGTCTTGACCTTGCCCAGGAAGATGTCGGCGAGCAGGGCGCCACTGAGGCGCAGCTTGCCGGCTTCCAGGCCGTCGATGTTGACCACCGGCACCACGCCGCCGATGGCCGACGGGAACTGGGCCAGGCCGGCCTGGGCCAGCTCATCGCTGCTCAGCGGCTTGTCGGACGAACCGAAATCGACGGTGCCGGCCTTGATCTGGGCGATGCCACCACCGGAACCGATCGACTGATAGTTGATCTTGGCGCCGGTGGCGGTGTTGTAGTCAGCCGACCACTTGGACACCAGCGGGAAGATGAAGGAGGCGCCAGCACCGGAGACCTCAGCGGTCACCTTGTCGCCGGCAGCGGCCGGAGCAGCGGCGCCGTCAGCGGCCGGCTGCTGAGCGGCCTGCTTGTCGCCACCGCAGGCAGACAAGCCCAGGGCGATGGCCAGGGAAAGGGCGGCAAGGCTGGCCGAGTGCAGTTTCATGGTCACTCCATAGCGGGGTAGAGCCGACGGTGTCGGCGGATGCGGCTATGAAATGATGTTTTTGTTACAGCCGTATGACGTCCATGACAGAGGTGTCCTGGATCACGTTCTGGCAAGGGTTTCGCGGGATTCACGGTTGGCCGCCGGGTCGGCTGACGACACCAACTGCGCTTCTGCGCGGTCCCCGGCGCGGCGGAGGGCCGGGCAGCCGTTGCCCCCGCTCCTGCCTTCCATGACCCATCGCCGCAACAACTCACCAACGGAAGCGCAGCGCCTTTCACGACCAACCCTGCAAAAAAGAAGAGCGCCGGACCCAGAAGGATCCAGCGCCCGGTGGGGCCGGCGGGGGAGAGAGGACCCGCCGGCCCCGTTCCTGCGGGGGAACGCCTTGCAACGAACTCAGTACTTCAGGTTCTGCGTCCAGTAGGTCTCGATCTGGCGCACCAGCGCGTCCGGCAGCGGCACGTAGTCCAGCTGCTTGGCCTGCGCATCGCCATTCTTGTAGACCCAGCGGAAGAACTCCTGCGTGGCCTTGGCGCCCGCCACGTTCTTCGGCTGCTTGCGCACCAGGATGAAGTTGGTGGCAGTGATCGGCCATGCATCAGCGCCCGGGGCGTTGGTCATCACCAGGTAGAAGTCACGGGCGTTGGCCCAGTCGGCGCTGGCCGCGGCGGCCGAGAACGAGGTGTCCGAAGGCTGCACGATCTTGCCGGCCGCGTTCTTCATCGCCGCGTAGGACATCTTGTTCTGCAGCGCGTAGGACAGTTCGACGTAGCCGATGCCGCCCTTGATCTGCTTCACGTAGGCAGCAACGCCTTCGTTGCCCTTGCCGCCGATGCCGGCCGGCCACTGCACCGAAGTGCCTTCACCGACCTTGCTCTTCCACTCCGGGCTGACCTTGGACAGGTAGTTGACGAAGTTGAAGGTGGTGCCCGAACCGTCCGAACGATGGACGATCGTGATCTTGCCGCTGGGCAGGGTAAGGCCGCTGTTCAGTGCGGCGATGGCCGGGTCGTTCCAGGTGGTGATCTTGCCCAGGAAGATGTTGGCCAGGGTCGGGCCGTCCAGCTTCAGCGCGCCGGGGGCGACGCCAGCAACGTTGATCACCGGCACCACGCCGCCGATCACCGACGGGAACTGGGCCAGGCCAGCGGCAGCCAGCTCTTCCGGCTTCAGCGGCGCGTCGGACGAACCGAAGTCCACGGTCGCTGCCTTGATCTGGGCGATACCACCGCCGGAACCGATCGACTGGTAGTTGACCTTCTTGCCGGTGGCGGTGCTGTAGTCGGCCGACCACTTGGACATCACCGGGTAGATGAACGAGGCGCCCGCGCCGGTGACATCGGCGGCGTTGGCGGCGAACACGGACGACGCGGCCAGAATGGCGACGGCGGCGCGCGACTTGAAGGCGTGGATCACGGGAGAGACTCCTGGGGTGGTCGAGGGGCGGCTGCCCGACGTTTCGGTGCACATTCCATAACGGTTCCATGACACGCCCGCGTCTGTCATATGACGCGAACGTGACAGCCGTCATGGCGGTGCCCAAGCCCGCCCTTCACAGCCCGCGCAGCGCCTCCGGAACGGCATAGCGACCGTCGCGGGGCTGCAGTATCCAGCGCTGTGCGGGTGCCGTCGTGTCGGTGGCATGGCAGTCGTCACCGGCGGCGACGCTGATCGTATCGGTGCGCTTTTCGCGCACGACGATCGGCGCCAGGCCAGCGGCATTGGCATTGCCCATTTCCAGCGTGCGCTCGAAGCGGCTGAACTCGCCGGCGCACCGCGTATCCCATTCGCCGCGACTGCCGCTGACGGCCAGCGGGGCAAGCACTCGGCGCAGCTGCCGGCCCTCGCGTACGAACAACTGCAGCTCGGTCTGCGCGAACGGGTTGGGGCCTGAGCTGCCGTTGTAGTCCATGCGCACGCCGAATGCGCGGGTGGCCGGATCCAGCTGCCAGCGTGCCGTGTCCAGGCGCAGGCCGGTAAAGCGCAGCGCATCACTGCTGACTGCATCGGCCACGCGGGTCCAGGCCAGCGGCTGGCCACTGGCGGTATCGATCAGCAACAGGTCCAGGTCGCCACCGCGCAGGTCTTCCGAGGCGGGGGCGGTCCATTGCGCGACGGCCAGCAGGGTCGTGCCGGGCTGTGCGGGCCACGCGCGGCAGGCCGTGCTGTCCGCATCGGTGAAACGTGCCGTGACCGGCAGCGCGCCGGCCGGCAACTGCCGATACGCGGCCTCGCGCACGGCCTCCGCATCGTCACAGGCGAACGCAGTGGCGGGCAGGGCAGCGAGCAGGACACCGCAAAGCAGGCGGCGCAGGCGGAGCGAGGAAGGCATCCCGAAGGTCCTTGTCGACAGGGCAGGGCATCATCGCGCGGCCACCGCCTGCCCACAACGACGAAGGCACGGCCTGGGCCGTGCCTTCGTTCGAACGCGTGCTTCCAGTATTACCAGAAGAACTGCGCGCGGGCTTCCAGGATGTTCGGATCGTCGTTGACGAAGCCGCGGGCGGTCGAGCTGTACTTCTTGCTGTCGACCATCACGTAGTTGAGCATCAGCTTGAAGTTCGAGCGCCAGTACCAGTTCGCGCCGACGGTCCAGATGTCCATCTTGCCGCCGAGCACGCCATCGACGATCGGCGGACGGCCGGCCACCGGGTTGGCGGCGAGGTTGCCGTCGTTCAGATCCATGTGGTCATAACGCACGCCCAGCTGCCACTGGCCGCCAGCCGGGTTGTTCGGCAGGCCGGTGCCCGGGGTGCCGCCCTTGTAGCTCCAGCTCTCGCCGGTGACATTCCACACGCCGCTGACGTAGTAGCCATCGCTGGTGTAGTTGTCGTTGGCCAGGCGCTTGGCCTTGCTGGTGTAGTACTCGGCCTGGGCCTTGAACGGGCCCTGGAAGTACATCGCTTCAGCACCGATGGTGCTGACGCGGTCGGTGTCGACCAGGTTGCCGCTGTCGACCAGGCGCGCGGTGGCCAGGTCAGCGTTCGGGCGGGCACGCACGCGCAGGGTGTCCGCGTCGGTGTCGTAGTCGACGTAGCTCAGGCCGAAGTGCAGGACCTGGCCCTTCTCGTTGATCGGGGCCCAGGTGCCACGTGCGCCGTAGCCGCTGCCGTGGGCCAGGTTGCGGGTCAGTTCGCGGCCGAAGGCGCTGGCGGTGACCGACCAGTTGTCCTGGCCGTAGCTGTAGGCACCGCCCAGGCGACGGGCGACGGCGTAGGTGTTGGTGACCGCAGCCTTGGAGATGAAGTCGTTGTTCTTGGTGCTGGACAGTTCTTCCAGGCTGTTGGGCTGCTTGAACTGGCCGACCTGGATGAAGTGGTTGGCGTTGCCCAGCAGCTTGTACTTCACGTTGGTGTCGAGGAACTTGTCGGCCTTGGCGTCGTAGCCCACGACCCATTCCACGTTGCCCGGGCCCTTGCCCTTCAGCACCAGCTCGGCGCGGCGCAGTTCGAATTCGCTGTTCTTGCCGTTGCCGGCGTCACCGCCGTTGAGGTCCACGACGTCATTGTCGTACCAGTTGCCGTCGGCCTGGACCAGGCCTTCGAAGGTGATTTCCGAACCGCCGATCACATCGATGGCGACTTCGGCGTGGGCGGCCGGCACGTACAGCGCAGCAGCCACGGCGATCGTCAGGAGCTGGTGATGCAGTTTCATGGAGAGGAGCCTTGCAGGCAGGTGGGAAGATGCGCGCAGGCTAAAACGTGAAGATTGCGTAAATGTGACAGTTCGCGCACGGCCGCGATCCGCCGCAGGCCCCGTCACGGCTGGGCCTGCCATTGAAACCGGTTACGTATGACGCGCGGATTGCGCCCCGGTTGCAGTAGATCCACGCCATGCGTGGATGGATTTTCCAGCCGATCCACGCCATGCGTGGATGGCGCGGTCACTCCGCGGGTGTCTTGTCCTTGTACCGGCACAGGTCGGCAATCACGCACCCCGGGCAATCCGGTTTGCGTGCTTTGCACACGTACCGGCCGTGCAGGATCAGCCAGTGGTGCGCGTCGAGCAGGAACTCGGCGGGAATCGCTTTGACCAGTCGATCTTCAACCTCGCGCACGTTCTTTCCGGGGGCAAGTCCAGTGCGGTTGGCGACACGGAAGATGTGCGTGTCCACCGCCATCACCGGTTCGCCGAATGCGGTGTTGAGCACCACGTTGGCGGTCTTGCGGCCGACACCGGGCAGTGCCTCCAGTGCGTCGCGATCGCGTGGCACTTCGCCACCGTGCTTCTCCAGAAGCAGCGCGCAGGTGGCGATCACGTTTTTCGCCTTGGCGTTGAACAGACCGATGGTGGCGATGTATTTCTTCAGTCCCTCTTCGCCCAGGGCGAGGATTTTCGCCGGCGTGTTGGCAACCGGGAACAGGCGACGGGTCGCCTTGTTGACGCCGACGTCGGTGGCCTGCGCGGACAGCGCGACCGCCACCAGCAGTTCGAACGGCGAGCTGTATTCCAGCTCGGTCTTCGGATGCGGGTTGAGTTCGCGCAGGCGGGTGAACATTTCCACCACGTCGGCGCGCGGCATCGTACCGCCGCGGCGCGCAGGTGCGCGCGCGGTCTTCTTCACGGTCGCCATTACTGCTCCTTGCCGGCGGCGCGGGCCTTGGCCCGGGCGAGGATGGCGGCCGCTGCTGCGGGCAGGGCGGGTTTGGCGTCAGGTGCCGGCGCGGGTGTCCGGCGCGCGTCACGCTCGGCCTCGCGGCGGGCCAGGCGCACGGCACGTGCGCGGAAGCGTTCGCGCGCCGCCCATGCGCGCTGCAGCTGCAACTGCATCTGGCACAGACGGTCGGGCAGGTCTGGATGATCGGGCAGCAGCCGCTCATCGCCAGTACGCGCCACGTAGTCCATCAGCCCAGCCTGCAGCGCACCATCGGGATCGTCTGCCTGGACCCGGGCGAACAACAGCACGGGGTTGGGTCGGGATGCCATGGCGTCAGCGGTTCTGGAAGGCGGGGGGACGGCGCTGCAGGAAGGCGCTGGTGCCTTCGCGCATGTCCTCGGTGGCAAACAGCAGGCCGAACTGCGCACTTTCGTATTCCAGGCCGGCTTCCAGGCTGCATTCGCCGCCCACGTGCACCGCATCGAGCAGGCCGCGCAGCGCCAGCGGCGCCGACTGTGCCAGCTGCCGGGCCAGGGCCTGCACGCGGGCGTCGAGCTCGGCGGCGGGTACCACCTCGTTGACGATGCCCAGGGCCAGTGCGCGTGCGGCGTCGATCGGGGTGCCCAGCAGGCACAGCTCCAGCGTGGCCGCACGGCCACACAGGCGCAGCAGTCGCTGGCTGCCACCGAAGCCGGGAATCAGGCCGAGATTGATCTCCGGCTGGCCGACCTTGGCGGAATCGGCGGCGATGCGCAGATGGCAGGCCATGGCCAGTTCCAGCCCGCCGCCCAGCGCAAATCCGTTCACCCGGGCGATCACCGGCTTGGGCATGCGTTCGATGCGGCGCATCAGGGCTTGGCCGAGCAGGGAGAAATCACGTCCCTGAACCGCGCTCAAGGTGTTMATTTCCGCGATGTCGGCCCCGGCCACGAACGCCTTGGGGCCAGACCCGGTCAGCACCACCACCCGTACCGCCGGGTCGGCGGCGGCGGCGCCAAACGCCTCGGCCAGGGCCTGCAGGGTGGCGGCATTGAGGGCGTTGAGCTTGTCCGGGCGTTGCACGGTAATGGTGCGGACGGCGCCATCATCGCTGACGTCGACCGGGTGGGGAGCGGGGGCCTCGACCACGGGAAACTCCTGGAACGTTAAAAAAAAGTGATATTGAACTCTGTAAACGCAGACAGGTCATAGCCTGCGTGGTGAGTAGCGGTTACACGTTGTGGCCGTTATCCTAACCCGTCGCCTCAGGGCGGCGCAGAACGTCCCTGAGTTACCACCCCTGGAGAACTGTTTGATGAAGTTGCGTTCTATCGCGGTCGCCGTCGCGGCCCTGGCCCTGACGGGCAATGCCTTCGCCCAGGACATCGCGTCCGAGAAGGGCAAGCTGAGCTACTACTTCGGTTACGACTACGGCAACAACCTGGCGGAGCTGACTGGTCGCGGTGAGCAGCTGGACATCAACTCGGTGGTGAAGGGTCTGCAGGACGCCTACGCCAAGAAGCAGCCGGCGATCACCGCCGAGCAGCTGAAGCCGGCTGTTGAAGCGTTCCAGAAGCGCGAGCAGGGCCGTGCCCAGGCCGCCAAGGCCGAGTACGAAAAGGCTGCTGCCGAAAACAAGACCAAGAGCGATCAGTTCATGGCGCAGAACAAGGCAAAGGCGGGCGTGCAGACCCTGCCGAGCGGCGTTCAGTACCGTGTGATCGAAGCCGGCAAGGGTGCCAAGCCGACCCAGGCCAGCACCGTGCAGCTGGAAGTGGCCGGTCCGTTCCCGTACGGCCAGCGCCCGACCGAATCCCGCCCGGCCCAGCAGATTCCGTCGATCAAGGTCAGCGAAGTCGAAATGAAGGCCATGCGTGAGACCCTGCTGCAGATGCCGGCAGGCTCGAAGTGGGAAGTCTCGCTGCCGCCGGATCAGGCCTACGGCGCCGACCCGCGCACCCCGTTCCCGCCGAATGTGGCTGTGCAGTTCGAGATCAAGCTGATCAGCGTCAAGTAAGAAGAAACAGCGTCAACATCAACGCGCCGGTGAACCCACCGGCGCGTTTTTGTTTCTGCACCACGCTGCAGCCGTGCGGGGCCCATCCCAAATTCAGCCCATTCGCGCTACTGTTGACCGGTGCAAATAATGGAAGAAACGGCGCGTGCTGTCGCAAGCCCCTGCATCAACGTCTGCAAGCTGGATCGCAACCGGCTCTGCGCCGGGTGCGGGCGGCATATCGACGAAATCGCACGGTGGTCGTCGATGAGCGACGGCGAGCGCAGCCACATCCTGCAGCGTGTGCTGCCCCTGCGCCAACAGCTGCAGCAGTCGCTGCGAGGTTCGTTGGCCGATCATGAGCGGCTGCTGCGCGCGCTGCATCCGCTGGCCGAACCGCCGGCAGGTGACGGCTGGAACCGCAGTGAACTGGATGACCTGCTGCCCCCGGGCCCACCGGTCGAGGCGGCGGTGCTGGCTGGCATCGTGCCGCGCGCCAACGGCGCGCAGGTGATCCTGACCCGGCGTACCGAAACCCTGCGGCAACATGGTGGCCAGGTTGGCTTCCCCGGTGGCCGTACCGAGCCCGATGATCGCGATGCGCTGGCTGCCGCACTGCGCGAAAGCCAAGAAGAAATCGCGTTGGCGCCGACACAGGTGCAGGCACTGGGATATCTCGATCCGTTCGTGACCATCACCGGCTATCGCGTGACCCCGGTGGTGGCGGTGATCGATCCGGATTTCGTGGCGGTCCCGCAGCCCAGCGAAGTGGCCGAGGTGTTCGAAGTGCCGCTGGACTATCTGATGGCCGCCGACAATCTGCGGCAGGTCGAAATCAACCATCGCGGCCGCGTCCGCCATGTCCTTGAATATGGCTGGCCCGGCCAGCGCATCTGGGGCGCCACTGCGGCCATCCTGTACAACCTGCGTCGCCGCCTGGAGCAAGTGCAATGAAGCCGATCGACCCACCGTGGACCACCCTTGTCGATGTTGCGACCCTGGCTGCGGCCTTGGGCGATGGGGTGCGCGTGGTCGATGCCCGCGCGACCGCAAGTACCGTGCGCGTGGTCGACGCGCGTGCATCGCTGGCCGACCCGCAGGCGGGCAATGGCCTTTACGCGCAGGGACACATTCCCGGCGCAGTGCATGCCGATCTCAACCGCGACCTGTCCGATCTGACGCGGGTGGGCCATGGCCGCCACCCGTTGCCCGACAGCGATGCGTTCGCCGCACGACTGGGGCAATGGGGCATCGGCACCGACACGCAGGTGGTGGTGTATGACGGCAGCGATGGCAGCATGGCCGCCGCGCGCCTGTGGTGGCTGCTGCGCCTGATCGGGCATGCGAACGTGGCCGTACTCGATGGCGGCATCGCCGCGTGGCAGGCCGCCGGCCAGCCGCTGGCGACCGGCAGCAGCGAGGTCACCGCGTTGCCCGCGTATCCGGGGCGCTTCGATAGCGGCCAGGTTGCCAGCGCGGACGAGATCGAATCACGCCTCAAGCACGCACCGGGCTGGCTGGTCGATGCCCGCGCGGGCGAGCGGTTCCGCGGTGAGGTGGAGCCGCTGGACCCGGTCGCCGGCCATGTACCGGGCGCGGTCAATCGCCCGTTTGCGTTGAACGTGCTGGACGGCCGCCTGCGCGATGCACAGGAACTGCGTGCCGAACTGCAGGGCGTGATCGGCAACCAGGACCCGCAACGCGTGGTGCTGATGTGCGGCTCGGGCGTGACCGCCTGCCACCTGCTGCTGGCGATGGAAAGCGCGGGCCTGTCCGGCGCCCGCATCTACGCGGACTCATGGAGTGGCTGGGTCAGCGACAGCAGCCGCCCGGTCGCCACCGGCGCCTGAGCAAAACGGGTTGGTCGATTTGACGTTCATCCACGCATGGCGTGGATCTACTGGCCACCGATTCATCTCTGGGGCAGAGCCCCCTGAGTCAGGGGGCGGCCGCGAAGCGGCGGGGGTGTGGGAGCTGGTAAGTGGGGCCCGCGGTTCGCGCAGCGAAGCGTGGGAGCGACAGCGCGTATGCGATGGCGTGTACCCAGGGCGCAGCCCTGCCCATCATCCCAACCCCTGCAACGGCACCTTCGCCAGCACCCGCGCCCACGGGAACAACGGGCCCGGATCACGCTTGCGCGCCACGGTCACCGCCGGGTCATCACTGGCCGGCACCTGCTCCAGGTCCAATTGGTCATGTCCGGCAATCCGCCGCAGCGACGGGTAACGAGCCACCAGTGCCTGCAGCAGCTGTTCCAGCGCCAGCAGCTGCGCTTCGGTGTACGGCTCGTCCATCGCCTGGTGGCGGCTGTCGAGCCAGTGCGGGTAGCGCCCCGAATTGACCAGTTCGATGCCCACGGTATCGGCATTCATGCCGCGCACGTGGTGGGCGATGCGCTCCGGCGCCACGTACTGCACCACGCTGCCGTCGCGGTCGATGTAGAAATGCCCGCTGTTGCCGGCGCCGCTGTCGTACAGCACGCGCTCGCCGTACTCCCGGGCGGTCGCCAGGTCGGGTAGTTCCGTGCAGTGGATCACCACCATTGCCAGGCTGGATGGATCGCGCAGTGGCAGGCGGTCGTGGTAGGGCAACGGCTGCAGCTGCAGGCCGGGCAGGAGCGGTTTGGGCATGCGGCGATGCTAGCATTGCCGGATGAAACTGCCTTCCCTTCTGCTGTCGATCCGCTCCGTGGGAGCGTACGCATGAGCCGCGGTCACTGCATCCTGTCCCACGGCTTCGAGAGCGGCCCGGAGGCGACCAAGGTCACCGCGCTGGCCGAAGTCGCCGAGCGACTGGGCTGGACCCATGAGCGCCCCGATTACACCGACCTGGACGCGATGAGCCAGGTGAGCCGCGTTGGCGATGTGCGCACCCGCCTGCAACGCCTGATCGAGCGCACGGCCGCTGCCGCTGCGCAGGGGCCGGTGGTGCTGGCCGGCTCTAGCTTGGGCGCCTACATCTCTGCCATTGCCTCGCTGCAGGTACCGGTGGCCGGCCTGTTCCTGATGGTGCCGCCCACCACCATGGGCCCGATGCCGGCGCTGGATGCCGCGCCGGTGCCGACCACGGTGGTGCAGGCCTGGCATGACGAGGTGGTGCCGGCCGCCGGGGTCATCGCCTGGGCGCAGGCGCGCTCGGCGCAGCTGCTGCTGGTGGACGATGGCCATCGCCTGGAACATCACGTGGAAGCCTCTGCGCAGGCCTTCGAGCGCCTGCTGCGGCAGCTGTGAAGCCCGGGCGCACAGCGCGCCCGCCCGCATTGACTACAATGGCAGCCCCGCCGCCCCCGGCGCGGGCCTGCCGGCCGTGTCCACGGCCCTCCCTTCCGAATGGCCCGGCCCCCTGCCGTGCCTGACCACCTGCGAACCGATCCCGTGAAATTTTTTGTCTCCTGCGCCAAGGGCCTGGAATACCTGCTTGCCGATGAGCTGTCGGCCCTGGGCCTGGAAAAGGCCACCGCCACCATCGCCGGCGTCAACGCCGATGGCGAACTGGAGCAGGCGCTGCGGATCGTGATGTGGTCGCGGCTGGCCAGCCGCGTGCTGTGGCCGATCGACGAATTCGAATGCCCGGACGAGCAGGCGCTGTACGACGGCGTGCGTGCGCTGCCGTGGCACGAACACATCAAGCCGGAGATGACCCTGGCGGTGGATGCGCATGTGTCCGGCGACAAGATCACCCATGCCCGTTTCGCCGCGCAGCGGATCAAGGACGCCATCGTCGACCGCATGCGTGACGAAGGCCTGGAGCGCCCTTCGGTCAATACCGATCTGCCGGACGTGCGCGTCAACCTGTCGCTGCGCAAGGGCCGCGCCTCGCTGTCGATCGACCTCGGCGGCGGCCCACTGCATCGCCGCGGCTGGCGCGGTGCGGCGCATGACGCGCCGTTGAAGGAAAACCTGGCTGCCGCGCTGCTGATGCGCGCGCAGTGGCCGCGCCTGCACGCTGCCGGTGGCGGCCTGCTGGACCCGATGTGCGGCAGCGGCACCCTGCTGATCGAAGGCGCGCTGATGGCGGCCGATGTCGCCCCCGGCCTGATGCGCCATGGCAGCCTGCCGCCGAGCCGCTGGCTGGGCTTCGACAAGGCCGCCTGGAAAACCATCCAGAGCGAAGCACGTGATCGCGAAGCGGCCGGCCTTGCCGCGCTGAAGCCGGTCATCCACGGCAGCGACATCGACCCGGTGGCGATCCAGGCCGCGCGCGAGAACGCCGAAGTTGCCGGCGTCGCCCATGCCATCCGCTTCACCCGCACCGATGTGGCTGACCTGCCCACCCCGGAGCAGGAGATCGGTGCGGTGGTCTGCAACCCGCCGTATGACGAGCGCCTGGCCGCCGATCCGGCGCTGTACCGCAAGCTGGGCAATGCCCTGCAGAAGGCCGTGCCGCAGTGGCGCGCCAGCCTGCTGTGCGGCAATGACGAACTGGCCTTCGCCACCGGCCTGCGTGCGGGCAAGAAGTACCAGATGTTCAATGGTGCGCTGGAATGCGCACTGATCGTCTGCGATCCGATCGCCGTGCCGGGCCGTGACCCGGCACAGGTGCGCGAGCTGAGCGAAGGCGCGCAGATGGTGGCCAACCGCCTGCGCAAGAACCTGAAGAAGTTCAAGAGCTGGCGCGCGCGCGAAGGCATCACCTGTTTCCGCGCCTACGATGCCGACCTGCCGGAATACGCAGCGGCCATCGACGTGTACGAGGAAGATGGCGGCCAGCGCCGCACGTTCCTGCATGTACAGGAATACGCTGCACCCGCTGCGATTCCCGAGAACGACGTGCGCCGCCGCCGCAATGAACTGCTGGCCGCTGCGCGCGAGGTGTTCGGCGTGCCGCCGGAACAGGTATCGATGAAATCGCGTGAACGTGGCAAGGGCGGCAGCAAGTACGGCCGTTTCGAGCAGCGCGATGAGTTCCTCGTGGTACGCGAGAACAACGCGCTGCTGCAGGTGAACCTGTTCGACTATCTCGATACCGGTCTGTTCCTCGACCATCGCCCGCTGCGCCGGCTGATGGCCGAGCAGGCGCGCGGCAAGCGCTTCCTCAACCTGTTCTGCTACACCGGCGTGGCCAGCGTGCAGGCGGCGGTGGCCGGTGCGGCCAGCACCACCAGCGTCGACCTGTCGGCCACCTACCTGCAGTGGTGCTACGACAACCTGGCCTTGAACGGGCAGGGCGGCAATCAGCACCTGCTGGTGCAGGCCGATGCGATGGCATGGCTGGAAGGTGATCGCGGCCAGTACGACGTGATCTTCTGCGACCCGCCGACGTTCTCCAACTCGGCCCGCGCCGAGGACTTCGACGTACAGCGCGAACAGGTGAAGATGCTGCGTGCGGCCGTCGCGCGACTGGCGCCGGGTGGCGTGCTGTACTTCTCCAACAACTTCCGGTTCATGGGGTTGCCGGCCAGCGGCCGGCACTACCCTCCAGGATGGATCCACGCCCCGCGCGGCATCCGAAGTAGATCCACGCCCTGCATCGGATTCGCAGTAGATCCACGCCATGCGTGGATGCGGTACACCGCACGGGTTACAACAGCGCCACCACCAGCCCGATCACTGGCAACGCGATCGCCAGCGGCGCGATCCATTTCGGCCGGTACGGGTACAGCGCGAACGCCAGCACGATTCCACCCAGGGTGAGCGCGCCGAGCCACAGCACCGGGCCCATCGCCCAGCCGTGGTCGACCACGCACAGTGCGAAAGCCACCGTCAGCAGTACCCAGCCCAGCACCCGCCATTGCGTACGCCGTACCGGTGATGCCGCGGATTTGCCGTGCAGTTCCTGCTGGTGCTTTTCCATCGCCAGCGACAGCGCGGTGAACGCTGTGAATGACAATCCCAGTACCAGCAGCATCATGCGCTGGCCTCCGCTTCCACTGCATCGGCCGGTGCCTTCGTCGCTGCAGCGGCCGCCGCACGCTTCTTCTTCTCGGCGGCAGTCAGCTGTGGCGTCCAGCGCTGCATGCGCCAGCCGCACAGGGCCAGCATGGCGCCGAAGGCGATCATCGACAGGTCGAAACCGGCCAATGCCCAGTCACCGTTGAACAAGGTGACGCCCAGGTGCGCGTGGGTGGTCAATGCGTTGACCACCGGAATCAGCGCGAACGCGGCCGCGCCGATGTACAGCTGCCACGCCCACATCATCCGCTTGGGCCAGATGAAGGCCGCCAACAGCGAGGCGCCCCACGCGTAGAAGAACACGTTCGCTTCGGCGTTGGATCGCTCGGCCAGGCCCAGCGGCAGCAGGCGGTTGCCCCAGAAATAGGCGGCGAAGGCGATCGGCAGACCGGCCACGGCGCCGATGTTCAGTGCATCGACCAGGCGCAGGCCGAAGCCGGTGCGACCGCTCTTGGCGTGCTTCGGCCGCTCCTTCACCGCCCACAGCACCACGCCGCTGGCCACCATCAGGCAGCCGGTCAGACCGGACAGGAAGAACAACGCGCGCAGGCCCCAATCGGCAAAGCGGGCCAGGTGCAGGCCATACAGCACGCCACGGGTGGCGGTGGCGCCACCGGAAGGCGGCGTTTCCTGCAGCAGCGCGCCAGTGACCATGTCATAGCGCAGCGCCGGGGTATCGATGGACAGGCGTTTGCCATCGCGCTGGCGGATGTCGATCACCGCATTCGCGGCACCGGGATTGGCAACGCTGAAACCGGCGACCTCGGTGCCGTGCCAATGCGTGCGGGCGCTGTCCAGCAGCTGCCGCAGCGGCAGGGGGGCTGCCTTGCCTTCGGCGGGCGCGGTGACCTCGGGCAGGCCACCAAAGGCCTCCGCATAGAACGCATCCTGGTCGGTGCCGTAGGCCACGTTCACTCCCCACGGCAGGTACATGATCATCAACGTGACGATGCCGGTGTAGGTGATCATCGCGTGGTAAGGCAGGGCCATCACCGCGCTGACGTTGTGGAAGTCCAGCCAGGAACGCAGGCCCTTGTCCTTCCGGAAGGTGAAGAAGTCCTTGAAGATCTTCTTGTGGGTGATCACGCCGGTGATGATGGCCACCAGCATGAACATCGCGCAGAAGCCCACCAGGTAGCGCGCCCACAGCACGGGAATGTAGTGCAGGTCGAAATGCAGGCGGTAGAAGAAGTCGCCGCCACGTGTCTCGCGGGCCTTCAGCTCGGTGCCGGTGTTCGGGTCCAGGGTGGCATCACCGAAGGCGCCGCGTCGGCCCTTGCTGGGGTCGGCCAGCTCGGCCGGCAACCGCCAGAACATCTGCATGGCCGGATTGCGTGGCTGCGGCAGGGTGACGAACCAGCTCTCGGCCTGCGGTGCGTTGGCCAGCAGGTAGTCGGCCGCGCGCTGCGCCGCTTCGTCGGTGCTGACCGTGCTGCGCGGCAGCTCCGGGCGCATCCAGCGGCTGATTTCCTCGCGGTAGTAGCTGGCGGTGCCGGCCATGAAGATCAGCAGCAGCAGCCAGCCGACCAGCAGTCCGGTCCAGGTATGCAGCCAGGCCATGGATTGGCGGAATCCATTCTTCATGCCCACGCTCCCAGCAGGCGCGAAATGCCGGCCAACAGCAGGGTGGGGGCGAGAATGCCGACCCAGGCACGCAGCGCACTGCGCGTGGCGAACGCCCACAGCGCGGCGCAGGCGGCGACCAGGATCGCCAGCAGCATGCCGGTCAGCACGGCCTGGCCGCGCGCGCCCGGCAGCGCCAGCGCACAGAACACCGTGGTCATCGAGGCAAGCGCGTAGCCGCCGAAGATGGCGGCAAGGGATCGGGACAGCACGCCCCATCGCGGGTTGGCGAAGAGGGTGCTAAGGCGGGGGCTGGCGGTTGCGGGCGAGCGGTCCACGGCGGTCCTGCAGGTTGAATGAAAGAGGACCGGCGCACCGAAGCGCGCCGGGGTTGGCCATCCGTGGCCGGGTGCCGGTCGCAGAACCGGCGCCATCCATCAGATTGTCAGAGCTTCCAGCGCAGCGTCATCATCGCGTTGCGCGGTTCGCCCCAGTACACGCCGTCGTAGAAACCGACGCGGTTGTAGTACTTCTTGTCCAGCAGGTTGTTGACGTTCACCTGGGCGGTGAAGTTTTCGTTGAAGCGATAGCCGGCCGACAGGTTGAGCAGGTAGATATCACCCTGTTCGATCGCCACGCGGTCGCGCTTGCCGCTGACCAGGAAGTCCTCGCGCGGCTTGTTGCTCAGGCTCCAGATGCCGCTCTGCCAGGTCGCGCCGCCACCGATCCAGAAGCGGCCTTCGGCACCACCCGGGCGCCAGCTGGCGTTGAGGCGGAACAGATCGACCGGAACGGTGGTGTTCTGGCGAACGCCCAGCGCATTGCGGCTGACGGTGTGGGTGAACCCTGTAGACAGGTTCCAGTGCTCGCCCAGGCTGCCCTGCGCTTCGATTTCCCAGCCCTTCACCTTGTTGCCCTTGCCGGTGGAGCGGTAAGCACTGATGCCACCGGGCAGCGAGTTTTCCGGTACCGAATCATCGAGCTCGGCGACGTTGTCCTTCTCGCCCTTGAACACCGCGACCGAGGTGTTGAGCAGGCCATCGAAGAACTCGGCCTTGACCCCGGCTTCCCACATGTCACCGACGACCGGTTCGAGGTAGTTGTTGGCCTTGTCGCGGTAGTTCTGTGGCTGGAAGATGTCGGTGTAGCTGACATAGCCGCTGAAGTAGCGGTTGAAGTCGTAGATGAAGCCGGCGTACGGGGTGAGTGAGTCATCCGGCTTGTAGCCGCCGCGGCGTGTGTCGGTCAAGCGGCCGGCGGCGTCATGGGTGTAGGTCCAGCTGCGCGTTTCCCAGCTGCCGTAACGGGCACCGAGCACGGCGGTCAGCGGCTCGGCCAGCTGCAGGCGCGCGGCCAGGTAAGCGGCACGCTGGCGCAGTTCGTCCTCCGATGCGAGATAGCCCAAGCGGGTGACCTGCAGCGGCGCGACGTCGCCGTTCCAGCTGCGCCAGTCCGGCACGCGATCGTAGCTGGCAGGGTAAGCGGCGGTTTCACTCGCAGGCACTTCGCCCTTGCGCACCGACTGGGCGAAACCGAACACCAGTTCGTGTTCACGGCCAAACAGCTGGAACGGACCACCGACGTTGAAGTCGAACACCTGCATGTCGCCGTTTTCACCGAAGCTGCCGACGAAGGCAGAGATGCCGCTGCCATCGGCACGCGGGTAACCGGACGCGCCATACCAGACCGCGCCGTCGGTCTCGCGCTTGGAGCGGGTGTAGGCGAATTTCGCTGCCCAGCCATGGCCCAGCTGCTGTTCGAGGCGGGCGAACGCGCTCTTTTCGACGATCGGCCAGCTGCTCCAGCGCGCCGACAGGTTGGTCGAGCGCGGCAGGTTGGCCGGCTTGCCATCGGCGCCCCAGTACGGCACCACGCCCCAGGTCACGCCGGTGGTGCGCGGCGACTGGTACTCATAGCCGGCTTCCAGCAGGGTGGTGTCGGTGATGTCGGCCTGGACGATGCCGTAGAAGACGTCCTTGTCCAGCTTGTACACATCGCGGAACGAATCGCTCTGCTGCTTGGCAGCGACCACGCGGGCGCGGATGCGGCCATCCAGGGCGATGGGACCGCCGAGGTCGGCTTCCAGGCGCTGGTTGCCCCAGCGGCCGAGCGTCAGGTTGGCGCTCATCTGGAACGTATCGCTGGGGCGCTTGCGGACGAAGTTGATGGTGCCCGACGGATCACCCGCACCGGTGGTCAGGCCGGTGGCACCACGCACCACTTCGATGCGGTCGTAGATCACGCTGTCGGTGTTGGTCTTGATGTAGCCACCGAAGGTGTTGAGCATGCCATCGACCTGAAAATTGGTGATGTTGTACCCGCGCGAAACGTAGTTGATGCGTTCGCTGTCGGTGACCGACACCGCTACGCCGGTGACCTGGCCCATCACATCGGACAGGGAGAACAGGCCCATGTCGTCCAGCCGCTGCCGGGTCACCACGGTCATCGACTGCGGGGTGTGGCGCAGTGACAGGCCGAGCTTGGTTGCGGTGCTGGCCCGCTTGACGGTGTAGCTGTCGGCAATGTCGCCATCGGCAGTGACCTGGACGGTGTCCAGGGTGCGCGCAGACGGGTCGGCAGAACCTTCCTCAGCGTGTGCCAACGGTGCGATCAACAGTGCGGTCACGGCCAGGGCCAGAAGGGTTGGACGGGGAGTAATCAGGGGAGAAGCCATCGGTGCGATTCCATGCAGGACAAAAAACAGGCGATGGCAAACGCACCCATGGCAGCCATGCGCTCCGCGCACGTCACCCAGCGTGATTCCCATCGACGGTGCGACACCTGCGGCAGGCAGGTGACCCAGTGGTCGGGGGATGTACACGGGCGAAGGGGCGGGTGGGCGCGTGCTTCCGTGCCCCGCTTGGCTAAGCGCACAACCGATCAGTAAATGATAGGCATTCGCATTTCGTTAAGCAAGTGTGACAGCCCCATTCGTCCCCGAACATGTGGATCCAGGCAGATCGAGGGAAACGGTCGAAGGCGGGGCGCTGTGGGTTTGCGGGGTGTGAGCCGCACGGATGCGGCGACCAAGCCCCCAGGGATGGGTTCACGGCGGCCCCGCAAACCCACAGCGCGCTGCCATCCCGCAGGAAACCAGCTGTGGCTGTTGCTCTGGCTCCGGCCTCTGCGGGTGCCGGGCGCAGCCCGGCCGGGAACCCATCTCAGAAACGGAACAGAACAGTCGCCGCATGCAGCAGCAGGCCGATCAGGCCGCCCACCAGGGTGCCGTTGAAGCGGATGAACTGCAGGTCGCGGCCCACGCTCAGCTCCAGCTGCTCGACCAGGTGGCGTTCGTCCCAACTCTTGACCGTCTGCGCGATATGGGTGGTGACGCCCTCGCGCAGGCGCCCGGTGAGGCGCTGTGCGCCTTCCAGCAGGTGCTGGTTCAATGCCTCGCGCAACGCCGGGTCCGATTGCAGGCTGTCGCCCAACGAAGCCAGGCTGCGCTGCAGATGACCGACCAGTGCCGAATCCTCACGCTGCAGATCGCCGCGCAGGCTGGCCTGTATGCGCGACCACAGGCCCTGCACGTAGTCCTGCAGGGCAGGGTGGTCGATCATTTCCTGCTTGAGCTGTTCGATGCGCTCGGTCAGTGCCGGGTCTTCGCGCAGGCGCTGCACGTAGTTACCCAGCCATTGTTCGTAGTCCTGGCGCAGCGGGTGCTGCGGCTCGGCCAGCACTTGCTGCAGTTCTTCCAGCACCGCCCGGGCCAGGCGTTCGGCAAGGTTGTCGCCGATCTCATCGATCGGCTTGATCCAGTTCACCGTGCTCGACAGCGTCGGCCATTCGCGCTGGATGTAGCGCACGATCAGCTGCGAGGCGCGTTCCTTCACTTCCGGTTGCTCCAACCAACGCCCCAGCCGCTGCAGGCCCTCGTCCAGCACGCGCTGGTGGCGGCCATCGGCGGTCAGCAGGCCCAGCAGTTCGCCGGCGGTGGCAGCTGCGTTCCACTGCCGCAGCTGCTGCACCACGAAGCTGTGCAGCTGCCGCCGCACCGCAGCTTCATCGAAGAAATCCAGCGCCTGCAGCGCCCAGCCACGGGCCATGTCGGCCAGCATCCGTGAACGCGCGGGATCGGCCAGCCAGCTGCCGAGGCGGCTGGCCGGGTCGAACACCTGCAACTTGGCCAGCAGCACCGTCGGTTCCAGGAACTGGTCGCGCACGAACAGGGCCAGGCTGTCGCCGATGCGTTCCTTGCTACGCGGAATGATCGCCGTATGCGGAATCGGCAGGCCCATCGGCCGCCGGAACAGGGCAACCACCGCAAACCAGTCGGCGAGCGCGCCAACCGCGGCGGCCTCGCAGAAAGCCGAGACCCAGGCCCAGATGCCACGCTCGCCCTGCCAGTGGCTGACCGCGAAACCGGCCAGCATCAGCAGCAGCAGGCCAAGGGCGAGGGTTTTCAGGCGCCGCAGTTGGGCGCGGCGCGGATCGATGGCAGACGTCATGCCCGAAGTCTACCCGCAGGCCGGTGAGTACCCGGTAGTGCCGGCCGCTGGCCGGCAACCCATGGACGTTGGAAGCACGTTGCAGCTGCCGGCCAGCGGCCGGCACTACCGGGGGATGCTCAGAGCGTTTCCAGCTGCCTGCGCAGGTGGGCCAGCTGTGCGCGCAGGGTGTCGTTCTCGCGGGTCAGGGCAACCACGCGGCGGCGCAGCGCCGGGGTATCCTCGCCAAGCTGCTCCAGCGCGGCCAGCACCTCGGCATCGCGGCTGGCGATCTCATCTTCGTTGGCCTCTTCGAAGTCCATTTCCGCCGACTCCGGTTCAGGCTTCGGCGCACGCGGCTTGCGCTTGGACTCACGCACGCGCTTTGCAGCCTGCTTTAGCTCATCCTTGCCACCGGCAGCCGCCGCGCGCTGCTCTTCTTCCGGCAGGTCGGCCACGGCGGCGGCGGCGCTGATCGAGATCATGCCGGCCTTCACCGCTTCCACCACCTCGGCCGCAGCCTGGGCGTGGATGCGCTCGATCATGCCCACCTGGCTGGTGCTCAGCTTGGCTTCGCGGGCCAGTTCGGCGCGGCTGATCTTCGGCGCCGGTTCCCACGGTGGGCTGTCTTCGCCGGCCTCGTCGGCAGGCTCGGCGGTGCCGTCGCTTTCGCGCTGCAGCTGCGCCTGTTCGACCTGCTTGCGCGCGGACAGGATGTCGCGCTTGCGCAGGGCCAGCACGCCGCGCTGGAAATCGGAAACGCTGCGCCGGCCCAGGTGCTGCTCGATCATCCACAGGTGCACGTCTTCCATGCTCTGGAAGCGGGTGTTCTGCACGGTGTTGAACGGCAGTCCATGCTTCTGGCAGATGCCGAAGCGGTTGTGTCCATCCACCAGTACGTCGCCCCACAGTACCAGCGCATCGCGGCAGCCTTCGGCGAGGATGCTGCGCTCCAGCGCCTCGTGTTCGTCGGCGGTGAGCGGGTCGATGTAGGCCTTGAGTTCTTCTTTGACGACGATGTTCATGGGCACGGCAACAGGCAGGAGCGGAACCGCCCATTGTACCTGCTCGCCAGCACCGCCCTGGCCTCAGGCGGTGGCCCGGATCATCTCGCTTAGGGTGCCGGTGATCTGGTCGATCTGTGCCTTGTCCACGATCAGCGGCGGTGACAGCGCGATGATGTCGCCGGTACAGCGCACCAGCAGGCGCCCGTCATGGAAGCAGCGGCGGAACACCTCGTAGCCACGGCTGCCGGGGGCGTCCTTGCGCGGCGCCAGCTCCACCGCACCGACCAGGCCGAAGTTGCGGATGTCGATCACGTTCGGCAGCCCCTGCAGGGCATGCAACCGCTCCTGCCAGTACTCGCCCAGTTCGATCGCACGCTCGAACAGGCGTTCCTCGGCGTAGACGTCCAGCGTGGCCAGCGCCGCCGCGCAGGCCAAGGGATGGCCCGAATAGGTATAGCCATGGAACAGCTCGATGGCCTGTGGCGGACCCTGCATGAAGCTGGCATGCACACTGTCGCCGACCAGTACGCCACCCAGCGGCACCGCGCCGTTGCTGGCACCCTTGGCAAAGGTCAGCAGATCCGGGGTGACCCCGAAACGCTGTGCGGCGAATGCCATGCCGACCCGGCCGAACCCGGTGATGACTTCATCGAACACCAGCAGGATGCCGTGCTGGTCGCAGATCTCGCGCAGGCGCTGCAGATACCCCGGTGCCGGCAGGATCACACCGGCCGAACCGGCGATGGGCTCGACGAACACGGCGGCAATGGTGGAGGGATCGTGCAGGGCGATCAGCCGTTCCAGATCGTCGGCCAGCTCGGCCCCCTGGCGCGGCAGGCCCTTGCTGAAGGCATTGCGTGACAGGTCCAGGGTGTGGCGCAGGTAGTCCACGCCACCAAGCTGCAGACCGAACTGGCGGCGGTTGTTGGGCAGCCCGCCCAAGGCCATGCCGCCGAAGCCGACCCCGTGGTAGGCCTTCTCGCGGCTGATGAAACGCGTGCGCTGGCCTTCGCCGCGCAGGCGGTGATGGGCGAGCACGATCTTCATCGCCGAATCCACTGCCTCCGAGCCCGAGCTGGTGAAGAACACGTGGTTCAGCCCGGCCGGAGCCAGCGCCGCCAGTCGCTGCGCCAGGGCGAAGGCCGGCGGCGAACCCATCTGGAAGGCGGGCGAGTAATCGAGCGTGGCGGCCTGCTCGGCGATCGCGTCGACGATGCGCCGGCGCGCATGCCCTGCATTGCAGCACCACAGGCCAGCGGTGCCATCAAGGATGGCGCGCCCATCCACGTCTTCGTAGTGCATGCCCTCGGCGCGTACCAGCATGCGCGGCGCGCCCTTGTACTGGCGGTTGGCAGTGAACGGCATCCAGTACGCGTCCAGTGAATCGGGGCGCTGGGTGGCCAGGTCGTGCAGGTCGCTTGCAGGGGTTTTCATGCCGGCTCCATCGGGTCCGATGGTTGTGACTCTAGCGCAGCCGCGTCACGGATCTGTCGGCAGGCATGGCCCGGCGCTACCGTTCGGGCCTCGACCTTGTGGTAGCGCCGGGCCATGCCCGGCGAGCGCGCAGCGCGGTCGATCACGGTGGGGTCGCGGCCGCGCCGGTATAAACAAGGATCGTTGATTGCTGGAGCGACCCATGACCCACTTGCCCGACCGCAGCCACTGGCAGGCCCTGTCCCGCCGCGTGGCGATTCCCGGACAAGCGTTCATCGATGGCCGCTACGTGGATGCCGCCAGCGGCGCGCGCTTTGATTGCATCAGCCCGATCGACGGGCGCGTACTGGGTGCGGTGGCCGACTGTGATGCACAGGACGTCGAGCGTGCGGTGGCCTCGGCGCGCTGCGCGTTCGAGGCAGGCCACTGGTCGCAGGCCAGCCCCACCCATCGCAAGCGCGTGCTGCTGGCGCTGGCCGCGCTGGTGGAGACGCACGCCGATGAGCTGGCCCTGCTGGAAACGCTGGACATGGGCAAGCCGATCCGCGATGCGCGTCGCATCGATCTTCCCGGCGTGGTGCGCTGCCTGACCTGGACCGCTGAAGCGGTGGACAAGCTGTACGGTGAAATCGCCCCCACCGGTCCGCACGAGCTGGGCCTGGTCACGCGCGAGGCCGCAGGCGTGGTGGCGGCCATCGTGCCGTGGAATTTTCCGCTGCTGATGGCGTGCTGGAAGATCGCGCCGGCCTTGGCGATGGGAAATTCAGTAGTGCTGAAACCCTCCGAGCGCTCGCCACTGAGTGCGTTGCGGCTGGCCGCACTGGCGGCCGAAGCGGGATTGCCGGACGGCGTGCTCAACGTGTTGCCCGGTCACGGCTCACGCGTGGGCGAGCCGCTGGCCCTGCACATGGACGTGGACGTGCTGGCCTTCACCGGCTCCACCGCTACCGGCGCCAGGCTGCTCGAATACGCGGGGCGCTCCAACCTCAAGCGGGTCTGGCTGGAATGCGGTGGCAAGAGCCCGCACGTGGTGTTCGCCGACGCGCCGGACCTGGATGCGGCCGCCAAGGGCGTGGCGCAGGGCATCTTCTTCAACCAGGGCGAAGTCTGCACCGCCGGTTCGCGGTTGCTGGTGCAGCGTTCGATCCGCGATGACTTCGTGCACCAGGTGATCGCCTACGGCCAACGCATGCAGCCCCGCCATCCGCTGGAGGCCGATGCACCGATGGGCGCGCTGGTCGATGCCGCGCACGTGGACAAGGTACTGGCCGATATCGCCCGGGCCGAAGCCGATGGCGCGCGCCTGCTGCTGGGCGGCCAGAGGGCCGAAGTGGAGGCGGGCGGTTGCTATGTGCAGCCGACGGTGTTCGACCAGGTACGCCCGGAACAGGCATTGGCCCGCGAGGAAGTGTTCGGCCCGGTGCTGGCCGTGCTCGGCTTCGATGACGAAGCCGAGGCTGTGCGCTTGGCCAACGACAGTCGCTATGGACTGGCCGCCGGCCTGTGGACGCGGGATCTTGGACGCGCCCATCGCGTAGCCCGCCAACTGCGCGCGGGCAGCGTGTGGGTGAACGGCTGGGACGGCGGTGACATGACGGCACCGTTCGGTGGCTACAAGCAGTCCGGCAACGGCCGCGACAAGTCGCTGCACGCCTTCGACAAGTACAGCGAGATCAAGGCCACCTGGATCCAGTTGTAGCGCCGAGCCGCGCCCGGCTGCCTTTGGTAGACGCCAACCTTGGTTGGCGCCGAGCAGATTCATCCACGCATGGCGTGGATCTACTGTAGAGGCGGCATGGTGGGATTCATCCACGCAGAGAGAATTCGTTGGCATCGGTGTCGGCTGAAACCATCGCCCCGTACAGCCACTGCCCCGTGGCAGAATCGGTCGATCCGCCGTTACCCGCCTTGCCGATGTCGACGATCACCGCTGCCGCGCCACCCGTGAATTCTCCCCGCCGTGTCCTGCTGGCCAGCCTGATCGGCACCACCATCGAGTTCTTCGACTTCTACATCTACGCCACCGCCGCAGTGCTGGTGTTCCCGCACCTGTTCTTCCCGGAAAGCAGCGACCAGGCCGCCTTGCTGCAGTCCCTGGCGACCTTCGCGGTGGCGTTCATCGCACGCCCGGTGGGCTCGGCGGTGTTTGGTCACTTCGGGGACCGTATCGGCCGCAAGGCCACCCTGGTGGCCGCGCTGCTGACCATGGGCCTGTCCACGGTCGCCATCGGTCTGCTGCCCACCCATGCGCAGATCGGCCTGTGGGCGCCGGCACTGCTGGCGCTGTGCCGCTTCGGCCAGGGCCTGGGCCTGGGCGGCGAATGGGGCGGGGCGGTGCTGCTGGCCACCGAGAACGCACCGCCGGGCAAGCGTGCCTGGTACGGCATGTTCCCGCAGCTGGGTGCACCGATCGGCTTCCTGCTGTCAGCCGGGATCTTTCTGCTGCTCGGCCGCTGCCTGGGCCAGGACGATTTCCTGCAATGGGGCTGGCGCATTCCGTTCGTTGCCAGCGCGCTGCTGGTCGGCCTCGGCCTGTGGGTGCGGCTGAACATCCACGAGACACCGGATTTCAAGCGCGCGCTGGAGCGCAAGGCGCCGGTGCGCCTGCCGATGTGGACGGTGCTGCGCGACCATCCGCTGCCGATGCTGCTGGGCACGCTGGGTGCGTTCGCCACCTTCGTGCTGTTCTATCTGATGACGGTGTTCAGCCTCGGCCACGGCACCGCCGTGCTCGGCTACAGCCGCGAGCAGTTCCTGCTGATGCAGATGGTGGCGATGCTGTTCTTCGCCGCCGGCATCCCGCTGTCGGCGCGCTACGGCGACCGCTGGGGGACGCGCCGCACGATGGCCATCGCCAGCCTGCTGATCATCGGCTTCGGTGTGCTGTTCGCGCCGTTGTTCCAGGCCGGCAGCCCGTGGCTGGTACTGACGTTCCTGTGCCTGGGCCTGTTCCTGATGGGGCTGACCTACGGCCCGTGCGGCACGTTCCTCGCCGAAATCTATCCGGTGGAAGTGCGCTACACCGGTGCCTCGCTGTCGTTCAACCTGGCCGGCATTCTTGGCGCAGCTCCGGCGCCGTACCTGGCGACCTGGCTGGCCGAGCGTTATGGGCTGGTCGCGGTCGGCTACTACCTGTGCCTGACCGCAGTGATCACCCTGTGCGCGCTGCTCGCCCTGCAGCGCCGCCAGCGCTGATCAGCCGAAGAAGCGCTTGAGCGTGCGGCCCAGCCAGCCGCCGCTCTGGTGCTCGCGGGCAAACTGGTTCAGGTGCTGCTTGACCTGTTCGGCATAGGCCTGGTCGTCGCCGCGGATGTGGTTGAACAGCCAGCGCGAGAGCATGGTGCGCAACTCGTCACTGATGTCCTCACCGGCCTGGAAGCGCATGCGGTATTCCGATACCCGCTTGATGAAGACCTCATGCACACGCTTGTGCGCGGCACAGAACGGGTAGCCGGCCTCCTCCATCAGCTCTTCTTCGAATGCGAAGTGCGACATGGTGTAGTCCACCACCTCGTCGATCACTTCGCCCACCGCTGCCCGCTGCAGGCTGGTCTGCGCCACGTGCAGGTGGTTGAGCATTTCGATGATGCGGCGGTGTTGTTGATCGATCACATCGATGCCGATGTTCAGATCGTCCTGCCAGACCAGTAGTGCCATCCCCGGCTCCCCTTCATGCTGATGTCGGGGCCGACTGTAGAGGCGCCGCCCACGGGCGGCGTTGATCTGGATCAAGGCATGCCTGTCAGGACAGCGCAGCCTCGCGCGGGCGCAGCGGGCTGGCCACCGTGGTGCAGCTGACCCGGTTGCGGCCTCCGGCCTTGGCCAGGTACAGCTGGCGATCGGCCTCGGAAATCAGCCGGTGCAGCGCATCACGCTGTGGCCGCAGGCAGCACAGGCCGATGCTGACCGTCATGCGCAGCGTGGCACTGCCGATGTCCACTTCCAGCGCGGCGATGCGCTGGCGCAGCTCCTCGAAATAGAGCAGAGCTTCGTCCTGTTCCATGTCCGGCACCAGCAGACAGAATTCCTCGCCGCCGAAGCGCGCGATCAGGTCCTGGCTTCGCGCGTGGTCGCCGACAGCACGGGCGACCGCGCGCAGTGCATCGTCACCGGCCTCATGGCCGTGGGTGTCGTTGATGTGCTTGAAATGATCGATGTCGATCATCGCCACCGCCACGCACTGGCCGTGCAGCTGCAGTTGCGGCAGCTGGCGCTGGCTCTGTTCCAGGAAGCAGCGGCGGTTGGGCAGGCCGGTGAGGAAATCGCGGGTGGCGAGGTCCTGCAGCGTGCCGATCAATTCCAGCTGGTCCACATTCTGCGAGACGCGGCAGAAGAACTCTTCGCGCGAGAAGGGTTTGCGCAGGAAGTCATTGGCGCCGTTCTTCAGGAAGCGCGGAATCAGCGACGCATCGGTATTGCCGGAAATGCCGATCACCGCCACCTTGTCGCGCGAGCGCAGGGTACGCAGGCGGCGGGTGAACTCCACGCCCTGCATGCCCGGCATCTCCTGGTCGACCACGGCCAGGCGGATCGCCGGGTGCGCCTCGATCGCCGCCAGGCCTTCATTGCCATCGGCCGCCTCGTACACCTCGTGACCGTACATGCGCAGCAGGGCGGCGGCATAGCCGCGTGCGGACGGCGAGTCGTCCACCACCAGCGCGGCGATGCGCCGGTTGCGTTCCAGACGCTGCACCAGCCAGACCAGATAGTCGATGCTGCCCGGAGTGTTCTTCAGCACGTAATCGATGATTTGCTGCTGCAGCACGCGCTTGCGCAGGTCCTCGTCGTACACGCCGCTGACCACCACGGTCGGCAGGTTGCGCTTGAGGAAGAACTCGACCACCGCGTCGCGGTCGCCATCAGCCAGCACCAGCCCGGTCAGGACCAGGAACCAGCCGTCCTCGGTGCTGAGCAGCCGGTCGGCCTCGGCCAGCGAGCTGGCCACCACCACCGGCAGCTCCAGGCGTTGTTCGATTGCCTCGCGCAGCATGCCGGTGAACGCGCGCGAGTTTTCCACCAGCAGGATCCGCTGAGGCAGGGGATCGGTCAGGTCGCCATCCAGAGCGGCCTGCGACAGGACGGGCATGATGCGGTGGCTCATGTGGGAAAGTCTTGGCACGGGTAGCGGCGGTTTCGGGTGTAACTTTAGCCGGACAGGGTGCTTGGCCCGACCGATATCGGCTCAGTCCGGCTGTATGATCGCCGATCGAAGCTGCGTGGACGGTTCGTGCAGCACCAGACGAAGCCGGTTGCTGCGGCAATGTACCGAGCCACCATAGGCCAGTATCCGACCGGCCAGACGTTCGACGGCCTGGTGGGTTGTCCGGGTCGACAGCACGCAGCGCCGGTCGAGCAGCGAGACCACTACCACGATGCCACGGCGACTGCCTGAGTTGCCGCACCGGGCCGCTACGCAGACCTGCCCGGATTCCAGTTCCAGCAGCAGTGAGACCGCCTCGATCAGGGTGCGGTAGATGGCCAACTGCAGATCCACGGTCAGCAGGCAAGGGTTGCCCGCCAGTCTGGGCGGAGTCACGCGGTGCGTGTTGCTCCAGTTTTTGCATGCACCGCCGGCCTGCAGCGCGACATACAGCCCGACCTGCTCCACCCCAGTGGGATAGACCAGGCTGGCCTGTTCACGGAACAGCCGTGAATGCACGGACGACGCATGTCGCAGGCTGTTTGCCACCGCATGGTGGCCTTGGGAGTTGAGCCAGTTGATCATCTCGTCGAGTGAACTGTCCATGCCCTCGCTCAGATGCTTGAGGTGGATGGCTCGTTCACGCAGCTCACGCTCGCTGGTCTGGTGGGAGCTGCGCGCCAAGCGCAACGTGGTTTCCTCTGCCAGACCGCGGGATCTTGCGCGCTGATGGTGATAGCTGATGCTCGATCCCAGTGCGAGCAGAGCGACGCTCATCACAGCCATGTTCTGTTGGGTAGCGAACGTGCCCAGGTCGAAGGAGGAGGGCAGGCCGGTGCTGGGCGTCGCGGCATGAAGCGGGAGGTTCAACAGCGGAATTGCGATGGCTGCACCGCGCCAGCCATGCATGAAGGTCAGGGCGATGGCGGGCAAGGCCGCTATCAGTACAAGGTGTGTGCGGGCGGTATGGGCGCTGCTGCCTGTCAGCTGCATACCCAGCCCCAGTATCAGCATCAACAGGATCGCTACAGCGGTAGGCGCGACAAAGCGGGGGCGCCAGCTGGGATCTGCGTGCCGCAGGGTCCACAGGAAGGCCAGCGGGACCAGGGTGATGATGGCTGCGAAGTGGCCGAAGATCGTTCGATCGACCGCGTCCAGCAGGTTGCTCGGCGGCGGATTGGACCAGAGGACATATGAAATGCTCAGATTGAGACCCGGGACCAACAGCGCTGTGCATAACGACAACGACAGCAGCCAGAGGCCGGTGGCTGCCTCGGATGGTGTTCTCATTCGATGCAGATAGATCACCAGCATCGCCATCGGCATCAGCAGCGTCGACGCCAGGATGACCCAGTCCAGGCCGTAGGTATCGATCATGGGAAGGCGCAGCTTGGCGAAGTAGATGTACTCGCCGAGCAGTAGATAGGGCCACAGGCGCGTCGGGACGATCAGCAGCGCAGCCGCCCGGATACCCGCTGGCAGGAAGAACTGGTCCAGCGAGAACTGGCGTGAGATGAGGCAGCTGGCAGCGTAGACGGCGGCCAGTGCAAGTCCGACCGGCCGGAGGCGGAAGCTCACCTCGAAGGCATTCTTCAATCGGTCCAAAAAACCTCCCTTACCATCGCTCAGCTACCGCTCGCCCAGGAATTGACACTATCCACGGATGAGTGCGGACGCAATCGGCACCCCATGTTCTTCTGCCAAGGACATGGCACGCGGACATAGGGTGCACATATGGGACTAAATCGTCCGGATTATCCCCCCATCACTGCGTTGCGGCGGGAAGACGTTACTATCGTTGCGACGTTGTTTGCTCTCACCCCGACCAGGAGGTCATTGTGCGATCCATGTTTTTTGGTGTTGTAACCACTGCAGCAGTGTTCGTCGCAGCTCCGGTATTCGCGAGTGATAGAGGAGGCGGTGACTACCACGGCAAGCCCTTGGCAAGCGCCGCAGTCTCGACCGCAGGGCTCGGCGAGACCGCTCCCGCCGCTGCAGACATCAGCGCCGATCCCGCTTGGCAGGTGTACGCTTTCCAGCGCGATGGCGTGGTCTATCTGCAGGTCAACGATCTGGCCGGGCAGGTAAAGGTGATCATCGGCAACGCCGGTGATGCCTACTTCGTATTGCCCGCAGGCAAGTCTGCGGCGCGTGTTTCGCTTCCCGGTCAGCGACTGACTGTTCCGGCTGCGGCACGGCGTTTCGAGGTATATCGTGCGCAGGACGTGGTACTGGTGCGCTACGCGAGCACCGATGGCGACATCTGGTCCGTTGAAGCACCGTAGTACTCGTGCTTCAGGATCCTGGACGTGCAGGCGGCTAAAGCCGCTTGCACGTTTCCGCTCCAACACCGGTGGCGGTACATGCCTGCTACGGAATCAGAAGCCGGAGGGTGCTGTCATTCACGCCTTCGCGCGTGAGGCATCCGCTTCGAATCCCGAAAGGCTGTTTCTTCCATTTGACGAGAAAACATCCAGAGGGGCGGCCGTGCCCGTTTCCTTCATTGCCAGCACGATGCGATTCCGGGTGCATTTCAGCGCGCCCCCGTAGGCGAGCGTTCTACCGGCCAAACGTTCCATGGCTGCGGCGACAGTCGCATCGGAGAGGTTTCGCTGTTGATCCAGCAGTGAAACCGTCATCAGGATTCCACGATGCGAACCGATCCGTCCGCAGCGTGCCCGCACGTGGATCTGCCCTGCTTCACCCTGGATCAGCAATGACACCGCGTCGATCACCGTGCGGTAGGCGGCCAGTTGCAGACCGACACTGAGTTGGCAGGGGTCGCCGAGCAACGCCGGATTGGCGACACGGGCCGTCTTCTCCCACGCTTCGCGAACGCCTCCTGCTCTCAAGGCAACGTAGAGTCCGAGGTGCTCCAGAGCAGTCGGGTAGATCATGCTTGTCTGCTCGCGGAGCTGGCGCGAATGGATCGATGCCACATGCACAAGGCTTTCCGCAATCGCAAGATGGCCCTGTGCTGATAGCCAGTTGATCACCTCGTCAAGCGCGTGATCAATGCCATCACCCAGCTTCCGTAGATGCAACGCACGTTCGCGAAGGTCAAGTTCACTGGCAACATGTGAGCTCCGCGCGAGTCTGATGGCATTTCTCTCTCCGACCTCCCGGAGTCGATAACGCCGATAGTAGTGGGTGATCCGGGAGCCAAGTATGAGCAGCGCTGCGCCGGTGACTGCCATTATCTGCTGGGTAGCGAATGACGCAGGGTCGAATGACTCCGGGTGGGTGGCGGGCGTAGTCAGGCCGATGATCATGTTCAGGGTGGGCACGCCGATGGCGGCGCCCCGCCATCCGTACACGCATGTCAGCAGAACGGCAGGAAGTGCCATGAGAAGTTGCAGAGATACTTTCGTCGTCACTGCATCAGCAGGCACATCGGCAGCTGACAGGCCGAACACGACCATCAGTGCGAGGGCCCCTGCCATCTGCGCGACGTCACGCTTCCGGACCTGCACTTCGGCCTTCCCTCGCGACCAGAGCAGCACAAGTGGTGCGAACGTCAGGATGCCGATGAAGTCACCCACCACCAGGCGGACGATGCCGGTCAGCAGCGGAAAATCGGGTGGTGTTGGCCAGAGGAAATTTGCAAGAAGAAGGTTGATCAGCGTGACGGATACCGCGGCGAATGCAGCAACCGATATGAGCCAGGCATTCTTTACTGCCGAGATCACGTTGCGGTGGAGATGGACGATCGTCATGACGACCGGCATCTGGAATGCCGAGCCAAGAATGACCCACGTCAATCCGTACCGATCGATCATCGGCACGCGCATCTGGGCGAAATAGGCGTACTCACCGAGCAGCAGATAGGGCCAAAGCCGAGGCGGGCAGAGCAGTACCGCGGCAACACGTACGCCGGCGGGAAGATAGAACTGATCAAGCGAGAGCTGGCGTGTGGCCCAGCAGGCAATCGCGTACAGCACAGCCAAGGCAAGTCCTGCCGGATGGATGCGCAACTTCAGCTGCAGGCCTTCATTCCACCAGTTCAATCGCACTACCCCTTCACAGTACGTTCCCTGTCAGCATCCATTCGCCGCGGGACCCGGTTCTTACCGACGGTATCGACACGCGTTCGATTATGCAATCGCCTCAGCGTTCTGCCTGACCAGTGGGAAAGTCATCACATGATTACCTGCGGCGACGAGTTTCACAGTTTTCGGGGGGGCGGTAGATTCAGCTCGCTTCCCGATGACTCACCACAGCGCATCCCGCAGCTTGTACCAGGACATCGCCGCCACCAGCAGCGGCATGCGCAGCAGGCGTCCGCCGGGGAAGGGCGCATGCTGCAGGCGCTGGAACACGTCCAGACGCTCGCTCTGGCCCGCAATCGCGGCGGCAATGACCTCGCCGGCCAGCCCGGCCGCTGCCACGCCGTGGCCGGAGAACCCCTGCGCGAAGTACACATTTCCATCCAGCCGGCCCCAGTGCGGGGCGCGGTTGCGGGTGATATCCACATAACCGCCCCAGACCTGCTGCAGCGGGATGTCGGCCAGTTGCGGGAACACCTCGTGCATGCGCCGCTGCATCACCCGGTGCAGGCCCGGCGGCGGCAGCGCGGAATAGCTGGCGCGGCCACCGAACAGCAGGCGGTGGTCATGGCTGAGCCGGAAATAGTCCAGCGCCCAGGCCGTATCGGAGACCGCCATGTTGTTGCCGATCAGGGCGCGGGCGCGTTCGGCCCCCAGCGGTGCGCTGGCGCCGATATACGTACCGACCGGCATGATGCGCCGCTCAAGCTCAGGCACCAGCCCCTGCAGCAGGGCGTTGCCGGCCACCACCAGCTGCGGCGCGCGCACGCTGCCGTGGTCGGTATGCAGCGCCGCATGTGCGCCGCGTTGAATGCGCGTCACCGGCGATTGTTCGTGGATGACCACCCCGGCTGCGCGCGCGGCATCGGCCAGCCCGCGGGCGTAGGCCAGCGGATGCAGGTGGGCGCTGAGCGGGTCGAACATCGCCGCGCGGTAGCGCGGACTGTCCAGTTGCCCACGCAGGGCATCGCGCTCCCACCACTGCATCGGATAATCGTAATGTCGCTGCAGGTGTTCGCAGGTGGCGCGCAGGTCGCGCTCGTGGCGTGCGCGGATGGCAACGCTGGCGTGGCCCTCCACCCAATGGCAATCGATGCCATGCCGGTCGATGCGCGCACGCATCGTCTGTACCGCCTCGCGCGACCAGTCGAAGAGGCGGCGCGCATCCTCGTGGCCGAGCTGGCGTTCCAGCTCGTCCACTTCGCAGCCGTAGCCGACCAGCGCCTGGCCACCATTGCGGCCCGAGGCTCCCCAGCCGATCCGCTGCGCTTCCAGCACCACCACCCGCCGGCCGCGCAGGGCCAGTTCCAGTGCTGCGGTGAGGCCGGTATAGCCGGCGCCCAGTATCGCCACATCGGCACGCAGTTCACCGCGCAACGGCGGCAATGCGGGCGATTCGGGCAGGCTGCTGGCGTACCAGCTGGGCGGGAAGGCGGCGCTCACCGGCGGCCTCGCAGAAGCGGGAAAGGGCGTCGGAGCGGGGGAGGACGGTCGGGCTTCACGCCGATAGTTTGGCCCAAGCCGGGCGCCCGTGGTGTGAGGGCAGCGGCTTGCCGATGCCGATGCCGGGCGCGTACCTTGATGCCACGCCAAGGAGTTTCCCCATGCGCCGCCTGCCCTGGGTGGGCCTTCCCACCGACAGCACCGTGCTCGGCCATCATCGTTTCGCGGTGGCCGGGGAAAAATATGTGCGTGCGTTGGTTGACGCTGCGCAGGCAACACCGCTGGTGCTGCCGAGTCTGCAGCCGCCGCTGCCGGCGCGCGATTGGCTGCAGGGCCTGGATGGCCTGCTGCTGACCGGCGCGGTCAGCAACATCGAGCCGCAGCATTACGAAGGGGGCCGCACCTGGAACGGCAACCGGCATGACCCGGCGCGCGACGCCACTGCGTTCGCGCTGCTGCACGAGGCGCTGGCGTTGAATCTACCCGTGCTGGCGATCTGCCGCGGATTCCAGGAATTGAATGTGGCGCTCGGTGGCACGCTGCATCCGCAGGTGCATGCAGTACCTGGCATGGCCGACCATCGCGAAGATCCGCAGGCGCCGGTGGAGGTGCAGTATGGTCCGGCCCATGCGATCACCTTGGCCGATGGGGGTTGGCTGGCGCAGTGGTGTGCCGCCGATCGTGTGCAGGTCAACTCAGTGCACGGGCAGGGCATCGCGCAGGTGGCCGAAGGCCTGCAGATCGAGGCCTGGGCCGACGATGGCCTGGTCGAAGCAGCCCGCAGCCCGCGCCATCGATTCGTGCTCGGCGTACAGTGGCACCCGGAGTGGCGTGTCATGCAGACGCCGTTCTATCACGCTATTTTCCGTGCGTTCGGCCAAGCTTGCCGGCAGCACCAACAGAATCGACTGGAATCCCAATGAGTTCCCGAACGCGCCCGCGCAAGACGGCCACGCCCCCGCCCCCGCAGGAAAGCAGCCTGCTGCGCTGGCTGAAGGAGCGGCGCATCACCGAGGTCGAGTGCCTGGTTCCGGACATCACCGGCAATGCGCGCGGCAAGATCATCCCGGCCGACAAGTTTTCGCACGATTACGGCACGCGCCTGCCCGAAGGCATCTTCGCGACCACCGTCACCGGCGAATTTCCGGACGATTACTACGACCTGACCTCGCCGTCGGACTCGGACATGATCCTGCGCCCCGACCCGGACACCGTGCGCATGGTGCCGTGGGCGACCGACCCGACCGCGCAGGTCATCCATGACTGCTACACCAAGAACGGCGAGCCACACGAACTGGCCCCGCGCAACGTGCTGCGCCGGGTGCTGGATGCCTATACCGAGCTCGGCCTGCGGCCAGTGGTCGCGCCCGAGCTGGAATTCTTCCTGGTGCAGAAGAACACCGATCCGGATTTTCCGCTGCTGCCCCCGGCGGGCCGCTCCGGCCGCCCGGAAACGGCGCGGCAGTCGTACTCGATCGACGCGGTCAACGAATTCGATCCGATCCTCGACCTGATGTACGACTACTGCGATGCGATGAAGCTGGACGTGGATACGCTGATCCACGAATCCGGCGCGGCGCAGCTGGAGGTCAACTTCACCCACGCCAATGCGATGGATCTGGCCGACCAGGTGTTCCTGTTCAAGCGCACCATGCGCGAATCGGCGATGCGCCATGGGGTGTATGCCACCTTCCTGGCCAAGCCGATGGAGAACGAGCCGGGCAGTGCGATGCACATCCACCAGAGCCTGCTGCGCATCAGCGATGGCCAGAACGTGTTCACCGGCGAGCACGGTGGTGAGGATTTCAGTCCGCTGTTCGCCCATTACCTGGCCGGCCTGCAGAAATATGTGCCGATGGCCATGGCGTTCTTCGCGCCGAACGTGAATTCCTACCGGCGCCTGGTGTTCGGTGAGGTCTCGCCGAGCAACGTGCACTGGGGCTTCGACAACCGCACCTGCGGCCTGCGGGTGCCGCTGGATACGCCGGAGAACATGCGGGTGGAAAGCCGCTTTGCCGGCTCCGATGCCAACCCTTACCTGGCGATGGCCGCGACCCTGGCCTGCGGGCTGCTCGGCATCCGCGAGCGCCTGGCGCCGGATGCGCCGGTGACCGGCAGCGCCAAGGAGCTGGGCTACGACCTGCCGCGTTCGCTGGGTGAAGCGCTGGATGGGCTGGAGCAGTGCAGTGAGCTGCAGGCGTTGCTCGGCGAGCGCTTCTGCCGCGCCTACACCTCGGTCAAGCGCAAGGAATACGAGACCTTCTTCCGCGTGATCAGTTCGTGGGAGCGCGAGTTCCTGCTGCTGAACGTGTGAAGGCCGCGAATAGAAAAATCCCTCGCCGGGGGGTAGGCTGGCACCCGTCGCCGGCTCGGCCGGCCCCCCTTTCCGCATTCTGGAGCACCCGATGAAGCTGCGTATCCTCACGCTCGGCCTGGCCTCCGCCATGCTTTCCGCCTGTGGCGGCGGCAACGGCGGCGGACAGGACAGCCAGGTCCTGAACGTCTACAACTACAGCGACTACATCGCCGAAGACACCATCCCCAACTTCGAGAAGCAGAGCGGGATCAAGGTCACCTACGATGTGTTCGACAGTGACGAGATGGTCGAGACCAAGCTGCTGGCCGGCAACAGCGGCTACGACGTGGTGGTGCCGACGCTGAACTTCTTCGGCCGGCAGATCCAGGCCGGCGTGTTCCTGCCGCTGGACAAGTCGAAGATCCCGAACCTGGCCAACCTCGACCCGGCGGTGATGAAGCGCATCGCCACCCAGGATCCGGGCAACCAGTACGGTGTGCCGTACATGATCGGCACCACCGGCATCGGCTACAACGTGGACATGCTGAAGGAGCGTTTCGGTGGCAGCGCCGACATCGCCAACAGTTGGGACCTGGTGTTCAAGCCGGAAAACATCAGCAAGATGAAGGACTGCGGCGTGACCATCCTGGACACGCCGGCGGACATGATTCCGATCGCGCTGCACTACCTGGGCCTGGATCCGCACAGCGGCGATCCGGCCGACCTGCAGAAGGCGGCGGACCTGCTGAAGTCGATCCGCCCGTACGTGCAGAACTTCCACTCCTCGCAGTACGTGGGCTCGCTGGCCAACGGCGGCACCTGCCTGGTGGTGGGCTGGTCGGGTGACATCATCCAGGCCCGCGACCGTGCGGCCGAGGCCAGCAATGGCGTGCACGTGGCCTATTCGATCCCGAAGGAAGGCGCGCCGCAGTGGTTCGACATGCTGGCCATCCCGAAGGATGCCAAGCACCCGGAAGCGGCCTACGCGTTCATCAACTATCTGCTGGAACCGAAGGTCGCCGCGGCCAACACCAATTTCATCCACTACGGCAACCCGGTGCCGACCGCGACCCCGCTGGTGGACGAGGCGATCCGCACCGACCCGACAATCTACCCGCCGGCCGACGTGGCGGCGAAGATGTTCACCTATTCGATCAACACGCCGGAGACCGACAAGCTCTACACCCGGCTGTGGACCGAGGTGAAGACCGGTCGCTAAGCGTTTCCGGTAGCGCCGGGCCTTGCCCGGCAGCTGCCTTGCCCTGCGCCGGCGCCGGTATTGCCGGCCCGGCCAAGGTGCCGCAGGATGGCGGGCAACAGGTCGCGCGCATCGCGACCGCCGTTGCACAGGAATGATGAGCTCATCCGCTGCAGGTTGTGCATGCCGATGAAGAACAGACCAGGCTGCGGGGAGACACCAAACTCGCCGAGCGGGTAGCCGTGTTCGTCCAGCACGCCGTCCACATCCAGCCACGGCCATTCGGCGACGAAGCCAGTGGCGAGGACAACCGAGCGGATGCCGGCAGCGTTCAGATCCAGTTCGCACGGCGAGGCGTCAGGCTCCCAGTGCAGGTACACCTCTTCTGGAATGTAGCGGGCGTCATCGGTGCGCGGTTCGGGCCGCGTGGCGTAGTACCCGCTTGCCAGTGAATCGAGATAGGCGTACTCGGCCCGCGTTGCTTCGACCGCAGTGCGCAGCTGTGGGCGGACATCGGCGAAGCGGGCGATGTCCGCGTCGAAGCCCTGCAGGCGGCCCAGCAGTGTGATGCCCTCGCGATGCATCGACAGCAGGCTGATCGAGCTGCCCAGGCCTGCGCGTCCCTTGCCGGAAATCAGCGGGAACTCTGCGGTCCGGGCCTTGCGCAGCGCGTCCGGCTCCCCGGCGAGCACCCCGGCCGATTCACTCACATGCTGGTGGATGCGTCCGGCCATGTCCCACCAGGTCATCGAATCCTTGCCGCGCAGCCGGCGCGTATGCGAATGGCGCTCGGCCAGCGACCAATACACGTTGCGGCCGCTGGCGCGGAGATCCTGGGCGATCTGCGCGCCGGACTGGCCGCCGCCGATGACCAGCACCGCGCCGTCGGGAAGCTGCCGGCAATTGCGGTAGTTGCTGGAGTGCAGTACCGCCAGCGCCGGCCCGGGCGCAAAGGGAACGCGGGGCATCCGGGGACGGCCGTATTCGCCGGTGGCCACCACCACCGCAGCGGCCTGGATCGGCCCGCGGCTGGATTCGATGGCGTAGCCGCCCGCCTTGGGCGTGACACGCAGGACCGCGCAGCCTTCGTGGATCGGCAGTGACCTTTCGCTGGCGTAGTCGCGGAGCCGCTGGATCACTTCCGGTGCAGCCATGAAGCCCTCCGGGTCGTCGCCCGCATAGGCGTGGCCATGCAGGGCCATCGTCGCGTTGGCGGTGTTGGTCTGGAAGGAATCCCAGCGCCGCCGCCAGCTGGCGCCCACGGTTTCCGCCTCCAGTACGCGATGCTTGATGCCGGCCTCCTGAAGGACCGTGCTGAGTGACAGCCCGGCCTGGCCGGCGCCGATGATGGCCACCTCCAGCCGATCAGCTGACGAGGGCTGGGGGGCGGGTGGGGCGAAGACAGAAGTGTCTGCGGATGTCACGCGTGTTCGTCCATGGTCGGCCTCGATCCTGGGGATTGCGACGGGGTAGTGGCGGGCGATCAAGGCTCCCGGTTCTGAAAAGCGTTGCAGATTCGGCGCGGCACCCGCAGGCCAAGGCGGAAACACCAGGCAACGGCCACGCAGGGGGCGCGTGTTGCGCCTGGAGTGCGCCATTTGCGGGCCAAACCCGACACCGGTCCGGTACTCCAGGACGGCCAGCGGCGCCTTCCCGCCCGCCGTCGTCATATCCCCATCGGCCCCCGGCCGGTAGAATGGCGGCCGCTGTCCACCGCCCGCTCCCGGAGCCCCCATGCCCGTTGAAGCCCAGCCGGAAGCCGCCGTCGTCGAAGCGACCGGTGTGCCCGGCTATCTCTCCATTCGTGATCTGCGCAAGGAATTCGATGGCTTCGTCGCCGTCGACGACGTCAACCTGGACGTCCGCAAGGGCGAGATATTCGCGCTGCTCGGTGGCTCTGGCAGCGGCAAGTCGACCCTGCTGCGCTGCCTGGGCGGCTTCGAGACACCCACCAAGGGCAGCATCACCGTCGATGGCCAGCGGATGGATGCGCTGCCGCCGTACCAGCGGCCGGTCAACATGATGTTCCAGTCCTATGCGCTGTTCCCGCACATGACCGTGGAGCAGAACATCGCCTTCGGCCTGAAGCAGGACGGACTCGCCCGCGAGACCATCGCCAAGCGCGTGGGCGAGATGCTCGACCTGGTGCAGATGGGCCATCTTGGCAAGCGCAAGCCGCACCAGCTGTCCGGCGGCCAGCAGCAGCGCGTGGCGCTGGCGCGGTCGCTGGCCAAGGGGCCCAAGCTGCTGCTGCTGGACGAACCGATGGGCGCGCTGGACAAGAAGCTGCGCTCGCAGATGCAGCTGGAGCTGGTCAGCATCATCGAGTCGTCGGGCGTGACCTGCGTGATGGTCACCCACGACCAGGAAGAGGCGATGACCATGGCCACCCGCATCGCGGTGATGGACGCCGGCTGGATCCAGCAGGTCGGCAAGCCCGACGAGGTCTACGAGCAGCCGGCCAACCGCTTCGTCGCCGAGTTCATCGGTTCGGTCAACCTGTTCGACGGGGTGATCGACGAGGACCTGCCCGAATACGTGACCGTGCGCTCGCCGCTGTTCCCGGCGCCGGTCTACATCGCCCATGGCATCACCTGTTACGAAGGGCAGCCGGTCGCGTTCGCGCTGCGCCCGGAGAAGGTGATGATCGGCAAGGATGAGCCGGAAGGGCACACCAACAAGGCGCAGGGCGTGATCGAGGACATTGCCTACTTCGGCAGCCATTCGGTCTACCACGTGCGCTTGCCCAGCGGCGCCAAGGTGCTGGCCAACTTCGCCAACTCGCAGCGCTGGGCCAGCGATGGCCTGACCTGGGGTGACGAGGTGTGGGTGCACTGGCGCGACAACGACGGCGTGGTGCTGACCTCATGAGCGCCGCCGGCCTCAAGCGCTGGCTGCCGGGGCTGCGTGCCACGGTGATCGGCATTCCGTACCTGTGGCTGCTGCTGTTCTTCGCCGTGCCGTTCCTGATCGTGCTGATGATCAGTTTCTCGCACAGCCGGGTCGGCTCGCCGCCGTACACCTGGCTGCTGCAGTACGTCGATGGCGGGCTCTCGCTCAAGCTCAACCTCGAGAACTACCTGGCGCTGTTCCGTGATTCGATCTATGCGCAGGCGTTCCTGAGCTCGATCAAGATCGCCGCCATCTCGACCTTCCTCACCCTGCTGATCGGCTATCCGATGGCCTATGCCATCGCCCGCCTGTCGCCGGCCGCGCGCAACGTGGCGATGATGCTGGTGGTGCTGCCGTCGTGGACCTCGTTCCTGATCCGCGTCTATGCATGGAAAGCGATCCTGGACCGCAACGGCCTGCTCGACCAGTTCCTGCAGTACACCGGCCTGCAGTCGCTGATGACCTCGATGGGCCTGCCGAAACTGCAGCTGATCGACACCCCGACCGCAGCCTACATCGGCATCGTGTACTGCTATCTGCCGTTCATGGTGCTTCCGCTGTACGCCAACCTGGTCAAGCATGACCACCGACTGCTGGAAGCAGCCTACGACCTCGGCGCCAAGCCGTGGCAGGCGTTCCTGCGCATCACCCTGCCGCTGTCGAAGGCGGGCATCATCGCCGGCTGCATGCTGGTGATGATCCCGGCGATCGGCGAATTCGTGATCCCGGAAATGCTGGGTGGCTCGGAAACCCTGATGGTCGGTCGCCAGCTGTGGAACGAGTTCTTCAACAACCGCAACTGGCCCGGTGCCTCGGCAATGGCGGCGGCGATGATCCTGTTGCTGCTGGTGCCGATCCTGCTGTTCAACCGATCCCAGCAGCGTTTGCTGGAAGGGAAGCAGGCATGAGCCCGCGTTCTGCCAAGGGCCTGGGCCTGGGCGTGCTGCTGCTCGGCTTCGCTTTCCTGTACCTGCCGATCCTGCTGTTGATGTTCTATTCGTTCAACAGCTCGCGGTTGGCCATGGTCTGGGCCGGGTTCTCCACCCGTGCCTACAGCGATCTGTTTGCCGACCGGGCGCTGATGGATGCGATGTGGACCAGCCTGGTGGTCGCGTTCTGGACCGCCTGTACCGCCACCGTGCTCGGCACGCTGGCGGCGATGGTGATGACCCGCTTCAAGCGTTTCCGCGGGAAGCCGTTCTTCGGTGCGCTGGTGACCGCGCCGCTGGTGATGCCGGACGTGATCCTCGGCTTCTCGCTGATGGCGCTGCTGGCCTCGATGGGCGCGATTCCGGGCTTCCCGGCGCGTGGCCTGGCTACCATCTGGATCGCCCACGTCACCTTCACCCTGTGCTTCGTCACCGTGGTGGTGTCCTCGCGCCTGCAGGAGATGGACCTGTCGCTGGAAGAAGCGGCGATGGATCTCGGCGCGAGCCGGCTGACCGTGTTCACCCGCATCACCCTGCCGATCATCGCCCCGGCGCTGGTGGCCGGTTGGCTGCTGGCGTTCACCCTGTCGCTGGATGACGTGGTGGTGGCCAGCTTCGTTGCCACGCCGGGCTCGACCACGCTGCCGATGAAGGTGTTCGCCTCGGTACGCATGGGCATCAGCCCGAAGATCAATGCGCTGGCCACGCTGCTGGTGTCTGCAGTGTCCATTGCTGCGGTGATCGGCTGGTACATCAATGCGCGTGCGGAGAAGCGACGCCAGCGCGACCTGCAGCTGGCCCGCCAGGACAACGGCTGAGCCGGCAACATCCGGCTCACGGCGGCCGGCGCACAATGGGGGTCTACCTGATGGAGACCCCCCATGACCGTCGAGATCATCAACCCGGCCACCGGCCAGGTGACCTACCGCCATGAGCTGATGGATGCCGCTGCCATCGAGCAGCGCCTGCAGGCCGCAGCCGAGGCGTTCCCACGCTGGGCCGAGCGCTCGCTGCAGGATCGCGGGGCGATCCTCAAGCAGATTGCCGGCCAGCTGCGTGCGCGCCGCGATGACCTGCAGCAGGCCATGACCAGCGAGATGGGCAAGCTGAAGGCCGAGGCCCTGGCCGAAGTGGAAAAGTGCGCGACCACCTGTGAGTTCTATGCCGACCATGCCGCCGACTATCTGAAGCCGCAGCTGATCGATACCGAGGCCCAGCGCAGTTACGTGCGCTATGAACCGATCGGCTGCGTGTTCGCGGTGATGCCGTGGAATTTCCCGATCTGGCAGGTGTTCCGCTTCCTGGCCCCGGCGTTCATGGCCGGCAACGTGGCGCTGCTCAAGCACGCCAGCAACGTGCCGCAGTGCGCCGACCTGATCCTGGCGGTGTGCCGCGATGGCGGCCTGCCGGACGGTGTGTTCGACGTGCTGCACATCGACAACGACCAGGCTGCCGACGTACTGCGCGATGCACGGGTGAAGGCAGTCACCCTGACCGGCAGCGAGAGGGCAGGGCGCTCCATCGCGTCCAACGCTGGCAGCCAGTTGAAGAAGTCGGTGATGGAGCTGGGCGGCAGCGACGCCTTCGTGGTGCTCGATGATGCCGACCTGGACAAGGCGGTTGCCGCCGCGGTGAAGTCGCGCTTCGACAACAGTGGCCAGACCTGCATTGCCGCCAAGCGCTTCATTGTGGTTGAAGCGGTGGCCGATGAATTCACCCGGCGCTTCGTCGAAGCTGCAGGCGAGCGTCAGTACGGCGACCCGAACGAGCGCGGCACCACGCTGGCACCGATGGCCCGTGCCGACCTGCGCGACGAACTGCACAAGCAGGTGCAGGCCAGCGTCGCCAAAGGCGCGCGGGTGCTGATCGGCGGCGAACCGATCGCCGGTTCGCATGCGGGCTACCCGGCCAGCGTGCTCGACCAGGTGGGGCCGGGCATGCCGGCCTATGACGAAGAACTGTTCGGGCCGGTCGCTGCGGTCATCCGGGTCAAGGATGAAGCCGAGGCACTGCGCGTGGCCAACGACACCCGCTTCGGCCTCGGCGGCAGCGTGTGGACGCGCGACCCGGTGCGTGGCGAGTCCTTCGCCCAGCGCATGGAATGCGGCGCGGCCTTCGTCAACGCCATCGTCAAGAGCGATGCACGGTTGCCGTTCGGCGGCAGCAAGGAATCAGGTTTCGGCCGTGAACTGGCCGACCACGGCATCCATGAGTTCATGAACATCAAGACCATCTACGTGGCTTGATGTTCGCCCAATGCGCCACGATAGGTACGCTAGGTGTCGACCGTCGTGGCCTACCGGTCCAGTGGGTATCGACGGTTGGTGGCCTACCGGTCCAGTGGGTATCGACCGTTGGTCGATACGCCCTACAGCCACTTCACCCGTTGGTGGCCTAACGGTTCGGTGGGTATCGACCGTTGGTCGATACGCCCTACAACCACTTCACCCGCTTGAACAGCCGGTACAGGCCAACGCAGATGCCACCGACAGCGACGATCATCAGCGGGTAGGCCCATGGCTGGTTCAATTCCGGCATGTGGCTAAAATTCATGCCATACCAGCTGGTGATCAGCGTCGGTGCGGCCAGCAGCGCGGCCCAGGCACCCAGCCGCTTCACTGTCTCACCCTGGGCCAGCGTCACCAGTGACAGGTTCACGCTCAGGGCCGTGCCCAGCATCTCGCGCAGCGTGTCGATGACATCGCTGATGCGTACCGCATGGTCGTGCACGTCGCGGATATACAGCTTCACTTCGTCCGGGAACAGCTCGCCCTGGTAGCGGCGCAGCTGTGCCAGTACATCCTGCAGTGGCGCCACCGCCATCCGCATCTTGTTCAACTCGCGCTTGAGCTCGTACAGGCGCACCACCGTGCTGCGTTTGTAGCTGTCGGCGAAGATGTCCTTCTCCAGCAGTTCCAGGGTGTCGCGGAAGCGGTTGGTGATGGGCAGGTAATTGTCGACCACGAAGTCGGCCACGGCGTACAGGCAGTACGACGGGCCCATCTTCAGCAGCTGTGGTTCGCGCTCCACGCGCGCACGCACCGGTGCGTACGAGAGCGAGGCGCCATGGCGAACGGTCACCAGGAACCGTGGGCCGAGGAAGGCGTGGGTCTCGCCGTACTGGATGCGCTCGTCAACCATCTGCGCGGTGGTCACCACCACGAACAACGAGTTGCCGTAGGCCTCCACCTTGGGGCGCTGGTGCGCGTTGCGCGCATCTTCGACGGCCAGGTCGTGCAGGCAGAATTCTTCCTGCAGCTTCAGCAGTACATCTTCGTTCGGATCGTACAGGCCGACCCAGACGAAACCATTGTTGCTGGCGATGACATCGCTGATGGCATCCAGACTGATGTCGTGGCGTTTGCCGTCGTCATCGTAGTGGACGCAGTTGATGACGCAGGTGGGATTGGCTGCGGCGGAGGCGGCAGCAGCAGGGGCGGGCAGTGAGGCGGGCAATGACATGCCCGCCATCGTGCGTCAGTGCTGCGTTTCCGACAAGTGAGGACGGCGCCCCAGCACCCAGGCCAGCGCCGCGTGGACCGGCAGCAGCAGTACGATCCACTGCACGTTGTACTGCGCCTGCAGGCTCAGCCAGTGCAGCACCAGGGCAGCCACGGCCTGCACCGCCACCAGCCACAGGACGATCCTGAACATGCGGCCAGGCACGCGCCGTCGCAGCAGGCTGATCGCCCCCGGCAACAGCAGTACGCACAGCGGCGACAGCAGCAGCAGGTTGCGGTTGGCCCAGGCAGCGTAGTGCGTGCTGAAACCCCACAGGAACACCAGCAGGCCACCGGCGATCGTGCACAGCAGCCACAGCGGCAAGGCCAGGCCGGCCAGCAGGCGCGTACGCCTGCGCAGCGCCAGCACGCCCACCGCAATCACCAGGCCACACAGCAGCCACGGCCACCAGCGGCGCGCGAACTCCTTGGGTTCGGGATCGATGCGGTGCGGCAGCAGTTCCTGCTCGGACTGCACCAGCGGGCGGCCGTCGCTGTTGCGGGCTTGCCGCAGGGCATCGGCCAGGCGCATCGGCACGAAGGCTTCCTGCCAGCGCGACAGCGGCTGGTCGGCAAACGGACCCAGGCCGATATCGAAGCCCAGCCACATCCACGGGGCCGGCGACGCCAGGCGCACCGACTCGCTGCGATAGGTGTTGCCACGCGAACGGCCCGACAGCTGTGAATGCAGCCCGCCGCCCAGTGCCTTGTCCAGCGTGTCGCGCACCATCGTCGCGCAGTTGGCGGTGTAGTAATCGTAGTGGTAGCGCGCGTTTTCCGGCTTGGCCCGTTCGGCCAGGTCGGCGGCCAGCGAGCGCGCCTGGTCAGGCGTGATATCCAGCCACTGCACGCTGGCACCGCGGCCGGTCTCGTCGTAGTACGACAGGTCCTGCTGCAGCGGCAGCGCCACCAGGTAATACATCATGTCGCCACGCACGAAGCGGCCGATGAAATCCTGTTCGGACGGATCGAAGTAGCCGAAGTTGTACGAGATCGCCTCGCCGCTCACTGGGTCCAGCACGACGATGGCATCGTGGCCGAAGCGTTCGAAGAACACGGTGCCGGGCTGCATGGTGACCACACCGACGCGCGGGGCAGGGGCATCGCTGGCCGTCGAAACGGTCGGCGCCGCCGCCTGCGCGAACGCAGCCAGGGGCAGGGCCGTGGCCAGCAGGCACAACGCCAGCCACAGGGTCAGGATCAGGCCACGGTGCTTCAAGCGTCGTCCTGCGCGTCCGGTGCCAGCACCGTTACATGGAATGCCTGGACCCGGCGCGCATCGGCGCGGGCTACGCGGAACATGAAGCGGTCCAGCGCCAGTTCGTCACCGACTTCCGGCAGATGGCCCACCGCTTCGGTTACCAGGCCACCGATGGTGTCGTAGTCCTCATCGGAGAAGGTGGCACCGAAGCGCTCGTTGAAATCGCCGATCGGCGTCAGTGCATCCACCACGTACTGGCCATCAGCCTGGATGGCGATCTGCGCGGAGAAATCCTCGGCCTCGTCATGCTCGTCGTCGATCTCGCCGACGATCTGCTCCAGCACGTCCTCGATGGTGACCAGGCCGGCGACACCGCCGTACTCGTCCACCACGATCGCCATGTGGTTGCGCGACAGGCGGAATTCCTTCAGCAGTACGTTGAGCTTCTTCGCTTCCGGAATCAGCACCGCCGGGCGCAGCAGTTCACGCACGTTGCCCGGACCGTTGTCGGCAACCACGCCACGCAGCAGGTCCTTGGCCAGCAACACGCCAAGGATGTCGTCCTTGTTTTCGCCATGCACCGGGAAGCGCGAATGACCGGACTCGACCACCTGCTTCATCAGCTCCAGGAAGGGCGCCTCGACCGGCAGCGAGACCATCTGCGAACGCGAGATCATCACGTCGCCCACGGTCAGCTCGGCCACCGAAATGGCACCTTCCATCATCTTCAGGGTATCGGCGGCGATCAACCCTTCTTCCTGCGCGGTGTGCAGGACAGCGACCAGCTCGTCGCGGGTGTGGGGTTCGCCGGAAAAAGCAGACGTCAGGCGTTCAAGCCAGCCGCGCTTCTTTTCACTGTGCTCCACGAAGGAGCTACTACTGTCGTCTTCTGACATCTCTGGAAAAAAGGCACCCGGCAGGCCGGGCGATGACCCAAGTCTAGCAGGATGTGGGGGCCTGTCAGTGACCGTCGGCCGCCGGGGCGGTGGCGGCCGGGCCCTCGTCCTCGGCCGGCAGGTCCAGGCTGTAGGTGCAGCCGGCCAGGGTCCTTCCGGGGTGGCTGGCGACGGTGGATACGCTGAGGATGATCGACTCGATCTGCGCCTCCCCGGTCTTCGGGTCGGTCACATCGCGGCTGACCAGCTCGCGCCCGGCCATGAACTTGCCGTCCTGGTCGTAGCCGATCTCCAGGGCCAGCTGCTTGGCCAACGGCCGCGGGTCGGCCTGGTCGAGTACGGCCATGACGCTGGCGCCGGCCACGGCCACACGCTCGGCCTGCTGGCCGAACACGGTGATCGGGCTGGCCAGCCGGTACTCGCTCATGAACTGGTTGCCCTGCGGCAGCGGCTGCAGGCCGTGGGCCACGGCCTTCAGCGGATCGGCCAGCAGCGGTGCCAGCGCGGCGTGCTCGGCCACGCCCTGGCGGCATTCGATCAGGGCAGGCAGGTCCGGCGCGGCGGAAGCGGTGGAGGCAACGAGCAGCAGGGGCAGGGCAGTACGCAGCAGCACAGGCGAGGTTCCGTGGTAGAGCCGAGCCCATGCTCGGCTGCATTCTGGTCGGTTCTGCGGGGCGCATGGCCCACTGCGCCCGAGCATGGGCTCGATCACGCAGGGGCTGGCCAGGTTTCAGCGCTCGCCCGCGTACGGGTCGTCGATGCCGAGCTCGGCCAGGATTTCGCGCTCCAGCTGTTCCATCGCCTCGGCTTCCTTGTCGTCCTCGTGGTCCCAGCCGAGCAGGTGCAGCACGCCGTGTACGGTCAGGTGCGCGTAGTGGGCGTTGAGCACTTTGCCCTGCTCGTCGGCTTCACGCGCCACCACCGGTGCGCAGATCACCAGGTCGCCCAGCAGCGGGAACTTGACGCCCTTGGGCAGGCCCTCCGGCACGTCGGCCGGGAAGCTCAGCACGTTGGTGGCGTAGTCCTTGCCCCGGTAGTGCCGGTTCAACGACTGGCCTTCCTTGCTGTCGACCACGCGGATGGCCAGGTCGGCCTCGCGGATCCGGCCCTTCAGCGCAGCCGCCACCCACTTGCGGAAGCTGACGGCAGAGGGCAGCCCGGCGCGGGGCAGGGCGTAGCTGACGGCGACATCCAGTCGTACGGGACCACGGGTCATGGAGTCGCTCCAGGTTGGATCTCATGCAGGTCGCGGCGGTCGTAGGCACTGACGATCCGCGCCACCAGCGGGTGGCGGACCACGTCGCGGGCTTCGAAGAAGGTGAAGCTGACGCCCTCCACGTCGCGCAGCACGTCGATCGCATCGCGCAGACCGGACTTCACATGCTTGGGCAGGTCGGTCTGGGTCAGGTCGCCGGTGACCACGGCGGTGGAACCGAAGCCCAGGCGGGTCAGGAACATCTTCATCTGTTCGATGGTGGTGTTCTGCGCTTCGTCCAGGATCACGAACGCATCGTTGAGCGTGCGGCCGCGCATGTAGGCCAGCGGCGCGATCTCGATGACGTTCTTTTCCAGCAGCTTGAGCACCTTTTCCACGCCCAGCATTTCATACAGGGCGTCGTACAGTGGGCGCAGGTACGGGTCGACCTTCTGGCTCAGGTCGCCGGGCAGGAAGCCCAGCTTCTCGCCGGCCTCGACCGCCGGACGCACCAGGATCAGGCGCTGTACGCGCGATTCGTTCAGTGCTTCCACCGCGCTGGCCACGGCCAGGAATGTCTTGCCGGTACCGGCCGGGCCGATGCCGAAGTTGATGTCGTGGCTGACGATCTGGTGCAGGTAGCGGCTCTGGTTGGAACCCCGGCCGCGCACGGTTCCGCGCTTGACCTTGATCGCCACGTCCTGCGCTTCGTAGGAGCGGTCGGCGATCTGTTCGATGTTGGCCGCGTTCAGCCGCAGGTGAATGGCGTGGTTGTCGAAGGTGGTCTCGGCGGCTTCTTCGTACAGCGCCTCGATCAGTTTCTGCGCCTCGGCGCTGGCCTCGGCCGGGCCGCTGATGCGGAACACGAAGCCGCGGTTGGCGATTTCCACGCCAAGCTTCAGTTCGATCTGGCGAAGGTGGCCGTCGAACGGGCCGCACAGGTTGGCCAGCTGCGCGTTGTCTTCCGGCGACAGGGTGAAGTCTCGATGCTCGATGCTTTTCATTGCTTGGGGTGGGGCGGGGTCGCCGTCCACCGCGATGGAGTCAGGGACGACAAGGGTAACGCGCAAGTCGGCATGACGACAGTTCTCCACACCGGGTGTGGACCGGCGCCGAAGAAACCTGTGGATAGACCTTCGCAGGGCTTGTGCCACAAGGAAGATGATGCCGTGGTGAAAATTGTGCCAGTGCCTGCAGGGTTTTCCACATGCGGTGTGGACGGTGTTGCCACGAACCTGTGGATAGGTGGCAGCGAGCCTTGCGGCAGTGGCGTTGGCAGCGGCTGATCAATTATTGGCCAGCGCTGATCTGGATCATTGCGGGTGCACAGGGAGCATGGCACCGTGGCGCCATCGCAGGAGGTGGCGCATGGCCGTGGGCACGTGGGTGCGCAGGATGGGGTTGCTGGGCAGCTGCCTGCTGGCGGGGTGCGGCGAAGCACCACCAGCAGCACTGGGTACGCTTGAATGGGACCGGATCAGCGTGCCCGCACCGGCGGCTGAAGTGATCAGTACCGTTGACGTGCGCGAGGGGCAGGCGGTCAAGGCGGGCGCGCTGCTGATGCGCCTGGACCCTGTCCGTGGCGCAGCCCAGCTCGACGCCGCACAGGCCGAAACGGCCCGCGCGCAGGCACAGCTCGAGGAACTGCAGGTGGGACCGCGTCCGGAGCAGATCGCCCAGGCGCAGGCACAGCTCACCGCGCTGCGCGCGCAGGCGGCGGAAGCCACCGCGTACTACCGCCGGGTGCAACCGCTGGCCCGCCAGCGGCTGGTTGCGGCCGCCGACCTCGACCGGGCGCGAGCGGCCGCCGACAACGCCGTGGCCAGCGTGCGCGCTGCCGAACAGGTGTGGCTGGAGCTGCAGCGCGGCAACCGTCGTGAGGACATCGCCCAGGGCCAGGCTACCTCCAGGGCGACACAGGCACAGGAGGTCGTGCAGGCCGTCAACCTGCAGAAACTGCAGCTGCGCGCGCCACGCGATGGCGTGGTTGATGCGTTGCCCTACAGGCAAGGCGACCAGGCACCGATCGGTGCGCCGTTGGTGGTGATGCTGGTGGGCGAACGGCCGTATGCGCGTGTGTACCTGCCGCAGCCATTGCGCCTGCAGGTGAAAGTAGGGCAGGCGGTGCAGGTGCAGCTGGACGGCGCGAATACCGTATTGAAAGGGCATGTGCGGTCGATCCGCAGTGAACCCTCCTTTACCCCCTATTACGCGTTGACCGGTGATGACGTCTCGCGGCTGAGCTACCTGGTCGAGATCGAGATCGACGACAGTGCCGACATGCAGGCGCTGCCTGCCGGGCTGCCGGTGCAGGTGCGTTTCTGAATCCGGTCGATGGCATCGCCGTGCGCGCGCAGGGCCTGAGCCGCCGTTTCGGCGACCTGCTGGCGGTGGACAACGTCGATCTGCAGGTGCCGCGTGGGCAGGTATACGGCTTCCTCGGCCCCAACGGCTCGGGCAAGTCGACCACCATCCGCATGCTGTGCGGGCTGCTTGAGCCGAGCGCGGGCGAGATCGACGTGCTGGGCCTGGCGATCCCGGCGCAGGCCGAAGCGTTGCGCCGCCGCATCGGCTACATGACCCAGCGCTTTTCGTTGTACGAAGATCTGTCAGTGCGGGAGAACCTGGAATTCCTTGCCGCCATCCAGGATCTGCCACGCGCGCAGGCGCGGCAACGGGTCGATGCGCTGCTGCTGCAGTATCGCCTGCAGGACCGCCAGGTGCAGTTGGCCGGCACCCTCAGTGGTGGGCAGAAGCAGCGGCTGGCGCTGGCCGGTGCGGTGATCCATGCGCCGGAACTGCTGTTCCTGGATGAGCCGACCAGTGCGGTCGATCCCGAGTCGCGTCGCGATTTCTGGGAGGCGCTGTTCGAACTCGCCGATGCCGGCACCACGGTGCTGGTGTCCACCCACTACATGGACGAGGCCGAACGCTGCCACCGGCTGGCGATCCTTGATCGCGGTGCCCTGGTAGCCGATGGCACGCCGGCCGAACTGTGCGCGCAGCTGCAGGGTCGCACCCTGGCCGTCACCACCGCGCAACCCCGGCAGGCCAGCCGCGCGCTGGCGGCGCTGCCGGGCGTGCTCAGCGTGGCGCAGATCGGCACCGAGCTGCGTGTGCTGTGCAGCGAGGGCGCGGCCGATACCGCCGTGCTGGCGCAGGCCCTTGCCACCGCCGATCCGCAGGCCAGCATCGAACCGGTGGCGCCCAACCTGGAAGACGTCTTCGTTTCCGCTACCCGTGGCCGCGGCCGGGAGCCGGCGGCATGAGCCTGCGACGGCTGTGGGCGATCATGCTCAAGGAGCTGCGCCAGCTGCGCCGCGACCGGATCACCCTGGCGATGATCATCGGCATCCCGGTGATGCAGCTGCTGCTGTTCGGCTATGCGATCAACCTCAACCTGCGGCACCTGGATGCCGGCATCGCCGACCAGGCCAACAGTGCGGCTTCTCGCGCGCTGGTGCAGGACATGGTCGCCACCGGTGTGATTGCCCCGCGCGCACAGGCCTATACGCCCGACCAGCTGATGGAGGCGTTGCGACGGGGCCGGATCAGCGTGGGTATCGTGATTCCCGCCGATTTCGAACGACGCCGCTACGAAGGCCGCGAAGCGGTGCAGGTACTGGTCGATGGCAGCGACACGGTGGTGCAGAGTGCGGCGATCCAGTTGGCGCAGGTGCCGCTGGACACGCGGCCGACCAGCAACACGCGGCCGCTACGCGAAGGCAGCATCGCCAGCGGGCCGGTGAGTGTCATCAGCTTCTATAACCCGCAACGACGGTCAGCGGTGAACATCGTGCCCGGCCTGATCGGAGTGATCCTGACCATGACCCTGGTGATGTTCACTGCAGTGGCGGTGGTACGCGAGCGCGAACGCGGCAACATGGAGCTGCTGATCGCCACGCCGGTATCGCGCAGCGAACTGATGGTCGGCAAGGTACTGCCATACGCAGCGATCGGTCTGCTGCAGACCACCCTGGTGCTGCTGCTGGGCACGTGGTTGTTCGAGGTCCCGATCCGCGGCAGCCTGCTGGATGTCTATCTGGCCGCCGTGCTGCTGGTGCTGGCCAACCTGGCGCTGGGCCTGTTGATTTCAACCCGGGCGCGTTCGCAGTTCCAGGCCATGCAGATGACCCTGTTCCTGTTCCTGCCCTCCATCCTGCTGTCGGGCTTCATGTTCCCGTTCGCTGGCATGCCCCGGCCGGTGCAGTGGCTGGCTGAAGTATTGCCGCTGACCCATTTCCTGCGCCTGGTACGCGGCATCATGCTGCGCGGGGCTTCGCTGTGGGAGCTGTGGCCGGACGCGCTGGCGCTGCTGGTGTTCATCGTGGCGATGATGACCCTGGCCATCCTGCGCTTCCGCAAACGCCTGGATTGAAGCACGCCGACCAACGGTCGGCATCCACCCCGGTAGGTGCCGACCGCTGGTCGGCACACCTCAATTCCTCGGTGGGTGCCGACCGTTGGTCGGCACACCTCAATCCCTCGGTGGGTGCCGACCGTTGGTCGGCACACCCTATTCCGTCACGACGCGCCCGCGCAGCGAGTTGGTCATCGCTTCCGTGATCACCACGTCCACGAACTGGCCGATCAGGCGCGGGTGCGCCGGGAAGTTCACCGAACGCATGTTCTCGGTCTTGCCGGTCAGTTCGTTCGGGTTCTTGCGCGAAGGGCCTTCCACCAGCACGGTCTGTACGCTGCCGACCATCTTTTCGGAGATCTGCGCGGCATGCGCGTTGATTCGTTCCTGCAGCCGCGACAGGCGCGCATGCTTTTCCGCGTCGCTGATCGTGTCTTCCAGGTCTGCAGCCGGCGTGCCCGGGCGACGCGAATAGATGAAGGAGAAGCTGTGGTCGAAGCCGATATCCTCGATCAGCTTCATGGTCTTCTCGAAATCAGCATCCGTCTCGCCGGGGAAACCGACGATGAAGTCCGAACTGATCGAGATGTCCGGGCGCACCGCACGCAGCTTGCGGATCTTCGATTTGAATTCCAGAGCGGTGTAACCGCGTTTCATCGCCGACAGCACGCGGTCGCTGCCAGCCTGCACCGGCAGGTGCAGGAAGTTGGCCAACTGCGGTACATCGCGGAACGCGTCGATCAACGAATCGCTGAACTCCAGCGGGTGCGAGGTGGTGAAGCGGATGCGACCGATGCCGTCGATCTCGGCGATGGTGCGGATCAGCAGGCCCAGGTCGGCGAGCTCGCCATCACCATAGGGGCCACGGTAGGCGTTGACGTTCTGGCCGAGCAGATTGATCTCGCGCACGCCCTGTGCCGCAAGTTGTGCCACTTCCACCACCACGTCTTCGAACGGGCGGCTGACTTCGGTGCCACGCGTGTAGGGCACCACGCAGAACGAACAGTACTTGGAGCAGCCCTCCATGATCGACACGAATGCCGATGCGCCATCAGCACGCGGYTCGGGCAKGCGRTCGAACTTCTCGATYTCCGGGAAGCTGATGTCCACCTGCGGGCGCTGCTGCTCGCGACGGGCGCGGATCAGTTCCGGCAGGCGATGCAGTGTCTGCGGGCCGAACACCAGGTCGACGAACGGCGCACGCTTGATGATCGCCTCGCCTTCCTGCGACGCCACGCAACCGCCAACGCCGATGATGACCTCGCGGCCCTGGTTCTTCAGGCTCTTCCAGATGCCCAGCTGGCTGAACACCTTCTCCTGCGCCTTTTCGCGGATCGAGCAGGTGTTGACCAGGATGACGTCGGCGTCTTCCGGGCGATCGGTCAGTTCCAGGCCATCGCTGGCGGCGAGCACGTCGGCCATCTTGGCCGAGTCGTACTCGTTCATCTGGCAACCGTGGGTCTTGATGTACAGCTTGCCTTTCACCTGGTCGGGCTTGCGCGGACCAGAGGGCAGGGCAACGAGCGGGGTACCGCCCGGCGTGGCGGGCGGAAAGACGTCTGGCGTCCCGGTCATGGCGCTTAATCCATTCGGGTGGCGGGAAAGGGGCGATTCTACCCGCATCCCGCCCCGCTCGCCCTGCGCTCGCGCGGCGCCATGGTCCCGCGCCACCCGCATCCCGCCCCGTTTGGTAGCGCCGGGCCGTGCCCGGCGAGTGCCCTTACGCCGCGATCAGCTCCGCATCGATCTGCCGCGAACGATCAAACGCGGTCATCGCGCTCATCCGTTCGATGTAGGCGGCCGTCGCCGGTGCTGGCTGCACCAGGCCGAACGCACTGGTCCAGGCCAGCGCATTGCCCCACAGCACGTCGGCCGCACTCATCACCTCGCCCAGCAGGTACGGTCCCTGCGCGAGCTGTGCTTCGATCACCTGCAGCACCGTATCGGCATCGTTGTAGGGCGACATCGCATGCGGCGGAGGATCGCGGCGCATCGCCCGGTCGATCATCGCCGGCTCGAAACAGGCGCCATAGAAGGCCATCCAGCGCAGGTAAGGGCCGCGCAGGGCGTCGCCGATCGGCGGCGCCAGCCCTGCTTCCGGGTACAGGTCGGCCAGGTACAGATAGATCGCCACCTGCTCGGTCACCAGGGCGCCGTTGTGGACGATGGCCGGCACCTTGCCCATCGGGTTGATCGCCAGGTAGGCCGGGGCCAGGTTGGCGCCAGCCTTCAGGTCCAGCACCTGCATGCGGTAGTCGGCGCCCAGCGCTTCGAGCAGGGCGACAGCGCCGCTCGAGCGTGAACGGGCGGCGTGGTAGAGGGTGATCTGGCGTGACGTCATGGCATTGCTCCCTGCAGGTGGTGGTGAAGTGGGGTCATGCTGGGGCACAATTGCGGACGACTTCTGTCCGCGATCTCTCATGCGCCATACCGCCCATCGCCTGCTTCGCCTGATTTCCCTGCTGCAGGCCCGCCGTCACTGGTCCGGCGCCGAGCTGGCCGAGCGCATGGGCGTGGACCGGCGCAGCATCCGCCGCGATGTCGAGCGCCTGCGCGAGCTGGGATACCCGGTGCAGGCCTCGGCAGGCGTAGGCGGGGGCTATCGGCTGGGTGCGGGTGCGCCGGTGCTGCCGATGCTGCTGGATGAGGAGGAGGCCACCACACTGGCGATTGCCCTGCGCGCGGCGTCGGCCACGGTCTCCGGCATCGACGACACGGCACGGGGCCTGCTGTCCAAGCTCGACCCGCTGGTGCCGGCGCGTCGCCGCCAGCAGGCCGGCGAAGTGCATGCCGCCACTGCGACCCTGTCTGACCTGCCGTCCACCGACGCGCGCCTGCTCGGGCAGCTGGCCCAGCATTGCCGGCAGGCCGCGCGGCTGGCCTTCGAATACCGCAGCGCGCAGGACGCGGTGACGCAACGGGAAGTCGAGGCCCAGCACCTGGTCAACTACGGACGGCGCTGGTATCTGCTGGCCTGGGACCTGGGGCGGCAGGATTGGCGCACGCTGCGCGTGGACCGGATGGGCGCAGTGCGTCCGCTGCCAGAGCCCGGCCTGCATCGGCGCACTCCGGCGCCGCCGGATGTGATGGTGCGTCAGGCGGTCAGCCAGGCGCCGTTCGCGCTGCAGGCCGTCCTGCGCCTGGCCGGCAGCGAAGCGGAGCTGACCGGGCGCATTCCACCCTGGTGCGGCGTGCTGGAGGCCGACGGACCAGCGCATTGCCTGTTGCGGATGGGCGCGGAAAGCCGCGGCATGATGCTGGCCCAGATCCTCAGCCTGGATCGCCTGCCGGTGGCGGTGTGGACCATGCCGGCCGAGCTGCGCGAGGAGCTGGCCCAGCGCCTGACCGGGCTCGGCCAGGTCCTGGCCGTGCCCGCCGTCACGGTCTGAGCCGGCGCCCTTGGCAAGCTGCAGCGAAGCTGGGACACTCGCGGCCATGAAGGGGAGACTGGGGATAACGGCGATCATCATCGCTGCGCTGACCGCTGCGCCGGCCAGCGCCGGTACCCTGTACAAGTGCCTCGGCGCCGACGGTGTCACCAGCTATGTCAGCAAGCGGGTGGCCGGTGCCCAATGCAGCACCATCAGCTACACCCGCAGCGCGGGCAGGGCGGTGCGCGCTGCGGTCGCCACGCCGGTGCCAACCCCGCTACCAGCACCTGCGGCACCTGCTGCAGTGGTGGCCAACGCCGAGCGTAATCCGGTCGCGGTCGCCGCCGCTGCGGCCAGTCCTGCTGTCGCAGCGACCCCGGCACCCGCAGCGGCCGCTACGCCGGCCAGTCCGCGCGGCGGCAGGATGGTCAGCGGACAGGTCTATTCGTACATGCAGGACGGGGTGCGCCACTACACCAGCGCACGCCCGACCCAGGTCGCCAACCTCGGCCCGGTGCGGACGATCCGCTACAGCTTCATGGAGCGCTGCTACGCCTGCGGGGTCAATCCGCGCGTCGATTTCGGCAGCGTGCGCCTGAACACCACGGCCTTCCAGAGCGAGATCACCTCGGCCGCACGCGAATTCGGGGTGGAAGAGGCCGTGGTACGCGCGATCATCCATGCCGAGTCGGCCTACAACCCGACCGCACTCAGCCGTGCCGGCGCCCAGGGCCTGATGCAGCTGATGCCGCCCACCGCCGCGCGCTTCGGCGTCAGCGATTCCTACGACGCGGGGCAGAACATCCGTGGCGGTGTGCAGTATCTGGCGTGGCTGTTGAAGCGTTTCAATGGAGACCTGACCCTGGCCGCTGCCGGCTACAACGCGGGCGAGGGCGCGGTCGATCGCCATCGCGGCGTGCCTCCCTACAGCGAGACCCAGTATTACGTGCGCCGGGTCGGCCAGCTGGCCGAGCGCTATCGCACGGTGCTGAGCAAGCAGTAGGTGCCGATCGTTGGTCGGCCCACCGTTAACAGGTAGGTGTCGACTGTCAGTCGCACACCTTTGAACAGGTAGTGCCGGCCGCTGGCCGGCAACCCCGCAAACTATGTTGTTGCAATGCGTTGTGTGGCGCGCAACGGTTCCGCTACACTCGACCGAGATTCAATGCGGCTCTGGCCCCCACCGGAACCGCTGGCAGCCTTAAAGCTACCTAATCAATATCGGAGTGCCGGATGGCCAACGATGGGGTACACGATCCAGTCAACACCGGACGTCGGCGTTTTCTTACTGCCACCACAGCCGTGGTGGGCGCCGTCGGCGTCGGATTCACCGCAGTTCCCTTCATCAAATCCTGGAACCCCAGTGCCCGCGCCAAGCTTGCCGGCGCACCGGTGGTGGCCGACATCAGCGCCCTGCAGGAAGGCCAACGCCTGATCGTGGAATGGCGTGGCCAGCCGATCTGGATCGTCAAACGGTCCAAGGCGATCCTTGACGCGCTGCATGGGCTGGATGGCCGCTTGAAGGACCCCGAGTCCGGCGAGAAGGACCAGCAGCCGGAGTACGTGCTCAAGCAGAACCCGGAGCTGCGCTCGATCAAGCCCGAGATCTCGGTGCTGGTCGGTCTCTGCACGCACCTGGGCTGTTCGCCGGAAATGGTCGGTGAAATCCGCCCCGAGCCCTACGACCCCCAATGGAAGGGGGGCTATTTCTGCCCCTGCCACAAGTCGCGCTTCGACATGTCCGGCCGCGTCTTCAAGGACGTGCCCGCACCCATCAACCTGAAGGTGCCCGCGCACCACTACCAGGACGACAACACCATCATCATCGGTGTCGATCCGCAGGGGGCTGCCTGATGTCCAACATCCTCAGCCGTACCGCCACCGGCGTGGCCGACTGGGTCAATGCCCGCGCGCCGGGGTTGATGCCGATCTATCGCAAGCACGTCAGTGAGTACTACGCGCCGAAGAACTTCAACATCTGGTACTACTTCGGCTCGCTGGCGCTGCTGGTGCTGGTCAACCAGATCGTCACCGGCATCTTCCTGACCATGCACTACAAGACGAATGCCGCCGAAGCATTCGCCTCCATCGAATACATCATGCGTGACGTGGAGTGGGGCTGGCTGATCCGCTACATGCACTCCACCGGTGCCTCGCTGTTCTTCATCGTGGTCTACCTGCACATGTTCCGCGGGCTGCTGTATGGCAGCTACCAGAAGCCACGCGAACTGGTGTGGATCCTGGGCATGCTGATCTACCTGGTGTTGATGGCCGAAGCCTTCATGGGCTACGTGCTGCCGTGGGGCCAGATGTCGTTCTGGGGCGCCAAGGTGATCATCTCGCTGTTCGGCGCCATTCCGGTGATCGGCAACGGCCTGACCGAATGGATCATGGGCGATTACCTGCCCAGCGACGCCACGCTCAACCGCTTCTTCGCACTGCACGTGATCGCGCTGCCGCTGGTCCTGCTGCTGCTGGTGGTGCTGCACCTGGGCGCGCTGCATGAAGTGGGATCGAACAATCCTGATGGCGTGGAGATCAAGAAGGGGCCGAAGGGCAACCGCTGGTCACCGAACGCGCCGACCGACGGCATTCCGTTCCATCCCTACTACACRCTCAAGGACGGCGTCGGCGCGGGCTTCCTGCTGATCATCGCGGCCTTCATCATCTTCTTCGCACCGGCCTTCGGTGGCCTGTTCCTGGAACACGACAACTTCACCGAAGCCAATCGCCTGGTCACCCCCGAGCACATCAAGCCGGTCTGGTACTACACGCCGTACTACGCGATGTTGCGGGTGGTGCCGAACAAGCTGGGTGGCGTGATCGTGATGTTCTCGGCCATCGCCATCCTGTTCCTGGTGCCCTGGCTGGACCGGGCCAAGGTCAAGTCCTACCGCTACCGCGGCTGGCTGTCGCGCGGCCTGCTGGGCATGTTCGTGGTGTGCTTTGCGTGGCTGATGGTGATCGGTTCCGGTCCTGGTACCGATGCGCACGAGACCTATGTCGGGCGGGTGCTGACCTTCCTGTACTTCGCCTTCTTCATCACCATGCCGATATGGACAAGGCTGGACAAGACCAAGCCGGTACCGGAAAGGGTGACCACGCATGACTGAGCGCTGGATGGTCCGGCTGGCCCTGGCGGCCGCCCTGATGCTGGGCAGTACCCTGGCCATGGCTGCCGAGGGCGGCACCAAGCTCCTGCAGGCCGGCAACGACCTGGGTGACCGGGCGTCGCTGCAGCGCGGCGCCCAGTTGTACATGAACTACTGCAGTGGCTGTCATGCACTGAAGTACCTGCGCTATTCGCGGATGGGCGATGACCTGGGGCTGAGCGAGGAAGAGGTGATGAACAACCTCAACTTCACCGGCTCGGCGATCGGCGATCCGGTGCCGGTGGCGATGCCCAAGGAGCAGGCCGAAAAGTGGTTCGGCAAGATGCCGCCGGACTTGAGCCTGATTTCCCGGGTGCGCGGCAGCGACTGGATCTACACCTACCTGAAGTCTTTCTACCTGGACAGCAGCCGCCCGCTGGGCTGGAACAACGCGCTGTTTGCCAACGCATCCATGCCCAATCCGTTGTGGGAGATGCAGGGCCTGCAGCATGCGGTGCATGGCAAGGCCGAAGCGCCGGGCATGGATCCGCCGGTGACGGGCCTGCGCATCGAAAGCCCGGGCTCGGTCGATGCGGCACAGTACGACCAGACCGTGCGCGACATCACCAACTTCCTTGAATACGCCGGCGAGCCGGCCGCGCTGAAGCGGCAGCAGCTCGGTGTCTGGGTGATCCTGTTCCTGGCCCTGCTGACCTTCCTGGTGTACCTGTTGAAGAAGGAATACTGGAAGGACGTGCACTGATCCAGGGCCGGCCATCGCAACGGGCCTATTGGCTTTTGTGATGGTCGGTTGCACACTCGGGGAGGAGTCGACCGTCAGCACGGTGCTGGCGGCGCCGATGCGGCAGGCGGTCTCCTGTCGTAGGAGAGCCTTTGATGGCGGCGAGCGTACGCATGCGCAATACACTGACGCTGTTTTCCTCGAACGACGATGTACTGTGCCACCGTGTGCGCCTGGTGCTGGCGGCCAAGGGCGTGAGTTTCGACTTCGTACCGGTGGATCCACAGAACCCGCCGGAAGATCTGATCGATCTCAATCCGTACCACTCGGTGCCGACCCTGGTCGAGCGCGAGCTGGTGCTGTATGCCGCGTCGGTGGTCAGCGAGTATCTGGACGAGCGCTATCCGCATCCGCCGCTGATGCCGGTTGATCCGCTGTCGCGCGCTCGCATCCGCCTGGCCATGCTGCGTATCGAGCACGACTGGGTGCCGCAGGTGCAGGCGATCCAGCTGGGCAACAAGACCCAGGCCGAGGCAGGGCGCAAGCGGCTGAAGGAACTGTTGACGGCATCGCTGCCGTTGTTCAAGGCCAGCAAGTTCTTCCTCAACCCGGAAATGAGCCTGGCCGACTGCGCGATGGCGCCGATCATCTGGCGCCTGCAGTCGCTGGATGTGCCGTTGCCGAAGGACAGCAAGGCGATCGAGGACTACGGCAACCGTATCTTCCGCCACCCCGGTTTCGTCCGCAGCCTGACCGATCAGGAAAAGAAACTGCGCGATCTGCCGGGCTGATCCGCCATCCGCTTTCCCGTCTGCACGCCGACCGGCGTGCAGGCGATCCGCCCCGGCCGGGGCGTCGGGCGCTACACTTCACGCATGACCGAAGACTTCTTCCACATGACCAGCCACCGACCGTACCTGTTGCGGGCACTGGTGGAATGGATCAATGACAACCAGCTGACGCCGCACATCCTGGTCGACGCCGGCGTTCCCGGCGTGCAGGTTCCGCCTTCAGCCATCAAGGATGGCCGGGTGGTGCTCAACATCGCCGAACGCGCGGTGGTACGGCTGGTGATCGACAACGAGTCGGTGAGCTTCTCGGCGCGCTTCTCCGGCACCAGCTATCCGGTGCAGGTGCCGATCAGCGCCGTACTGGCGGTATATGCCCGCGAAACCGGGCAGGGCATGGCGCTGCCGGATGACATTCCCGGTGGCGAGCCGGCGCCGGCCAGTGATGAGCTGCTGCACGACGATGAGCAGACGCCGCCGGACGACACGCCGCCCGCTGGTCCGCCGCCGAAAGGCCGTCCGACCCTGCGCGTGGTCAAGTAATGGTGGGGGCCGACCGTTGGTCGGCACACCTTTAGCCCCTACACATCCTCGGCCTCTTCGTTGTCCGCACGGATCTGGCTGATCCGTGCCGCGCCCGGGCCGGTGAAGGAAACCAGCTGATCGCCGCGCAGCACCATGCGGCCGACATGGCGATCGATGCCGTCGTAGGAATACTCGAACTTGAAGGTGCGTTCGAAGCCGAGGCGTCCGTCTTCCCCGCGCGACAGGCGCAGGCCCGTGGCGTGCACGGCCTGGTCCAGCCACTGCACATCGGCGGCACGGCAGGCGTTGCGGCCCAGTTCGATCGCACGTTCGGCGGCCGAACGCGCTGCGTTCCAGAAGAAGTAGACGATACCGCCGGCAATCAGCAGGAACAGCAGGGTGGGCATGGCGTCAGCCGTCAGGTGTCGATCCGCCAAAGATGGCGACGAATGGCGACCGGATCAAGCGGCATCTGCTCAGCGATTGCTGCCAGGCTCCGTTGCCGGCTGCAGCGGCAACGGTGTCGGCGCAGCGGGTATCACCGGCGGAAGCGGTGCGACCCGCGGCGCAGTGGCATTCAACTGCAGCAGCGCGGCCCAATCCTGCCGGTTGAAGCTGCATTCGTCCTCACGGCCCGGCGTGCAGGTCGGGTCGATGCCGGTGGTATCGCGCTCGCGCGGCGGCGGTAGCTTGATCGTGCCGGTGCGATCCAGTTGCAGCAGGCGCATCGCCACGGTGTTCATGACATTGCCGCCCACCAGGTAAAGCGTCTGGTCGCCACCGAGGTTGGCCGCCACCACCACTTCGCAATGCGACTTCCAATGGCCGACCGAGCCGTTGCCCAGGGCCTGCACCAATCCGCTGTAACTGAGCGTGCTGCTGCGGTCGCGCAGGAAGCACAGCAGATCGCCCGGCGCAGGCTTGGCGGTGGCCGGGTCCACCAGGCGGTAGGGCACGCCGGAAGGGCCTGCCTGGTAGGCGGCGCGGATGTAGTCGATATGGCGTGGGGAAGTATTGAAGCCGGGTACGCCGGCACGCACCATCACCCAGGAAATGAAGGCCGCCGACCACGGATTGTCGATCAGGAAGGCGCGGCAATCGCTGTCGGTGTAACGCGTGCCCAGCGGTGCCAGGCAGCTGCTGGCGCCGGGCTGGCTGCCCAGCGCGTTGAGCGTGCCGCTTTCGCGCCAGTAGCTGGTGACCCGTTGCCAGGCGATCAGGCCGTTGTCGGCCAGATGATCGCCTTCGGCCTCGGTGACACTGAGACTGGCGGCGCGGCCGTCACGGTCGATGAAGGGGCGATACCAGAGCCGATGCTCGTTGCAGGCGGTGTTGCGGATGGCGATCGCCAATGGGCTCAGGCCGAAACGAGGTGGAACATCGCAGGCTTCGACAGCGGCAGCCGAGAAGGGCGTCGCTGCCAGCAGCAGGCAGGCAGGCAAGAGCATCCGGCGCATGCGCGGCTCCTGTGGGGGATGGCCGCAGCGTCGCAGCGCCGTTGTGAACGCCGGGTGTGAGAACGGTAGTGCCGGCCGCTGGCCGGCAACATCACGATCCGCGAATCCACCCTCAACCCGGTGGCGGACCCAGTTTCAACGACAGGTCGATTGCCTGCACGTGCTTGGTCAGGCCGCCGATGGAAATGCAGTCCACGCCATCTTCGGCGATCGAGCGCAGGCCGCCGAGGCCGACGCTGCCGGACACCTCCAGTGGAATGCGGCCTTCGGTGATGCGTACCGCTTCGCGCCGCAGTTCCGGGCTGAAGTCGTCCAGCAGGATGCGTTCACAGCCGGCTTCCAGCGCCTGCCGCAGCTGTTCCAGGTCCTCGACCTCGACCACCAGCGGCAGCTGTGGCCATTGCTGGCGGGCGGCCGACACAGCCGCAGCCAGTGAACCGGCCGCGCGGATGTGGTTCTCCTTCAGCATCACCGTGTCGTACAGGCCGAAGCGATGGTTGTCGCCGCCGCCGCACCGCACCGCGTACTTCTGCGCCAGACGCAGGCCGGGCAGGGTCTTGCGGGTATCAAGGATGCGAGTGCCCGTACCTTCCACCGCAGCCACGTAGCGGGCAGTGGTGGTCGCTGTGCCGGACAGGGTCTGCAGGAAATTCAACGAGGTGCGTTCGGCGCTGACGAGGCTGCGGCTGCGACCATGCAACAGGGCCAGCACGGTGCCGGCGCTGACGCTGTCGCCTTCGGCCACCCGCCACTCGATCTGCACGTCCGCATCGAGTGCGCGGTGGGTGGCATCGAACCACGGACGGCCCGCGATCACTGCATCCTGCTTGCACAGCAGGTAGGCACTGTCGGGCTGGTCGGGCAGCAGGGCGGCGGTGACGTCGCCACTGTCCAGGTCCTCGGCCAACGCGCGGGCGACATCGGCCGCGACGACGGCTGGATCCGGCGTCGGCAGCGCGCTCATGCGGTCGGGAAGTCGGCGATCTGTGCGGTCGGGATGGCTTCTTCGGCCAACAGCACCGGAATGCCGTCGTCGACGCGGAATACCTGCTTGCGGTCGCGGGTGACCAGGGCTTCGCGCAGCGGCTGCGCCAGCGGGTTGCCATCGGCGCGGTTGACGGTACCGGCGGCGATCGCCCGGTTGAGGGCTTCCAGGCCCTTGCCATCCAGCAGGGACAGGGGCTGGCGGGTATCGGGAGATACCAGCAGGTCGAGCAGCTTGCGATCCATGGTTCTTCGTCTTGCGTGGAAGATGGCTAGAATACGTCTTTAAGGCAGGTGACGGCCAATGACCCCCAACCCGATCGCGCCGCTTGTCGGCATCGTCATGGGTTCCCGCTCCGACTGGGAAACCATGCAGCACGCCGCCCAGAAGCTTGAAGCTCTGGGTGTTCCGTTCGAAGTGAAGGTGGTGTCCGCCCATCGGACGCCGGATGTGTTGTTCAGTTACGCCGAGCAGGCGGGTCTGCGTGGCCTGCGCGCGATCATCGCCGGTGCCGGCGGTGCTGCGCACCTGCCGGGCATGATCGCGGCCAAGACCGCGGTGCCGGTGCTGGGCGTGCCGGTRCAGTCCAAGGCCCTCAACGGCATGGATTCGCTGCTGTCGATCGTGCAGATGCCCGCCGGCATCCCGGTCGCCACCTTCGCCATCGGCAATGCCGGCGCGTCCAATGCCGCGCTGTTCGCTGCGGCGATGCTGGCCAGCGACCAGCCGGCGATCGGCCAGGCGCTCGACGCGTTCCGCGCACGCCAGACCGAAGATGTGATGGCCCACGACGATCCGCGCCAATGAGCCTGACCGTCGGCATCCTCGGCGGCGGTCAGCTCGCCCGCATGATGGTCCTGGCCGGTGCGCCGCTGGGACTGCGCTTCGAACTGTATGATCCGGCCGCCGACGCCTGTAGTGGCCCGCTGGCGCCGCTCACCGTCGGCGCCTTCGATGATCGGCAGGCCCTGGCGGACTTCGCTGCCAAAGTCGACGTGGTTACCTTCGATTTCGAGAACGTGCCAGCTGACAGCGCGCAGTGGCTGGCCGACCGTGTGCCGGTCTACCCGCCGCCGTCCGCGCTGGCCGTGGCCCAGGACCGGTTGAGCGAGAAGACCCTGTTCCAGCAGTTGGGTATTCCGCTGCCGGCGTTCGCCGATATCCGCAGCCGCGACGAGCTGGCTGCCAAGGCCGCCGAATTCGGCCTGCCGTGCATCCTCAAGACCCGCCGCTTGGGCTACGACGGCAAGGGTCAGTTCCGCCTGCGCAGCGAAGCGGATATCGAGGCGGCATGGCAGGCGCTGGGGGCGCAGGTCGAGCGCACCGGCCTGATCCTCGAGGGCTTCGTCGCCTTCCAGCGTGAAGTCAGCGTGGTGGCCGTGCGCGGCCGCGATGGCAGCTTTCGGGCCTGGCCGGTCACCGGCAACTGGCATGTCGACGGTGTGTTGTCGGCAAGCGTGGCACCGGCGGTGCTGTCCGCTGCCGAGCACGAAGCGGCGATCGGCTATGCCCATCGTGTCGCCGAACACCTGCAGTACGTGGGTGTGTTCGCATTGGAGCTGTTCTGCCGCGACGGTGAACTGCTGGCCAACGAGATGGCACCACGCGTGCACAACTCGGGTCATTGGACCATCGAAGGCAGCGAAACCTCCCAGTTCGAGAACCACCTGCGTGCGGTGCTCGGCCTGCCGCTGGGCAGTACTCGCATGCTCGGCCATGCCTGCATGCTGAACTGGCTGGGGGCGATGCCCGACCCGACGCCGGTCCTGCAGCAGGCCAGCGGCCATTGGCACGATTACGGCAAGGAATCACGTGACGGCCGCAAGGTTGGTCACGCGACGCTGCGTGACGATGATGCCGGTGCACTGGCCGATGCGCTGGAGCAGGTAGGCCTGGAGCTCGACCGCCAGGCCCAGGTGGCCCCGGCCGTGCACGCGCTGCGCAACCGCTGAGCGAAGGCGTGCCGACCGCTCGCCGGCCGGCGCCGCTGTCCCGGTAATGCCGGCCGCTGGCCGGCAGACGTCGCTGATGCTGGTAGTGCCGGCCGCTGGCCCGCAACGCCCACCAAGGTGGGCATCTACCAGAGCAGGGCCCACCAGGATGGGCATCTACCAGAGCAGGGCCGACCAGGATGAGCGCCCACCACGGCCTGGCGTGATGCCGGTAGCGCCGGGCCATGCCCGGCGGATGCCCGTCCGTATCAGCGCAGCTGGTTCTCGGCGAACTCCCAGTTCACCAGTTGCCAGAATGCTTCCAGATAACGCGCACGATCATTCTGGTAGTCGGTGTAGTACGCGTGCTCCCAGACATCGCAGCACAGCAGCGGCGTGCTGTCGCCGGTCAATGGCGTACCCGCATTGCGCGTGGCCTGCAGGCCGAGCTGCCCACCCGGGTGCTGTACCAGCCACACCCAGCCGGAGCCGAACAGGCCAAGCGCGGTTCGATTGAACTCTTCGCGCAGGCGTTGGCCGTCGCCGAACTGGCGCTTGACCAGCTCGCCCAGACGGCCCTGCGGCTCGCCGCCGCCGCGCGGGCGCAGGCATTGCCAATAGAAACCGTGGTTCCAGGCTTGGGCGGCGGCATCGAACAGCGCGCCCTGGGCGTGGCGGACGATGTCCTCCAGCGTGGCTTCTTCCCATTCGGTGCCGACAATGGCGGCATTGACCGCGTCGACGTAGGTGCGATGGTGGCGGCCGTGATGCAGTTCTACGGTCTGTGCCGACAGGTGCGGCTGCAGGGACGAGGGCAGGTAGGGCAGGGCGGGCAATTCGACGGGCATGGACAGGTTCGTGGCCAGGGGGCGGCGGCAGCCGGTACCATCGGCTTACAATGGGGACTACCGTGGGCAGTCTAGCCGACCATCACGGTTGGTTTGTCCGGCGAAGCAAGGAGTGAGGTGTGGCGGTAATGCAGCAAATCCAGGCCGAGGTGGATCGTTACCCGCTCGTGCTGTTCATGAAGGGCACCCCGCAATACCCCATGTGCGGCTATTCCAGCCGTGCCGTGCAGGCCTTGATGGCCGCAGGCGCCGTTGCGCTGCGCACGGTCAATGTTCTGGAAGAGCCCGAGATCCGCGCCAACCTGCCGCGCTTCTCCAATCTGCCCACCTTCCCGCAGCTGTTCATCAACGGTGAGTTGATCGGCGGCTGCGACATCGTCATGGAACTGTTCGAAGCCGGCGAGCTCAAGCGCATCGTCGAAGAGGCTGCGCAGGGATGAGCGCCTGGCCATCGACGTCACCGGCAGACGGGGCGCTCGATGGCCGCCCTTTGCAGGATCGCGTGGTGCTCGTTGCCGGCGCCGGTGGTGGGCTGGGGAGTGCCGCGGCTGTGGCTGCCGCCGAGGCGGGAGCGACCGTGGTCCTGCTGGGGCGCAAGCCACGCCGGCTGGACCGGGTCTACGCCCAGGTGCAGGCGGTGGGGCCGGAACCCCTGTTGTACCCGTTGGACCTGGAAGGTGCAGGTCCCGACGATTATGCCGAACTGGCCCAGGCCGTGGCACAGGAGCTGGGACGTCTTGATGGCCTGCTGATCTGTGCAGCGCACTTTCCCGGCCTGACCCCGTTCGAGCTGGCCGACCCGGCCAGTTTCGCCCGTGCCGTGCACGTCACCCTGACCGCTCCGGCCTGGCTGGCCCAGGCCTGCCTGCCGTTGCTGCGCGAGCGTGAAGACGCGGCTCTGGTATTCACCGTGGATGCTCCTGAGCGGGTGGGGCAGGCTTACTGGGGCGGCTATGGTGCCGCCCAGCATGGTCTGCGCGGGCTGATCGGCAGCCTGCATGACGAGCTGGCCCGAAGCTCGGTGCGGGTAAGTGGTCTTTACCCCGGCCCCTTGCGTACCGCCCTGCGGGCGCGGGCCTATTCGATCGACCAGGACCCGGCCGCACGTGGCCCGGAGGCGGCCGCTGCTGCGGCCGTGACCCTGTTGTCCGCCGCTGGACAGGCGTGGCGCGGGCAGGTGCTCGATGCGGGCAATCCGGCATCGACGAGTGAAGACGTTAGTAAAGCGGAATGAAGATTCCGTCACGATAGCGTTGCGATCCGGTGCCGTTTGTCGCACAACCGTCACATTGAAAGCGTAGCGTGTTAATCTAGTGTTAACCGTTGCGGCAGCTGCCGTTCACGGTAGGGAACCCCAGATAAATGTCCGAACAGCCGCCCGCAAGGCTGCTTGGATGCGCTTTTTTTCCGCCATCGCCAACTCGCATCGAGGCTACCGAACAATGACTCACCCATTCCGGATGTCCAAGCTCACCCTTGGTCTCGTGGCTGCGCTCGCCGCCGCTCCCGCCTTCGCCCAGAGCACCTCTGCCGGTGTCGGCGGCCAGGTCGTGTCCCGCGCCGGCCAGCCCGTCGCCGGTGCTGAAGTCACCATCACCCACACCGAGTCGGGCACCGTTTCGCGTGCCACCACCGATGCGGCGGGTCGTTACAACGCGCGCGGCCTGCGCGTGGGTGGTCCGTACTCGATCACCATCACCAAGCCGGGTGAAGGCACCAAGACCGAAGATGGCGTCTATCTGGGCGTGAATCAGACCGGCACCATCAATGCCACCCTGGCCGGCGACCTCGCCGCGACCAACCTGGACACCGTGCAGGTCACCGCTGTCGGCGGCGGCTCGGAAGTGTTCAGCGCCACCAAGATGGGTTCGGGCACCAACATCAGCCAGCAGCAGATCGAAGTTGCGCCGTCCATCGGCGGCAACATCCAGGATCTGATGCGTCTGGATCCGCGCGTGACCTTCATCGATCGCGCCTCGGGCTCGATCTCGGCCGGCGGCCAGAACCCGCGCTTCAACTCGATCAACATCGACGGCGTCTCGGCCAGCGACACCTTCGGTCTGGAAGGCAACAACATGCCGACCCGCCGCCAGCCGGTCGCGATGGAAGCCATCGAGGCGCTGGACATCAACCTGTCCAACTACGACGTCAGCATCGCTGCCGCCGCCGGTGCCACCGTCAACGCGGTGACCAAGTCCGGTACCAATGAATTCCACGGTTCGGTGTACGGCACCTACCGTGACGGCGACTGGTTCGGTGACAACCCGGAAGGCCAGCCGTTCAACGGCTTCACCAAGGAAGAGACCTACGGCGTGACCTTGGGCGGTCCGATTATCAAGGACAAGCTGTTCTTCTTCGCCAACTACGAAAAGTTCAAGCAGGCCGCCCCGGGCGCCGACCTGAGCGGCACCGCGCTGGGCAAGGCCAACCCGCAGTTCACCCTGGCCGACGTGACCCGCGCGCAGCAGATCGCGCAGGGCTACGGCATCAACGCCGGTGGGCTGGAAAGCAACGGCGACACGGAGATGGAAGAGTACGCGCTGAAGCTGGACTGGAACATCAGCGAAAACCACCGTGCCAACATCCGTTACAGCAAGATCGACCAGAGCAAGCTGCGCATCAACGGCATGACCACCAGCTCTGCCTCGCTGAGCTCGTACTGGTACCAGCATGACAAGACCAACGAGAGCTACGTCGCCCAGCTGTTCAGCGACTGGACCTCGAACTTCTCGACCGAACTGAAGGCCTCGTACCGCGAGTACTCGGCGATCCGCAACGTGTCCACCGACGCGCCGAGCATCCGCATCTTCTTCGGCGGCAGCCAGGCTTCGCCGTCGGGTGACTCGCTGTACTTGGGTACCGAAGTCAACTCGCAGAACAACATCCTGGAAACCAAGGCGTGGAACTACTACGCCGCCGGTACCTGGACCCTGGGCGACCACGACGTCAAGTTCGGTGCGTCGTACGACACCAACGACATCTACAACTACTTCGGCGCCAACTCGTGGGGTGCCTACACCTTCTACGGTCTGGACAACTTCGCCGCTGGCCGTTGGAGCAGCTACAACTACAACCCGGAGCGCACCCCGGGCTCGATTCCGGCTGACTACAAGTTCAGCAACCTGGCCCTGTTCGTGCAGGACACCTGGTATGTCAACAACAACCTGACCCTGACCCTGGGCGTGCGTGGCGATCGTGCTGACACCAGCCCGGCGCCGGCCTACAACGCTGCGGCGTCGACGTTCTTCGGTCGCAACAACAGCGATGTGCTGAGCAACAAGTTCCTGATCCAGCCGCGCTTCGGTTTCAACTACACCTTCGACAGCGAGCGCCCGACCCAGCTGCGCGGTGGCGTGGGTCTGTTCCAGGGTGATGCCCCGCAGGTGTGGCTGAGCAACAGCTATTCGGCGACCGGCTTCAACAACTCGGTCTACGCGTACACCTCCAACAACCCGGCGCTGCCGTTCAACCCGAACAAGGGCAGCCAGCCGGTCCCGACCGCCCCGGGCTCGAACCGTCAGAACGTCAATTTTGTCGGCAGCGACTTCAACATGCCGTCGGTGTACAAGGCCAACCTGGCCTTCGACCATGAGACCCCGTGGTACGGCATCGTGGCTTCGGCCGAGCTGCTGGTCACCAAGGTCAAGGATGCGCTGTACTACAAGAACCTGAACCTGGGTCCGGTGCAGCAGCTGGGTCCGGACGGCCGTGAGCTCTACTACGCAGCGGCACGCAACGGCAACCTCTGGACCAACAACGACGCACGCGCCGGGCGTAATGGTGCCTACGACTCGGTGTACGAAATCGCCAACACCGACAAGGGCCGTACCTCGCAGTTCACCGTGTCGTTGAGCAAGCCGTGGTCGGAAGCCAGCGACTGGTCCTGGAACATCGGCTACACCTACACCGACGCCACCGAAGTGGGCTCGCTGACCAGCTCCACCGCCAGCTCGGGCTGGGGCTACCAGTACGCCTTCAACGCCAACAGCGAAACCGAGAACACCTCGCGCTACGAGATCCGCGACCGCCTGTCGGGCTCGCTGAACTGGAAGCACAAGTTCTTCGGCGACTACGAAACCAAGGTGGGCCTGGTGTACGAAGGCCGTAGCGGCCGTCCGTACAGCTACGTCTACGTCAACGACGCCAACGGCGACAGCCGTAGTGCGAACGACCTGTTCTACGTGCCGAACCGGGGCGATGTGCTGTTCGGTGACATCAACAAGGACACCGGTCGGTTCACCGCCAACCCGGAAATGGAGAAGTCCTTCTACGAGTGGCTGGCCGCCAACCCGCAGCTGGCCAAGTATGCGGGTAGCTATGCTCCGGCCAACCAGTTCCGTACCGGCTGGATCAACACCTTCGACATCCGTATCAGCCAGCAGCTGCCGGGCTTCATGAAGGGTCACAAGTCGGAAGTGTGGCTGGACATCCAGAACGTCGGCAACATGCTGAACAAGAAGTGGGGCAACATCTACGACTACGGCTTCTTTGCCGATGCGCGTGTGGCCACCCTGCAGGGCATGAAGGACGGCAAGTACGTGTACAACTTCCGCGGCGCTGACCTGCCGGCGGTGGCAAACAATGACGCAGACGGCTTTGACGTCGGTGTGTCGCAGTGGTCGCTGCAGCTGGGCTTCCGCTACCAGTTCTGATGAACTGACGTAGTTGCTGCATACGGAAACGGCCGGGGAAACCCGGCCGTTTTCCGTTCAGGCGAAAGTCCTTGCAGGGGGCAGGGCATCGGCGTAGCATCCGGACACGTGCGCGGCGCAGATGCCGCCGAAGCGGTCCCGGAGCGGCGAACGCGGGACGCACCTATCCAACGGTCGGGCTTCCCGGCCGTTTTGCTTTTTAAGGGGGCGGCAGTACAGTCGGACACCTTAAAGGAAGCAGAAAAGTGGATATGACAACGAATGAAAAGGCAGCGCGGACGCTGCCGGTGCAGGACGCGCGGATCTACCCGCGTGGTGGCCTGGATGTGCTGTCGCGGGCCGAGGTTGCGCGCCTGCGCGACGCCTCCAGTGGTGGCATGCACGAGCTGCTGCGCCGCTGCGCGCTGGCCGTGCTGACCAGTGGCAGTGCCTCCGATGATCCGCGCGCCGCGCGCGATCTTTACCCCGATTTTGACATCCAGGTCGCACAGCAGGATCGCGGCGTGCGCATCGACCTGGCTAATGCGCCGGCGATGGCGTTCGTCGATGGCGAGATCATCCGCGGCGTGGCCGAGCTGCTGTTCGCGGTGGTCCGCGATCTGGCCTACATGGCCATCGAGATGGGCCCGGCCTACGCGGCCGAGCTGGAGTCGTCCGAGGGCATCACCAATGCGGTGTTCGGGCTGCTGCGCAATGCGCGCATCCTCAATCCGGGTGATCCGAACCTGGTGGTCTGCTGGGGCGGCCACTCGATCTCGCGCGATGAATACCTGTATACCAAGCAGGTCGGTTACGAGCTGGGCCTGCGCGGCCTGGACATCTGCACCGGCTGCGGCCCGGGCGCGATGAAGGGCCCGATGAAGGGCGCCACGATCGCCCACGCCAAGCAGCGCCGGACCGTGACGCGCTACATCGGCCTGACCGAGCCGGGCATCATCGCCGCCGAGTCGCCGAACCCGATCGTCAACCACCTGGTGATCATGCCGGACATCGAGAAGCGCCTCGAAGCCTTCGTCCGCATCGGCCACGGCATCATCGTGTTCGCCGGCGGCGTGGGTACCGCCGAGGAGATCCTGTACCTGCTCGGCATCCTGCTGCGTGAGGAGAACAAGGACCTGCCGTTCCCGCTGATCCTGACCGGCCCGACCGTGGCCGCGCCGTATTTCGAGCAGATCGACCGCTTCATCCGCCTGACCCTGGGCGACGCTGCGGCCGAGCGCTACGAAATCGTCATTGGCGACCCGGTGGCGGTGGCCAAGAAGATGTCGGCCGGCATCAAGCGCGTGCGTGAACATCGCCTGGCGCAGAAGGATTCGTTCTTCTTCAACTGGTCCATCGAGATTCCGTGGGAGTACCAGCAGCCGTTCGTGCCGACCCACGAAGCGATGGCTGCGCTGGACCTGCATCACGGGCGTGCGCCACACGCGCTGGCGGCCGACCTGCGCCGGGCGTTCTCGGGCATCGTCGCCGGCAATGTGAAGGAAGACGGCATGCGCCGCATCGAGGAGTTCGGGCCGTTCCAGATCCATGGCGACCCCGACATGATGCAGGCCCTGGACGGGCTGCTGCGCGCCTTCGTCGAGCAGCGCCGGATGAAGATCTCCGGCGAGTACCAGCCCTGCTACCAGGTGCTGGCGTAAGCCGGGCGAGGGCGGCTGGGCGGCGCGGCGGGGGGCGTGCCGGATCGGCCGGGGGAGGGCGGGACGTCAAGCCTTTGACGCCCGTCGCCCGGATCTGACCGTTCATCCTGCCGCCGCTTGCTGGCGGCAGGCGGGTGCGCCATCGTGGCCACCAACACGCTGGGGAGCGTCCAATGTCATCGCGCCGGTCCAAGGGCTTCACGCTTGTCGAACTGATGGTCACGATTGCCGTGCTGGCGATCCTGAGCACCATTGCCTATCCCAGCTTTCAGGGCACGATTCGCTCCAACCGGATGGCCACCACCAGCAACGAGTTGATTGCTGCGCTTGCGTTGGCGCGCTCGGAAGCCATTCGCGGTACGCATGGTGGCGGGGTCTGTGCTTCCACGGCGGGCACCAGCTGCGATGGCAAGTCCTGGACGGATGGCTGGATGGTCTGGAACGACGCCAATGGCAATGGCAGCTTCGATACCGGCGAGGCCGTGCTGCGCTATGCAGAGGCCCGGACGAAGATGCAGGGCGTCAGCGACCAGGCCCTTACCATCGCATTCGACCCCCGTGGCCGCAGCCGTGCCGTGACCGCGCAGGACATCACATTGCGTCCGGCCGATTGCGGCAGCCAACCGCTGCAGCGGCGGTTGTCCATCTCGCTTACCGGGCAGACCCGCCTGCAGAAGGAGGCCTGCAAGTGACACGCGCCGCTTACCAACGTCGTCGGTTTTCCGGACGCACGCAACAGGGTTTCACCCTGATCGAAGTGCTGATCGCAATCCTTGTGCTGGGCTTCGGCCTGCTGGGCTTCGCCCTGCTGCAGACGATGAATGTCCGCTACGTGCAGAGTGCGAATTTCCGCACGCAGGCCACCAATCTCAGCTACGAACTGCTGGATCAGATCCGCGCCAACCGTGTTGCCGCGCCGGTGTACGTGGGTGATTACACCGCAACGACCACCAAGTGTGCGCCGCCAACCGGGGCGGCCATCGCCAAGGACACCTACATGACCGACTGGCGCTGCCGCCTGGGTAAATCGCTGGGTGCGGAGAGCAAAGCCTCGGTCACCCGCAATGGCAATCAGTATTCGGTCCAGGTCACGTGGGGCGACGAACGCTGGAAGGCGGATGCGGTCGACACCACCTTCACCGCGAGTACTCGCCTGTGAGCCGCGCCAGCTTCTCTGCCCGGCGCATGCAGGGCCTGTCGCTGATCGAGCTGATGATCTCGCTGGTCATCGGCCTGATCATCCTGTTGGCGGTGGTGCAGGTGTTCTCCGCCTCGCGCACCGCCTATCAGCTGTCCGAAGGTCTTGCCCGCGTGCAGGAAAACAGCCGTTTCGCGATGGATACGCTGCAGCGTGAGATCCGCATGGCTGGACATTTCGGCTGCACCAACGACCAAGCGCACACGCTGGAGTCGTTGTCCACACTGCAGTCCACCCTGGATGGCGCGGCCAACCCTGGCCTCGACTTCATGCGTTCCATCCAAGGCTACGAGGCCACCGGCACCGAGCCTGGCAAGACACTCACGCTGGCAGCGACACCAGCGACGGGGGGAACCGCCTATACCCCGGCATTGCCGACGGCGATCTCCAGCGCGTTGACCAACCGGGTCGACGGCAGCGACATCATTGCGCTGCGCTACCTGATGCCTGACGGCGTTCCGATCACCGCCATCGGCGGCACCATCGAAAAACCGGTGTACACCTTTGAAGCCGCGCGTTGGTCGGTGCTGCGCAGCGGCGTGACCAATCCGGGTCTTTTCGGTGTTGCCGATTGTGGTTCTGCCACGGTCTTCCAGGCCAGTGCAGTCAACGCAACGACTGGCACCATCACCTTCGATACCGTGAAGTTGAACGGCTCGCGCACTTTCAGCAATGGTTACATGCTTGGTCAGGCGATGCTGTATCGCGCTGAAAGCGCCGTCTACTACGTGGGTTACGACGCGACGACCAAGCAGAGCTCGCTGTACCGCGTGCGCTTTGGTGCGGCCCCCAACGGCGATCTGGTTGCGTCCAGCCCGGAAGCGATGGTGGAGGGAGTAGAGAATCTGCAACTGCTTTACGGCCAGGATCGCAGTCTGGGCGCTCGGCCTTCGGGTTACATCGATCGTCAGGGTACGGCGAAGGCCGTGCAGGAATCGCTGCCCAGCGACATCGGCCTGGCCTGGCGACGTGTCGGCGTCGTCCAGGTGGGCCTGCTGGTCTCCAGTCCGGATCCGGCGGCAGCGCGCCAGGCAGACTCCAACGCCTCGCTGGTATCCATGGGGGTGACCTATACCGCCCCTACCGATGGACGCATGCGCGCGGTCTACCAGACCACCGTCGCACTGCGTAACCGCCTGTTCGGCAACTGAGGTCATCATGCGCTCATACCGATTCCGGCCCGTCGCTCCCCGTCGCCAACGCGGCGCGGTGCTCTACGTGGCCCTCATCATGCTCATTCTGTTGGCGTTGATCGGCATCGCGGGCATGCAGGTCACCAGCATGCAGGAGCGCATGGCCTCCAATTACCTGCGTACGAACCTGGCGTTCCAGAACGCTGAGTCGAGTGCACGCCAGGTCGAGACCGGCATCGAAACCGCGCTGGATGGCGCCAACGTCTTCCTCGCTGATCAGGAAGAGTGCAGCCCGACCTACGACCCGTTGACCTGGGCCAACGCGATCACCAAGACCGCGGCCAGCTACACCCGACGCATCGACAAATGCTCTTCGGGCAATACCGGTTCCAGCATCAAGACCGGCAAGCGGGCCAACGAAGAAACCGGAAACACCTACCAGGTCACGGCCCTGGCCAGTGATGCCCCCACCGACGCCTCTGCCAGTGCCGTCATCGACACGGTCTTCATCCCATGAACAACGAACGTCGTTTCCTTCGCCTCCGTCCTGCCGCCTGGCTGCGTGCCGGGGCCGGGGTTGCCGTGTTGGCCGGCCTGGCCGCGCTGATTCTTCCGTTGCAGGCGGCGCTCGGCGACTACGACATCGCCCAGGAGCCGCTGTACACCAAGCAGAGCCAGCCGCCGCTGATGATGATGGTGATGTCGCGCGATGAGCAGCTGTTCAACAAGGCCTACAGCGACTACAGCGACATCGGTGGCGGGCCGGGCGGTGAACCGGATGGCATCCTCGATACCACGTATCTGGATGCATTCGAATACGGTGGCTACTTCGATTCCAAGCTGTGCTATGGCTACGCCAGCGGCGTATTCAAGGCGTCCGCTGCCGCAGGCGGTGCCAACGGCCACAGCTGCAGCAGCGCCTGGTCGGGCAACTTCCTCAACTGGGTGACGATGAGCCGCCTGGACGTGATGCGTGGTGTGCTCTATGGCGGCCAGCGTTCGGAAGATACGAAGGACAAGACCGTCATCGAGCGCGCGCAGATCCCCAGTGATCTACATGCCTGGGTCAAGGTCTACAGCGGCAGCGACATCGGCAGTTTCACGCCACTTTCCGGCACGCAGTCGTTCTGCAATGCGACCATCGCCGCCAATGGTGCGCCGTTGATGCGTGTTGCTTCTGGCAACTGGTCCGAGTGGGCGTCCACTGCATCCTACCAGTGCGGCGTCAATCGCTCCGGCGAGGGCAGCGCGGACACGCCGCGTTCGACAGTTGACTACACCGTGCGTGCGGAAGTCTGCGGCTCGACCAATGCAGCCCTGCGCGAAGGCTACTGTCGCAAGTACAACGATGGCGCCACCGATCGCTACAAGCCGGCTGGCGTGCTGCAGACCTATGGCGAAAGCGGGCGCCTGCGCTTTGGCCTGATCAGTGGCACGTATTCCAGCCCGCGCGATGGCGGCGTCCTGCGTCGCAACATCGGCAAGATCGCCGGCAATGGCACCACGTTCTGTGCCGCCGGCGATGAGATCAACCTGTCTACGGGCCAGTTCTGCAACGCGCTGGCCAGTGCTTCTGAAGGCATCATCAATACCATCTCCAACTTCCGCATTGATCAATGGAACTGGAGCAGCAACTGGAACGACTGCAACACCTACGGCATCCTCAATCGTCAGGACCAGGGAGGCAATGGCAACCTGGCCGACCCGGGTACCAGTGGCCAGAAGTGCAGTGCCTGGGGTAATCCGCTGGCGGAGATGTACGCCGAAGCACTTCGCTACGTGGGGGGCGGCGCCAAGATCTACGGGGACAGTGGCGACCTCAGCGGCCTGCCAACCAGCGTGGCCTGGAAGGATCCCTATCGCCTGCCCGCCGACGGTGGCAACTCCTACTGCGCGACCTGCAGCATCCTGGTCCTGTCTTCGGGCCTGCCCTCGTTCGACAGCGACAACATCGGCTCGGTGACCAATCTGGCCGCCGCCACCACGGCTACCGATGCGATCGGCGCTGCCGAAGGCATCGCCGGCAACACGTACATGATCGGCCGCATCGGCGACACCCCCAAGGGGACTTCGCTGAACACCCATGAAGATATCTGCCAAGGCCGGACCATAACCAGCCTGAGCAAGGCGCGCGGCATATGCCCGGATATCCCGTCGATGGAAGGCAGCTACATGATGGCCGGCCTGGCCAAGGCGGCTGCCGAGACCGATATGCGCCCGGGCGTGCAGAGCAAACCGTCCTCTTACAAGCTGACAGCGACGACTTATACCGTTGCGATGGCCGAAAATCTGCCGCAGTTCGAAATTGCAGTGGGTGGGCGCAAGATCGGCCTGGCCCCGCTTTGCCAAGCCAACGATTCCGGCGGCGCAACGCAGACCACCAAAGGCTGGCGCAGCTGCTTCCTGGGCTCGGTTGGCATCGGCACCAAGGTGGCAAACAGCACGGGCGGTAACCTCGTCTACGGCCGCACCTATCGCTCCGATGCCCAGGCCGGCAGTTTCTCGCTGGTCTGGGAGGATTCGCTGTGGGGCAACGACCATGACAATGACGTCGTGGCAATGTTGAGCTACTGCGTGGGCGCAGCCTGCAACGACACGGGTGCCTTCAACAACATCTGCTGGCGGGCCGATGCGAAAGTGAGCAACAGCGCGGTGGGCAATACCCGGTTGTGCAACTACACCCGCAACAGCAATGATGACTGGATCGGGACAACGTTGGTCAATGACGTCGCCGCTGATGAAGTGCTGATCCGTATCGAAAACCTGTCTGCCTATGCCGGCAACGCGATGCTGACGGGCTATACGATCACCGGTTCCAATGCATCAAACGCCGTGCAGCGCCTCGCGTTGCGCCCGGGTAATTCCAACGGCTCCGTGCTGAGCACCACCAACAACTTCCCCAACAACTGGCAGAAGCCGGTGGTCATCAAGTACAAGGCATCGACCACTGCTGCTGGCCAGCTGGAAAGCCCGCTTTGGTACGCAGCGAAGTACGGTGTCCCTGCGGGTGGCAAGGCGTGGGACAGCAAGAAAAAGGGTGTGCCGGACAACTACTTCCTGGCTCGCAACCCGACCAAGCTGAAGCAGGCGCTGGAAGAAATCTTCGACAGTGCGGCTGAAGGCGATGCGCCGGTCGGTGGCAGCGGCTCGGGCGCGCGCATCAGCACCGGTTCGTTCACGGTAGCGTCCCATTTCCGCGTGCCCTCCGGCAGCAACGACTGGACCGGTGATGTCATCGCCACACGGGTGACCAGTACCGGTGCCGACGGTGCAGAGCTGTGGCGGGCATCGAGCAAGCTCGCTTCATCAACCCGGCGCATCTACATGGCAACGGCGCCCACCTCCACCGATTCGGCCAAGGACACGGTTACCGCTGCGAAGGTGGCAGAGTTCACTTCGGCCAACGTACCCGGTGCCGATGACAACGCAAAGGCTGCGACCCTCGGCCTGGTCACGCGTCCGGACTGGTACACCGGCAAGACCTCGGCCAATTTGGTCAGCTACCTGCGTGGTGCTGCCATCAGTGGTTTCCGCACGCGCACCTCGCCGCTGGGCGATATCGTCAACTCGGGTACCGAGGTCGTTTCCAACCGTGATGACTTCGGTTACGGCTACTGGAGTGTCCAGGCGGCTCCATGGAAGAAGACGCTGGGCGCGGCGTACGCCACGTATCTCAAGGCAAAGCGGGCGAGTAGTGGCCCGCCGACGATGATCTATGTCGGTGCCAACGACGGCATGCTGCATGGTTTCAATGGTTCGGACACTGCCGCAGCCGGGAACGAGGAGCTGGCATTCATTCCGTCGGCGTCGCTACAGCACATCGCTGAACTGGCCAACCCCAAGTACGGTCACCGCTACTACGTGGATGGTCCGCTGACATCGTCGGACGTGTACGACGGCAGCAATTGGCGCACTGTGCTGGTGGGTACCACCGGTGGTGGTGGCTCGTCGGTGGCGCCCAGTGGTGGCAAGGCCAGCAACGGATCGGTGTTCGCGCTGGACGTAGGCAATCCGACCGGCTTCGGTGCCAGCAACGTGCTGTGGGAAGTGTCGGGAAAGACCGAGTCGGATCTGGGCTTCGTACTTGGCAAGCCGGTGGTGGTTCCGGTATCGGGCACCACGGCTGGCGGCCAGCCACGTTTCGTGGCGCTGTTCGGCAACGGCGTCAATTCCACCAGCGGCAAGCCGGTGCTGTTCGTGGTCGACATCGCCACGGGCAAGGTGCTGCGCAGGATCTCCCCGACCGGTGCGGCCTACGCCAACCGCAACGGGCTGATCAACGTGGCCACGGTGGCGCTGAAGAACAACGACGGCATCACTGATACGGTTTACAGCGGCGACATGCAGGGCAACCTTTGGAAGTTCGACCTGTCCGATACCAACCCGGCCAACTGGGGGGTGGCATTGGGAGGGGCGCCTTTGTTCACCGCTGTGCGCAACAGCAAACCGCAGCCGATCATGGGCGGCATCGAAGTCACTCGTGGCCCCAGCGGTGGCGTCAGCCTGTTCTTCGGCACCGGCCAGTACTTCGCCGCCGATGACAACGCGGTCAGCAGTTCCTCGCCGGTGCAGAGCCTGTACGGTGTGTGGGACAACCTGCAGACGGCGGCTGGCGGGCGCGCCAACCTGGTGCAGCAGAACATCATCACCACTACGGCCACCGATGGCTACTCGGCGCGTGCCGTCAGCAGCACCAGTTTCGTGTACGGCGCTGTTCGCGGCTGGTATGTGGATCTGGTGGTGAACAGCAGCATCGAAGGTGAGCGCTTCGTGGGCAACCCGAACGTACAGGGCGGCACGGTGTACTTCACCACTTATGTTCCAGGTACCGCCATCTGCGGCAGCGGGGGCGGTGTGAACTGGATGTACGGCCTGAACCTGTTGTCCGGCGGTGGGTCAATGAGTGGGTTGAGCTCGACCATCGGCGGCACCTCGATCTGTACCGGCGACTGTGCGGCCGTGGCCCTGACCAAGGGCGGAGATCTGGGGCAGGGACCTCCGGTGACAGGTACCAACATGTTCGTGCCCAAGCTGGAGCCGTGCGACCCTGCTACCTCCAGCTGTACGGTCGACAAGCTGCTGGAAGCCGAGGCCTGCACGTTCGTACTGCGCAGCCCGGGCGCCGATCCGCTGTACAAGCCGCGTGCGTGTGGTCGCCAGTCGTGGCGGCAGATCCGTTGATGATGCAGTTCGAGGACATTGAATGAACGCCTTTACCCTCCGCCGCAACGCCCGCGGATTCACCCTGATCGAGCTGATGATCACGGTCGCCGTGATCGCGATCCTCGCCGCCGTCGCCATTCCGTCCTACAGCGAGCACGTACGCAAATCCCGGCGTGCACAGGCGAAGGCCGATCTGGTGGAGCTGGCACAGCAGCTGGAGCGCTTCCATACCGTGCAGAACACGTACAGCGGGATGACTCTGCCGTTCACCGTCTCGCCCCGGGAGGGCAAGTCGTACTACACGTTGTCGTTGTCCGGTGCGGCGACGTCATCGGCGTTCACGCTGCAAGCGGTGCCGGGGACTGGCCAGGACAAGGACAAGTGCGGCACCCTGACCCTGGACCAGGCGGGGCGCAAGACGCCCACCGAGGCCAAGGTGGCGGGTTGCTGGTAAGAGACGAAGGTGTTGCAAGCCTCGCAATGAGCGTCTAGAATGCGCCTCCCCGCCCGAATAGCTCAGCCGGTTAGAGCACTTGACTGTTAATCAGGGGGTCGTTGGTTCGAGTCCAACTTCGGGCGCCAGATTCGAAAAAGCCGCGAGAAATCGCGGTTTTTTTCGTTCTTCGATCCGCCATCGGCCGCATTCAGCAAGGTTTTTCAGTTCGTGGCCGTTCGCTGCGTACGCGTCCGCCGACGTTGATGATCACCCTGCTGTGTTCTTTGCCGTTCACGCAGAGCAGCAGCGACTGATTGGTGCCGGCGTTGCGGCCATCCGGCAGGAACTGCACATGTCGCCGATGTTGGCTGGATTCCATCCGCACAGGCGGCGGTATGCGATCCCGCACATGGATGACGGCGGCGGCAGTCGCGGCTGCCCATGGCGAGGGTTCCGTCCGTACCAGCCACCCTTGGCTCCATGCGTTGCTGCAGTTGACACCATCGGCCGACCCGCAGACCGTCACTCTTCGGCGCTGGGTGATGGCTGTATTGCGCGCCAGTACCAGGCTGCTGGTCAGTTCGGCACGCAGTGATTCCGCTTGCAGGTGGCGGAGCGTGCGCTGCCAGGGTCCCCAGGCCAGGGCCAGGAGCACCGACAGCACCATCAGTACGCTCACCAGTTCCAGCAGGTGAAGGCCGCGTGCCAACCGAGCAGGGTGGGGGAGGTGTGTGGCCGCAGTCATGGCTACAGGTTGGCTGCAGGTCTTGACTGCCACCATCAGCCAGACCCCCATCTTTGAGGCAGGCTTCCCCTCAGCCGACCGTCACCGGACGCCCCGTATACTCACCTTCCCCGAGACCTGGCAACACCATGAGCGACAGTTTTCAACTTGTCTCGCCGTATTCGCCGGCGGGAGACCAGCCCAACGCCATCGCCAAGCTGACCAGCAATTTCGAAGCCGGCGTCGCCAAGCAGACCCTGCTGGGCGTGACCGGCTCGGGCAAGACCTACACCATTGCCAACGTCATCCAGCAGATCCAGAAGCCGACGCTGATCATGGCGCCGAACAAGACCCTGGCGGCGCAGTTGTATGGCGAGTTCAAGGCGTTCTTCCCGCACAACGCGGTGGAGTATTTCGTCAGCTATTACGACTACTACCAGCCGGAAGCCTACGTGCCGTCGTCGGACACCTTCATCGAGAAGGACAGTTCGATCAACGAGCACATCGAGCAGATGCGGCTGGCGGCAACCAAGACCCTGCTGTCGCGACCGGATGCGATCGTGGTGGCGACCGTGTCGGCCATCTACGGCCTGGGTGCGCCGGAAGACTACCTGTCGCTGCGCCTGATCCTGTCCAAGGGCGAGCGCATCGACCAGCGCGACCTGATCAATCACCTGACCCAGCTGCAGTACACGCGCAACGAATACGAGCTGCAGCGCGGTACCTTCCGCGTGCGCGGTGAAGTGATCGACGTGTTCCCGGCGGAGTCGGACAGTGAGGCCCTGCGCATCGAACTGTTCGATGGCGAGGTGGAAAAGATCACGATGTTCGATCCGCTCACCGGCGAGACCATGCGCAACCTCATGCGCTTCACCGTGTACCCGAAGACCCACTACGCGACTACGCGTGAACGGGTGCTGGCGGCGGTGGAGACCATCAAGGTCGAGCTGAAGGAGCGGTTGGAGCAGCTGTACGCGCAGAACAAGCTGGTCGAGGCGCAGCGCCTGGCCCAGCGCACCCAGTTCGACCTCGAAATGATGGCCGAAGTCGGTTTCTGCAACGGCATCGAGAACTACTCGCGGCATTTGACCGGCAAGAACGCGGGCGAGCCGCCGCCGACCCTGTTCGATTACCTGCCGGCTGATGCGCTGCTGGTGATCGACGAATCGCACGTGACCATTCCGCAGATCGGTGCCATGTTCAAGGGTGACCGGTCGCGCAAGGAAACCCTGGTCGAGTTCGGCTTCCGCCTGCCGTCGGCGCTGGACAACCGTCCGCTGCGCTTCGAGGAGTGGGAGGCGCGCTGCCCGCGCAGCATCTATGTGTCGGCGACACCGGGTCCGTATGAATTCCGCGAGGCCGGAGAGGACATGGCCGAGCTGGTCGTGCGCCCGACCGGGCTGATCGACCCCGTGGTGGAGATCCGCCCGGTCGGCACCCAGGTCGATGACCTGATGAGCGAGGCCAACGAGCGGATCAAGGCCGGTGACCGCGTGCTGGTCACCACCCTGACCAAGCGCATGGCCGAAAACCTCACCGAGTACCTGACCGAGCACAGCATCCGCGTGCGCTACCTTCACTCGGACATCGATACCGTCGAACGCGTGGAGATCATCCGCGACCTGCGTCTGGGCAAGTTCGATGTGCTGGTCGGCATCAACCTGCTGCGCGAGGGCCTGGACATGCCGGAGGTCTCGTTGGTGGCGATTCTGGATGCGGACAAGGAGGGCTTCCTGCGCTCGACCGGTTCGTTGATCCAGACCATCGGCCGTGCGGCCCGCAACGTGCGCGGCAAGGCGATCCTGTACGCGGACAGGATCACCCGTTCGATGCAGGCGGCAATTGACGAGACCGACCGTCGTCGCGCCAAACAGGTCGAGTACAACAAGGAACACGGCATCATTCCGCGCTCGGTCCTGCGGCCGATTGTCGATGTGCTGGAGGGCGCACGTTCGGATGCCGCTGAGAAGGAGGCCCGCAAGGGCAAGGGCAAAGGCCGTTCCGGCGTGGCCGAGGATGCGGCCGACTACCGGTCGCTCAGTCCGGCGCAGTTGGCCGCTCGCCTCAAGGCGCTGGAGCAGCGGATGTACCAGCATGCCAAGGACCTGGAATTCGAAGATGCCGCCCGGGTCCGCGACCAGATCAGGCAGCTGAAGGAAGCCAGCCTGGGCTGAACGCGGTAAAACGGCTTTTCTTCACAAAAGTATTGCGCTTGCCGGTCGCCATCCGTAATATACGCGGCCTGCACCGACGCAATCGCGGCGCTGCAGAAGCAACAAACGGGCGGTTAGCTCAGCGGTAGAGCACTACCTTGACATGGTAGGGGTCACAGGTTCGAACCCTGTACCGCCCACCACGGAGTCCCCCAGGGGGCTGTCGTGAGGATCAAAAGCCCGGCCCTGGCGCCGGGTTTTTACGTAGAAGCACCAGCCTGCGGGCTGTACGGAATTTTTGGGCGGTTAGCTCAGCGGTAGAGCACTACCTTGACATGGTAGGGGTCACAGGTTCGAACCCTGTACCGCCCACCACCGATCCCCGGCATGGCCGGAGCAGCGGTGGACACGATGAAAGCCGGCCCCGGGCCGGTTTTTTTGTGCCTGCGATTCGCCGTCGTTCCAGCCTGGCCGGCTCGCTGCCAGCGTCAACCGCGTTGCTCGACACTGGCGCTGCGCTGCAGCTGCCAATGACCATCTACGCGCTGCCACAGTTGCATGAGGCCCCGGCTATGCACTTGCCCGCGCTGTCCCCCAGGCGCTTCACGCTGCACGCGACCATGGGCCACCTGAAGCACGCGATCCGCACTCAGGCGCAGGATCTGTACGCTCTGGCGCTCCGTCTGCCCGCGCGTGGCGGGCTCGCGAGCGGCGCGTTGGGCATCGGCCTGCAGGATCTGCAAGCGCAGCGAATCGTGTCCGGCGCCGGCGTCGCGGTTGCATAGACCGGCCATCAACAGCAGCAAGGCAAGCATCGGCATGGCACGGTGCTCCGGAGAAGGGAGTCCAGCGTTGCACCGTGGCCTGCGCTGTGAAATCGGCATGCGACGAAGACCGGAAAAGCGCGTGCCAAGTGCCGTCTGCAAGGATGAATCCGGGCCGCAAAAAAAAGGGCCGCCCAATCGGACGGCCTGTTGCAACGCCCAGTGCAGACGGGGCGCGTCATCCATGCAGGAACTGTGGCCGGGAAGCCGAAGTCAGGTCCTGCGCTGGATGGGGTGGATCAGGGAACCTGGCAGCAGACGCGTCCGCCGCTCCAGCGGCCGTTGCCGCCGTAAGGACAGCCCGGCGTGTACTCACAGCCCGGTGCGAACCCGGCCTTGGCCGGGGTGGTCGCGAAGGCCTGCGCGGCGCCGAATGACATGGCGGCCACGACAACGATGCCGGCAATGGACGAGAACAGCTTCTTCTTTCCGATCATCTGTATCTCCTTTGCAGAGCTTCGAGGCGGGTTACATGGGATCGCAGCAGGCCAGCAGGCCGTGGGAGCCTGCGTTGCCATAGGGGCAGCTCGGATGTTCCTTGCAGCCCGGCGCGAAGCCGGTCTTCACCGGAGTGGCGAAGGCCTGCGCGGCACCGAATGACATGGCGGCCACCACGACGAGGCCGGCAATGGACGAGAACAGCTTCTTCTTTCCGATCATGTGTATCTCCTTGGAATGGCGATGGAACATGAAGTCACCGCGTGCGGGGCGGTGTCGAAGCGGGATCAGTTGGCGACGCAGCAGATGCGCGTGCCGCCGGCGCGGCCATTGCCGCCGAACATGCATCCGGGGGTATCCACGCACCCTGGGGCGAAGCCGGTCTTCACCGGTGTGGCGAAGGCCTGTGCGGCACCGAATGACATTGCAGCAACGATGACGATACCGGCGACGGACGAGAACAGCGTTTTCTTCCCGATCATGTGTATCTCCTTCAGTTGGTGTGGCTTCCCGGATTCATTGCCTTGGCGACGGCCTGTACCGTCTCTGTGTCGAGCTGGCCGACATGCTTGTAGGCGACGCTGCCATCTGCGGCGAGCACCATCAGCATCGGTGTCAGCGTGGCGCGATAGCGTTTGGAGACTTCGCCCTGATCGTCGACGGCGATAGGGAACGCCAGCGCGTGCTTGCCGGCGTACTCGGCAAGCTGGTCATACGGTGGCAGGCCGACGCCCACAAGTTCGGCGCTGCCGCGTGCAGCCGCGATCTGCTGCAGCTGTGGCACCGAGGCCAGGCAGTAGCGGCAGGCAGTAGAGAAGAAGTAGAGGATCTGCGGAACGGCGCGTGCGCCGCCGATATTGACATGGGCCTGCTGCGTCGTCCGCAGCGTCAACAGTTCAGGTCGGGTGCCGGTTGCAAGGCCATGCGCATCCAGCTGGGTCTGCTGCAGCTGTGCCGCCATTTGTTCATTGACCTGCCGCAACTGGCGGTTCTGCCAGGAAAGCATGATGACCAGTGCGGCCAGCAGCAGGGCGACTACGGGAAACAGTGCACGCTTGAGCATCGATCATCCTTGAACGCCGCGTTGCATTGACCATACCGGAAACAGCAGCAGGAATGTCAAGCTTTTGTATCATCGGTGACGCAGTTCCCAAACCACAGGACACAACCATGAGTGACCATGCTCCCGTTTCCCGGCCGAACCCGATCATCGACCTGCTGTTCGGTGGCAACATGCTGGAAGGCACGTTCAAGGCCGTGGTGTGGGTAGCGTTGCTGTCCGCGGTTCTGGCCTGGACAACCTTCCGCTGACGGAATGCTCAGGCGGCGGTGAAGGCCTGCCGCAGGCTGCGCAGCGTTGCCTGCCGATACTCGGCTGCACACGGCTCACCCATCTCCAGTTCCTGCAGGCGCAGACCGACCAAGGTCATCGACAGCGCATATCCGCGCGCAGCATCGGCAGCGCGTGACAGGCCAAGTGCACGTCGGGTCAAAGCGTCCACATGATCCATGTCCGGCAGCAGGCCCAGGTAGGCGCGCTCGGCGCTGTCCAGATCCGGCGCGCGCAGGATCGCGTTGGCATCGGCGGTGGGGGTGACGGCGGCCATGCGGGATCCTTGTTGTCCGTGCGGCGGATGCAGGTTCGGTCAGAACGCGCGCATCAGTGAGATGAAAGCGGATGTCTGGCTGCTGCGCCGTGCCATCGGGCTGTCCTCGACGGCATCACCGAACCACTGGTTGGCGACGACGCCGGTAGCGCGCCATTTCGTACCCAGCGGCGTGCTGACCGCGATCTGCAGGCTCGGCGAGGTGGCACTGCCGGGCTTGTAGGCCGCCAGCCCGGAGCGCAGCGCTTCCTCGTCGCTGATCCCGTAGTAGTAGTCGAGCAGGCGGGCGCTGGAATGCACCACGCCCACGCGCGGCACCCAGGTGAAGCGACCGGCCTGGATCGGATAGCTGTAATGCAGGCTTGATTCAATACCGCCGCCATGCCCGCTCACTTCGCGCTTCACGCTGGCCGCCACCGCGCCCCAGTCGGCGCTGTAGTCGGCATTGATGCCGACCATCGCCGACATCTGCCGGCTGTGCAGGCGGCGCAGCTGCGGATCGTTCACGTCGTCGGTCTTGAAGCGCAACGTGTAGGGCGTCGCCACCGCCGACAGGCGCAGGCCGTCGGCCTTGTAGAGGTTCATGCCAAGCGAACCGGGGCTGGCGAAGAAGCGCTTGCCCTGCCAGGACAGCGCCGGCAGCACCAGCGGCTTGTCGTCATAGTGTGCGTAGGCGCCAGTGGTCGCGCCGAAGGTGATGCCGGCCTGTACCCCCGGAGCCTGTTCCTGCGCGGTGGCCAGCAGCGGCGTGGAGAGAGCGACGGTGCACAGCAGGGGGCGCAGCAGGGCGGGGGACAGTGAGGTCATCGAAGTAGTGCGTTGCAGGGATGGCGATGCATGCTGCGCGCGCAACATTGTCGGAACATTGCGCAGGCGCAATCTGCTGGCATCGCCGCCACCTGCACGCCGAAGGCACTATGATCGGCACCGTTTCCGGTTGCCGAGCCCCTGATGCGTATTCTCCTGGTCGAAGATGACCCCGATCTCTCGCGAGCCCTGCAGTCCGGGCTTGAGCGCCAGGGTGTGGTCGCCGACGTGGTCGGCAGCCTGGCCGAGGCTGCGCTCGCCCTGCGTGAGCCGGTGCATCAGCTGATGCTGCTCGATCGGCAGCTGCCGGATGGTGATGGCGTGGGCTTCGTGGCGACTGCCCGTGCCCTGCGGCCGAACCTGGCGGTGATCATGCTCACCGCCAAGGGGGGCCTGTCAGACAAGGTGGAGGGGCTGGATGTCGGTGCCGATGACTACCTGGTCAAGCCGGTGGCGATCGAAGAGCTGATGGCGCGCATCCGCGCCGTATCGCGTCGACCGTCGGCAATGGTGACCCCCCGGTTGCGGCTGGGCCGGCTGGAGTTTGATTTCGAATCGCTGCAGGCACAGGTGGATGGCCAGCCGGTCGCACTGCCGCGGCGGCAGGTGCTGGTGCTGCAGGCCTTGGCGATGCGGCAGGGGCGCACGGTCACCCGCAGCGCGCTGGAAGCGGCGGTGTACGGATTCGATGATGAGATCCAGTCCAATGCGCTCGACGCGCATATTTCAAAGCTGCGCAAGGCGCTGCAGCAGGCTGGGGCAGGCGTGGAGATCCACGTGATCCGTGGCGTCGGTTACCTGTTGGCGGAGGCTTGAGATGGCGCGACCGATCCGTTCGATCACGCTGGGCCTGGCATGGCGGCTGTTCCTGGCGCAGGCCTTCACGGTGTTGTTCGCCGTTGTCGCGCTGATCCTGACCTGGGGCGACAAGGACACCTGGGGCATGGACATGTTCATGGCCGAGAGCGCGGCCAATGCCGTGCACAGCGAAGGGGGCCGGCTGGTGCTGGACGAAGCACGCTGGCAGAAGCTCGATGCGCGTGCTGGTGGCAACCTGTGGTTTGCCGCGGTCGACGATCGGGGTGTATGGCTGCAGCGCGGCACGCTGCCTGCCATCCACGCGCCGCTGCTGGCCCGCCTGCCGACACTGGGCGCCACCGAGCTGGGGTCGCTGGTACCGCCGTACCTGGACGTGGCCCGGGTGATGATCCGCAACGAAGACGGCCGCCGCATCACGGTGATGGTGGGCGGGGCGCCGAAGGGCGGCCTGCTGGATGGCGCATTGATGGTGCTGCGGTTGATCGGCCTGTGGTTCTTCCTGCCGTTGATCGTGGTCACGCTGCTGGTGATGCCGACAGTGATCCACCGCGCCATGCGTGGCGTGCGCCGGTCCGCGCAGCAGGCCAAGGAACTTGATATCGGCCAGCCCGGTGCGCGCCTGGACGCGCAGCTGGTGTCTACCGAGGTGGCGCCTCTGGTTGAAGCGTTCAACGATGCGATCGACAAGGTGCAGCAGGGCTACGCAGCACGCGACAAGTTCCTGGCCGATGCCGCGCATGAACTGCGGGTGCCGATTGCGGTGGTGCAGGCGCGCTTGTCGCAGTTGCCGCAGGGAGAGTTGAAATCGCAGCTGCTGACCGATGTCGCCCGCCTCGGCAACGTCGCCGAGCACCTGCTCGACCTGCAGCGCCTGGACCGGAACGTCGCAGCGTTGCAGCGGCTGGACCTGGCGCATGTCGTGCGCGAAGCGGCCGCGGACCTCGCTCCGCTGGTCGTGGGTGCCGGCTATGGCTTCGAAGTGGATGCGCCGGAAACGCCGGTATGGATCCATGGTGATGGCCTGGCCCTGGGCCGGGTGATCGCCAACCTGGTGCACAACGCCATCGTCCACGGCGGCGGACGCGGCACCATCTGCGTGCGTCTGGACCGACAGGGCCTGCTGGAGGTCAGCGATCAAGGCGCCGGTGTGCCGGTCGGTGACCGCGAAGCGATCTTCGAGCCGTTCCACCGCCTGCGTGCCGCCGGCAGCGGCAGCGGCCTGGGCCTGCATCTGGTCAAGGAAATCGTGCAGCACCACGGGGGCACGGTGAGCGTGGGCGAGGCTGTCGGAGGCGGCGCCAGTTTCCGGGTCAACTTCCACCGCGGCAGCGTGCGTCGTTAGTCGGGCGCTGACAAAACCGCAGGGAGTTGCCTGATGGTTGCGTGAGGCCTTACCACGGCACGCTGTGTCGATGGCTGCCGATCGGACCTTGTCGCCGCTGCTGGGCCCCGCGTGCGCCGCCGCTCTGGTCACCGGTGCCTTGGCCTGCGTGCTGTTGCCGGTGTTGCCGCCGCTGTGGCTGTCTGTTCTGGCGGCCGCCGTGGCGGCGTTGGGCTGGGTGCTGCGCTGGCGCGGGCGCGCGGCGGCTGCGCTGCTGTTCGGCTTGGCCTGGACGTCCTGCCATGGGCATTGGGCATTGCAGGCGCAGCTGCCGGCCGGTGCTGCTGCCCAGGATGTGCTGGTCCGGGGGCAGGTCGTCGACCTGCCGAAGCAAGCGCCTGGATACACCCGGTTCGAATTCCGGGTCGATGCGTCCGATGCGACGCCGATGCTGCGTGGAAAGCGGCTGCAGGTGTTCTGGCACGCGCCCCGGCGCGGGCCGGTCGACGCCGGGGCTGATCAGAGACATCGCCTGCACGCCGGCGCGGACTGGCAGTTGTCGCTGCGCGTGCGGCCGCCACGCTCGCGTATCAATCCAGGGGGCTTCGATGGCGAACGGCATGCGTTGCTGCACGGGCTGGCAGCGAGTGGCAACGTGCGTGATGCCAGCACCACGAGGCAGCTGCGTCCCGCGCACGGCCTGCCCGCTTGGCGCGAGCGCACCAGTGCGGCCATCGCCACGCAGATCGCACACCCCTCGGCACGGTTCATCCAGGCCTTGGCGCTGGGCGATACGCGTGGCCTGTCCGATATCGACTGGGCGCAGCTGCGCGCGCTGGGCCTGACCCACCTGATCGCCATTTCCGGCTTCCATGTCGGTCTGGTGGCGGGCTTCGCCGCATTGCTGTGTTCTGTTCTCTGGCGGTCCTGGCCGGGGCTTGCCGGGTTCTGGCCACGACCACAGGCGGCGGCCTGCGCGGCGGCGGTGGCAGCGGCCGGCTATGCCGTTGTCGCAGGCAGCGAGCTGCCGACTGTGCGCACCGCGTTGATGATCGCGGTGGTGGCCCTGGCACGCGTCGTCCGCCGTCCGGTGACAGTGGCACAGGGCTTGGCGCTGGCCGCGCTGGCGATGTTGCTGCCGGCACCGCTGTCGGTGCTGTCTGCGGGCTTCTGGCTCAGTTTCGGCGGCGTACTGTGGTTGTTGTGGTGCCTGCCGCAGGGGCGGCCGAAGGGGGGCGCCGCGATGCTGCGCGGCGCGCTGGCAGGACAGGGGGTGGCCAGCGTCGCTCTGCTGCCGCTGGCAGTGGCGCTGTTTGGCGGAACCGCGCGGCTGGGGCCGCTGGTGAATCTGCCGGTCATTCCGCTGTGGAGCCTGCTGGTAGTGCCTTTGGCCCTGCTGGGAACCGCTCTGGAGGCCCTGCTTAGTGGGGCAGGGCAGTGGCCTTGGCGCGCGGCAGCCTGGGTGTTCGATGGCAGTTGGCAGCTGATGCAGCCGTTGGCCGAGCACCCGCAGGCGATGTGGTGGCTGGCGCAGGGGCCAGCCTGGGCGGTGCCGGCGGCGTTGCTGGGGGTGTTCTGGTGGTTGTTGCCGCGTGGTGCCGGTGCGGTGCTTGCCGGGTCATTGCTGTGCCTGCCATTGCTGTGGCCGGCACGGTCGGTGCCGCAGCAGGGCGAGTTGGAACTGGTGGTGCACGATGTCGGCCAGGGCGCGGCCGTGCTGCTGCGAACCGCCCACCACGCACTCTGGTACGACGTCGGCCCGCCGGCGGGCAGCGGAGGCGAGGAGCGGATACTGCTGCCGACGTTGCGGGCGTTGGGACAGGTGCCGCCGGCACGGGTGATGATCAGTCACGACCACCTGGACCACAGCGGCAACCTCGCCGCGTTGCGCCGACAACTGCCGGGCCTGGACGTACTGGCGCCACAGGGCAGTGCGATTGCCACTGCCCGCACCTGCCAACAGGGACTGCGCTGGCAATGGGATGGGGTCGATTTTCAGGTGCTGCATCCGCCCGCTTTGCCTGCAGCTCCGGCGAAGGGCGTCGACAACGAGGCCAGTTGCGTGCTGCGGGTCGCCGGCGCACACGGGGTGGTGCTGCTGCCCGGTGACATCGGCCGGCCCGGCGAGCAGGCGCTGCTGGCGGGCGCTGCCGCGGCGCTGCGTGCTGACGTGGTGCTGGTGCCCCATCACGGCAGTGGCGGCAGCTCCACCCCCGGCTGGGTGAAGGCGGTGGCGCCACGGTTGGCGCTGGTCTCGGCCGGGCACCAGAACCGCTTTGGACACCCGAAGCGTGACGTGGTGCAGCGCTGGCGGGCGGCCGGCGCCGAAGTGCTGTCCACCGCCGAGTCCGGCGCGATCCGCGTATGGCTTGGCGCACAAGGCCTGCAGCTGCGTGAACAGCGTATCCACGCAGCCCGGTGGTGGGATGCCGCTGGGCGGGCACGGTCGGCTGCTATCCTATCGCCGATCGAACAAGCGGCCGTTGGGCCGGAGGGTTGAAACGTGTGGGAACTGGTCAAGGCCGGTGGCTGGCCGATGGTGCCGCTGCTGCTGTTGGGCGTACTGGCTTTGGCGATCGTCCTGGAGCGTTTCTGGTCCCTGCGGCGTAACGAGGTACTGCCGCCTGGCCTGGGCCAAGAAGTGCGCAACTGGGCTGCGCGCGGCAAGCTCGACCCGGCGCACCTGCAGACCCTGCGTGCCAATTCGCCGTTGGGCGCCCTGCTGGCCGCGGCACTGGAAGCGCGCAATCGCCCGCGCGACCAGATCCGCGAGCGCATCGAAGACACCGGTCGCCACCTGGTGCACCGCATGGAGCGTTTTCTCAACGCGCTGGGCACCATCGCCTCGGCCGGCCCGTTGCTGGGCCTGCTCGGCACCGTGGTCGGCATGATCCAGATGTTCCTGGGCATCCTCGATCACGGCGTGGGTGACGTGAACCAGCTTGCAGGCGGTATCGGCAAGGCGCTGGTATGCACCGCCACCGGCATGATCGTGGCGATCCCGGCGCTGATGTTCCACCGCTTCTTCAAGGGCCGCATCCACGGCTACGTGGTGGAGATGGAGCAGGAAGCCAGCGCATTGCTGGATACGCTGGATGGCCGGCCCGGGGTGATGACCCCGGCACCCGCCACGCGCGCGTCCTCCGCCGCTACGGCAAAGGCCTGATCGATGCGTATCGGCAACGACCGGTCCCAGGATGAGCCGCATATCGACCTGGTGCCGCTGATCGACGTCATCCTGGTGCTGATCATCTTCTTCGTGGTCACCACCACCTTCGATGCGCGTTCGACCCTGCAGGTGCAGCTGCCGACCGCCAGCCAGCAGCAGACCAACGAGCCGCCGCGCTCGCTGAGCGTGCTGATCAACGCTGACGGCCGCTACTTCGTCAACGATCAGGAAGTGCTGCGCAGCGACGTCGAGTCGGTCAAGCAGACCATTGCGGCTGTCGCCGGCAGCGACCGCGAACAGACCGTGCTGCTGCGTGCCGACGCGCGCACTCCCTACCAGGCCGTGGTCACCGCGCAGGACGCGCTGGGCCAGCTCGGATTCCGTCGTATCGCCATTGCAACAGCGCCAGAGGTGCGTCCATGAGTTCCCATCACGCGCCAGTGTGGCCGATCTACAAACGTCTGCTGGGCTATACCCGCACCTACTGGGTGTTCATGATCGGCGCGGTCATCGCGATGGTGGTCGAAGCCCTGGCCGGCTATCACTTCACCAAGCTGATGGAGCCGCTGGTCAACCGGGGCTTCGTCAACCCTGAGCCGCGCATGGCGGTGATCCTGCCGCTGACCATCCTCGGCCTGTTCCTGATGCGCAGCGTGGCGACCTGGGTCAGCGACTACACGCTGGCCAAGACCGGCCGCAGCGTGGTCCGCGATCTTCGCGAACAGGTACTGCAGAAGTACCTGCACCTGCCGTCCTCGCACTTCGACGCCGAAGCGACGCCGGTGATGGTCAGCCGCCTGAACTTCGATACCGAACAGGTCACCCAGGCAAGCGCCGACGCGCTCAAAACCGTAGTCGCCGATACCCTCACCATCATCGCCATGCTGGCGGTGATGCTGCAGATGAGCGTCAAGGTGACGCTGGCGATGCTGGTGGTGGTGCCGCTGATCGGCGTGATCGTCTCCTACGTGGGCAAGCGCTACCGGCGCATCAGCCGCGGCATCCAGGACGGCATGGGCACCATGGCGCAGACCGCCGAGCAATCGCTGGCGGCGCAGCAGGAAGTGAAGGTGCACGGCACCCAGCAGCACGAGATCTCGCGCTACTCGCGCCTGGCCAACCGCATGCTGGCACTGAACATGAAGGTGGAAGTGACCCGCGCGGCCGCCTCCAGCGTGGTCCAGTTCCTGGCGGCGCTGGCGCTGGCGGTGATCGTGTGGGTGTCCACCCGCGAGGCGCTGGCCGGCAAGCTCAATGCAGGCCAGTTCATGGGCCTGATGACCTCGATGATGGCCATCATTCCGTCGCTGCGCCGGCTGACCAGCGTGCAGACCTCGATCTCACGCGGCGTGGCCGCTGCCGAGCGCCTGTTCAGCATCATCGACATGCCGGTCGAGCGCGACGACGGCAAGCACGCGGTACAGCGCGTACGCGGCGAGCTGGCCTTCGAGCACGTCATGCTGCGTTACCGTGAAGACAGCGGCATCGCCCTGGACGACATCAGCTTCGTTGCCAGGCCGGGTACGGTCACCGCCATCGTCGGTCGTTCCGGCAGCGGCAAGACCAGCCTGATCCGGCTGGTCCCACGCTTCTACGAACCCAAGGGGGGGCGCATCCTGCTCGACGGCGTCGCCCTGGATGACTACCCGTTGGCCGATCTTCGCAGGCAGGTGGCCATCGTCGGCCAGAAGGTGATGCTGTTCGACGACACGATTGCGGCCAACATCGCCTACGGCATGGATGCAACCGACGAGCAGATCCGCGCGGCGGCCGAAGCGGCCAATGCCTGGGAGTTCATTGCACGCATGCCGCAGCAGCTGCAGACACCGGTGGGTGAGAACGGCGCGCTGTTGTCCGGCGGCCAGCGCCAGCGCCTGGCGATCGCCCGCGCGATCCTGCGCGACGCGCCGATCCTGATCCTGGACGAGGCCACCGCGGCGCTGGACAACGAATCCGAGCGCCTGGTGCAGGATGCGCTGCAGCGTTTGATGCCCGAGCGCACCACTCTGGTGATCGCGCACCGCTTGTCGACCATCGAGCATGCCGACCAGGTACTGGTGATGGACCATGGCCGCATCGTTGAACGCGGGACCCACCAGGAACTGCTGTCAATGGGTGGCCTGTACCAGCACCTGCACAACATGCAGTTCCGCGAAAGGCAGGACTGATGGCGGGCAAAGGTACCCAGACCCCGCCGTACTGGTATGACGGCAGCCCGGTTCCCTGGCCGATGCGATTGCTGGCACCGCTGTACGCGGGCGTCACCGCGTTGCGTCGGCGCCTGTACCGGCGTGGCTGGCGCAAGCGCCATGCGCTGGCGGTGCCGGTCATCGTGGTCGGCAACATCACCGCCGGCGGCACCGGCAAGACGCCCCTGACCATCGCCCTGGTCGAGCGCCTGCGGGCAGCCGGTTGGAAGCCCGGTGTGGCCAGTCGCGGCTATGGCCGCGAAGACGCCGACAAGGCACGTTGGGTGGAAGCCGATACGCCGACCGCCCTCGGTGGCGACGAGCCGGTGCTGATCGCTTGGAAAACGGGCGTGCCGGTGCGCGTGGACAGTGATCGCGTGGCGGCGGGCAAGGCGTTGATCGCTGCCGGCTGTGACGTGATCGTCTGCGATGATGGCCTGCAGCACTACCGGCTGGCGCGCGACATCGAGATCGAGGTGGTCGATGCCCAGCGTCGCTATGGCAATGGCCGCATGATTCCAGCCGGCCCGCTGCGCGAGCCGGTCGGTCGCGCCGCCGAATGCGATTTCCGCGTGGTCAACCTCGGCCAAGCGGATGAAACGACGGCTGCCCAGGCCTGCGGCTTCGGCCAATGGCCGATGGCCCTGCACATCGACAGCGCACAACCGCTGACCGGTGGACGGGCGCGTCCCCTTTCGTACTTCGCCGGCCAGCGCGTGCATGCCGTGGCCGGCATCGCCCATCCGCAACGCTTCTTCGACATGCTGCGTGCGCGTGCGATCGGCGTGGTGCCGCATGCCTTTGCCGACCATCACGCTTATCAGCCGCAGGATCTGTCCTTTGGCAGCCAGTTGCCGGTGCTGATGACCGAAAAGGATGCCGTGAAGTGCCGCGCCTTCGGCAACGACTGGCATTACGCCGTGCCGCTGCGTGCCGAGATGCCTGCTGCTTTCTGGATCGCGTTGACCGATCGCCTGGATAAGCTGCGACCGAACTGAGGGCCGTGCGGCGCTTGCAAATGCACGCCGCCGGCCGCATTCCTGCTGTATCGCGCCTGCCGAGTACCGCCCGCATGACCGACTTCGTTGTTGCCATCCCGGCCCGCTATGCCGCTTCGCGGCTGCCGGGCAAGCCGCTGCGCCTGCTGGGCGGAGAGCCCATGGTGCTGCATGTGGCCCGCCGCGCGCTGCAGGCCGGCGCAGGTGAGGTATGGGTCGCGACCGACGACAAGCGCATTGCCGACGCATTGTCCGGCCTGGGGGAAGTGAAGGTAGCGATGACCGCAGCTTCGCATGCCTCTGGCACCGATCGCCTGGCCGAGTGCGCACGCATCGCCGGCTGGGCGGACGACACTGTAGTAGTCAACCTGCAGGGCGATGAGCCGTTCGCACCGGCCGCCGGCATTCGCGCTGTGGCTGCGGCACTGGTGGAGGGCAGCGCACCGATGTCGACCTTGGCCACGCCGGTCGAGGATGCGCACACGCTGTTCGACCCGAACGTGGTCAAGCTGGTACGCAACGTGCGCAACGAGGCCATGTACTTCAGCCGTGCGCCGATTGCCTGGCATCGAGATGGCTTCGCCCGCAGCCGCGAGATCCTGCCCGAGGGCCACCAGTGGCTGCGCCACATCGGCATCTACGGCTACCGTGCCGGCTTCCTGCAGCAGTTCGCCTCGATGCCCCCGGGCGCGTTGGAACAAGTGGAATCGCTGGAGCAGCTGCGCGTGCTGGAAGCGGGCTACCCGATCGCCGTTGCAATCTCGCCCGAACCCTTCCCGCCGGGCATCGACACCCCTGAAGACCTGCAGCGCGCCGAAACGCTGCTGCAGGCGATGGCCGCGCGATGAGGCTGCTGGTCGTCTGCCTCGGCAACATATGCCGCTCGCCGATGGCCGAAGGCGCGCTGCGCGCCCGCCTGGATGCCTCGGCGCTGGCCGGGCGGGTGCAGGTCGATTCGGCCGGTACCGGCGACTGGCATGTGGGCCAGCCACCCGACCGGCGTGCGATTGCGTGCGCGGCCGGGCATGGCGTGGACCTTGGCAGCCTGCGCGCGCGGCAACTGCAGCGGCAGGACTTCGACGCCTTCGACTGGATCCTGTGCGCCGACGAAGCCAATCTGCGTGATGCCGCTCGCCTTGCTACCGCCACCCAGCGCGAGCGCCTGGCGCTGTACCTGCCGTGGTCGGGCGGGCAGGGCGAACGTGCGATTCCCGATCCCTATACCGGCGGCAGTGATCATTTCGAACAGGTCTGGTCGCTGGTCGATGCTGCTGCCGAACGCACCGTGGCACGCCTGTTGCATCACGCCCACTCCGGCATAATCGGGCCATGAACATCCAGCCCGTCCCGGACCTGCCCGAGTTCGCCGCTTGGCTCAATGCCGCGCCCTGCACCCTGACCGAACTGCGTGGCCGGCCGGTCGCGCTGTTGTTCGTCAATGCCGCGTCCGCGTGGAGCGCGCAACGGCTGGCCGAGTTCAGCCAGTGGCTGTCACGCCACCCCGGCAAGCTGCAACCCCTGGTGCTGCAGGTGCCACGCTTCGATTTCGAGCGTGACGCCAGTGCTGCATTGAAACTGCTGCGCCGGCAGGGCCTGACGATGCCGGTGCTGCTCGATGCCGATTGGGATGGCTGGCGCCGCTTCGGCGTCACCGCCTGGCCGACCATGGTGTTGCTGGACGCGCAGGGCCGCGAACAGCAGCGCTTGATCGGCCAGGGTGCGCCCGGCGAGCTGGAGCGGGCCCTGAACGTCCTCTGCGAGGGGGCGCCGTCGGCGCCTTCGCGCGGCGGCAGTGAACTGCACCCCGAACCGCGCCAGGCGCTGCGGTTCCCGATGGGTCTGGCGGTGAGCCAGGAACGGCTGTACATCGCTGACAGTGGCCGCCACCGCATTCTCGAATGCAGTCACGGTGGCCGCGTGCTGCGTCAGTTCGGTCTGGGCACCGCCGACTTCATGGACGGCAACCTCGCCGAAGCCGCCTTCCACCGGCCGCAGGCGCTGGCGCTGGAGCGTGAGTCGCTGTACGTGGCCGACACCGGCAACCATGCCGTGCGCCGCATCAATCTGCTGACCGGCCTGGTCGATACGCTGTGTGGCAACGGCCGTCCGGGCGCCCCCGTGGAAGGGCCGGTGGCGCAGCCACGGCAGGTGTCGCTGGATCATCCGGTGGGCCTGGCCATCGCCGAAAACCAGCTGCACATCGCCATGGCCGGCGACAACCGCATCTGGAGCTACCACCTCGGCCAGCGCAGCCTGCAGTGGCGCGCCGGCAGCGGCGCCATCGACGAGCGCGACGGCAGTGGCCATCTGGCTGCGTTCGCCCAGCCCACTGCCGTGGCCGTGGTCCAGCAGGTGCTGTACGTGGCCGACGCGCTGGGTTCATCGATCCGTTCGCTGCAGCTGCGAGGCGATCTGGTGCAGACCCTGGTCGGGCAGGGCACCTGGCGCTTCGGTGAAGATGACGGCCCGCGCGCGCAGGCCAGCCTGCAGTTCCCGCAGGCGATCGCGTTGAGCCCGGATGCCCCGTTGTTGTGGATCGCCGATACCGGCAATGGCCGCCTGCGCACGTTGCGCCTCGGTGGCGGCGAACTGACCACCCAGCCCTTGCCGCGGCGCCTGCATGGCCCGGCCGGCCTGGCCGTCGGTGCCGGCGCGGTGTGGATCGCCGAAACAGATTCCCACTCCGTACTGCGCCTGGACCCTGACAGCGGCGTGCTCAGCGAAGTGCCGATCAGCGAATGACCGTTGTTCCTGTCCCGACCTTCGATGGCAAGGCATTCGCGGCCCAGCTGAGTACCGCCCCGGGCGTGTACCGCATGTACGCGGCCGACGACACGCTGTTGTACGTCGGCAAGGCCCGCGCGCTGCGCAACCGCGTGGGCAGCTATTTCAACGGCAGTCCGAAGAACGCGCGCATCATGTCGATGCTCTCGCAGATCGTGCGCATGGACGTGACCGTAACGCGCTCGGAAGCCGAAGCGCTGCTGCTGGAAAACCAGCTGATCAAGTCGCTGTCGCCGCGCTACAACGTGTCCCTGCGCGACGACAAGACCTATCCGCATGTGCTGCTGACCCGCGAAGACTGGCCGCGCATCGCCCTGCATCGTGGTCCACGTGCCATTCCCGGGCGCTATTTCGGGCCGTATCCCGGCGTCACCGCGGTGCGCGAGACGCTGAACCTGATGCACAAGCTGTTCAAGCTGCGCAGCTGCGAAGACAGCGTGTTCCGCAACCGCTCGCGGCCCTGCCTGCAGTATCAGATCGGACGTTGCAGCGCGCCGTGCGTGGAACTGGTGCCAGCAGCGGACTACGCCGAGTCGGTGCGCCGGGCGGCGATGTTCCTGGAAGGCAAGAGCGATGAGCTGACCCGCGAGCTGGGCGAGCAGATGCAGGCCGCCAGCGAAGCGCTGGAATTCGAGCAGGCCGCGCGCCTACGCGACCTGATCACATCGTTGCGCAGCATGCAGACCCGCCAGTACGTGGACGGCCGCGCGGCCGACCTGGACGTGCTGGCGGTGGCCATGCAGGGCTCGCAGGCCTGCGTGATGCTGCTGGCGTTCCGTGATGGCCGCAACCTGGGCACCCGCCCGTTCTTTCCCCGCACCAACGGCGAGGAAAGCCCGGATGAAGTGCTGGCGGCCTTTGTTTCGCAGTACTACATCGAATTCGAGCCTCCGCGCGAGATCCTGCTCGACCGCGAAATTCCCGATGCCGATCTGATCGGTTCTGCGCTGTCGGCCTCGGCCGAGCGCAAGGTGCAGTTGAAATGGAACGTCCGCGGCGAGCGCGCCGGCTACCTGGAACTGGCCAGCCGCAACGCGCAGTTGACCCTGGCGACCGAGATCAACAGCCGCACCGCGCAGCACGCGCGCAGCGAAGCCCTGCGGGTGATGCTGGGGCTGGCCGAACCGGTGAAGCGGGTGGAGTGCTTCGATATCAGCCACACCATGGGCGAAGCCACCGTGGCCTCCTGCGTGGTGTTCGATGCTTCCGGCCCGGTGCGCGCGCAGTACCGCCGTTTCAACATCAGTGGCATCGAGCCGGGCGATGATTACGCCGCGATGCGCCAGGCGATCGACCGCCGCTTCCGCCGCGCGGTGGAGGAGCAGGGCGTCCTGCCGGATGTGCTGCTGATCGACGGTGGCGCCGGCCAGCTGGCACAGGCCCAGGCAGCGTTGGCCGATCTGGGCGTGGAAGACGTGCTGCTGGTGGGGGTGGCCAAAGGCGTGGAACGCCGTGCCGGCCACGAAGCACTGGTGATGCCCGATGGCCGCGAACTGCGCCCGGGTGCGGCCGATCCCGCCCTGCAGTTCATCCAGCAGGTGCGCGATGAAGCCCACCGCTTCGCCATCACCGGCCATCGCGGGCGCCGGCAGAAGGCCCGGATGACCAGCAAGCTGGAAGACATCCCCGGCATCGGGCCGCGCCGGCGCGCCAGCCTGCTGAAGCATTTCGGTGGCCTGGTCGGCCTGAAAGCGGCCGGAGAAGCGGAAATTGCCAAGGTGGAAGGCATCAATGACGCCCTTGCAGCGCGCATCTACGCTAACCTGCACGGGTTGGCCGCGCCGGATCCGGCCGAGTAGAGAGAGAATAAAGCAGCATGACGTTGACCCTGCCCACCTGGCTGACCCTGTTGCGGATCGTGATGATCCCGGTGCTGGTGCTGGTGTTCTACCTGCCCTACACCTGGACCAACTTCGCATCGGCGGCGATCTTCGGCCTGGCCGCGATCACCGACTGGCTCGATGGCTGGATCGCGCGCCGTTACGGCCTGGAGTCGGCGTTCGGCGCGTTCCTCGACCCGGTCGCGGACAAGCTGATGGTTGCGGTGGCACTGTTCCTGATCGTGCAGGGTCATCCGACCCCGTGGATGGCGTTCTGGGCGGCGGTGATCGTCGGCCGCGAGATCGCGGTGTCTGCACTGCGCGAGTGGATGGCCGAACTCGGCCAGCGTGCCAAGGTGCGGGTGGCGATGATCGGCAAGGTCAAGACCACCGCGCAGATGGTCGCGCTGCTGTGCCTGCTGTATTCGGTGGCGCCCAACGTGCCGGTCAACGACATCTGGATGGGCCCTCCGGTATTCCATATCGGTGACTGGACCCTGGCCATTGCCGCAGTGCTGACCCTGTGGTCGGGCCTGCAGTACCTGCACGCCGCCTGGCCCAGCCTGCGTGACGACGAGCGCGCCGCGCGCGAGCGTTCGCGGCAGAAGAAGCTGGGCAACTGAGCACCGGGGTCGGATCCCTTTCCGCAGGAAAGGGCTCTGACCCCAGGGACGCCTCCATCCACGCATGGCGTGGATCTACTGGGCATACGTTCTACGCAGGATTCCTCATCCACGCATGGCGTGGATCTACGGGAATGTGGGTTTGCGGTAGATCCACGCCATGCGTGGATACGCCATGTCGGCCACTCCCGCAAATCCCTGAAAAAAAGCGCTTGACGCAATCCTTGGAATAGGTAGAATTTCGCCTCCCAAGCGGGAATAGCTCAGTTGGTAGAGCGCAACCTTGCCAAGGTTGAGGTCGCGAGTTCGAGTCTCGTTTCCCGCTCCAGATTTAAGAAGAACGCTCCCGAAAGGGGGCGTTTTTCGTTTTGGCCGGAGCGGCTTCATCCCCACTTCACCGCCACTCCATCGCCTCACCATCTGCCGATCCCACGCTGTACTCCCGGATCCAGCAAGGTGATGCCGCGATGCCTCACACTCCCCCTGCCAACGACTACGACGTGGTCATCGTCGGCGCTAGTTTTGCCGGCGCCGCCTGCGCACTTGCCGCCGCTCAGTACGGCCTGCGCGTCTGCGTGCTCGAGCGCAAGGCCGACCCTGGCGAACGCCTGCACACCACCGGTATCGTGGTGAAGGAGGCGATGGAACAGACCTGGCTGGGGCGCGTGCCTGATCATCTCGTGCAACGCGTCGCACGCGTGCGCCTGTATGCGCCGAACCTGCACAACGTGCTGCTGACCGCACCGGGTTACTACTTCCTCACCACCGATACGCCGAACCTGATGCGCTGGCTGGCCAGCGAACTGCGTGCCAATGGCGTGGACCTGCGGCTGCAGCAGTCGTTCACCGACGCCTGCCGCGACGGCGACGCGTGGCAGGTTGAAGGGGTGGGGCGCACGGCCTATCTGGTCGGCGCTGATGGCGCACGATCACGTGTTGCCCAGCGTACCGGCCTGGGCCAGGTGCGCGACAATCTGTATGGCGTCGAGCGCGAGTTTGCCGGCGTGCAGCTGCCGGAAGGCGATGCCTTGCACTGCTTTGTCAGCCGCCGGTTCGCACCCGGCTACATCGGCTGGGCCGCGCAGAACCCCACCGGCGTGCAGGTGGGATTGGCGCTGCGGCATGATCCCGCACATGCACGCGCGCCGGATATCGAGGGTTTCCTTGAACACGTGCGCGACGTTGTGGGACTTCCGCACTCGGCCCAGGTTGCCGGCACCCGCGCGGGCCTGGTGCCCTGCGGGTTGCCGGATGGCCCGATCACCGCGCCGGGCGTGATCCTGACCGGTGATGCGGCAGGTGTCGTCTCGCCGCTGTCGGCCGGCGGCATCCACTCGTCATGGCGGCATGGCTGGGCGGTCGGTGATGCGATCGGGTTGCACCGGCGCGGCAAGGGGCCGGCCGCAGAGCAGGTGGCGCGTCAGGCGGCCCCCACCTTTCACCGCAAGCGCGTGCTGCGCTGGGCAATGGACCACCTGCAGCGGGACTGGCCGGTGGATGCGCTGCTGCGCACCGGCCCGATGCGCCGGCTGGCCGAGCAGATCTACTTCCATCGGCGGGGCGTGCGGATGTGATCCTGAAGCTGAACGCTGCTTCATGAGGGGGAAGCAGAATCCTGTTGACGCCGTGCAGCAATCCCGACACAATAGCGCTCCTTCGACGCAGGTCGAACGGAATCTGCGGGAATAGCTCAGTTGGTAGAGCGCAACCTTGCCAAGGTTGAGGTCGCGAGTTCGAGTCTCGTTTCCCGCTCCAGATTCAGAAAAACGCTCCCGCAAGGGGGCGTTTTTCGTTTGCGCACCGGCAAGGGATTGCGATTGCGCTAGCGCGGGCTGCCTCGGCCCGCACTGCACCAGGTTCGCACGTCCGCACGATCGAAGCCGGCGCAGGCGTTCTTCCGCGTGATGTACAGATACGGGGCGTCGGCCTGGTAGGTGAAGTGGTAGTAATAGGTCCGGTCCTGGCCGTACAACCAGTAGCTCGACGAGCCCTCGTTGATCACGTAGGGCTCGAAGGAAAAGATCGACGACTGCGCGGGGATGAAGTTGCTGCGGTCCATCAGCAGCATGGCCGCGTTCGACGCCAACGGAGTGGTCAKGCAGATCGCCGTCGTGCCCACGATGAGCACGGTCGCGAAGATGCCGAGCGTGCGGCGAAGGGCGGATTTCAAGCGTATTGCCTGCCAGTGGAAGCGTTCAGGACAATGTGCCGCAGCACCCGCGGACAGTCCAGCGTTCAGCTTGGCGGCGCCGATGAAAGGCTGTGGAAAGGCCGAGGGTTCGCAATGCATGCACCGCACACGCGCTGTAACGCACCTCCGACCGATTCTCCATGTCCACTCCACAATCGCGGCGTAGCCTCCTCGGCTTCTCTCTCCACGAAGGCGGGCGGGTGGCCAGTCCCATCACTTTCCCGGCAGCGTTCGCGCAACGGTATGCCGTCGTCCCACGCATCGTCCTGGGTACCGGGGCGCTGCTGACCAGCATGATGCTGGTGGGCTGCGTGTCGGTGCCGGTTCCCGATCTGCCTGATCGCGTACCAGCAGTCTGGAATCAGCCCGCGCTAGGGCAGGGCGTAGCGGTCGACGCGCGGCAGTGGTGGAAGGTGCTGGCCGATGCGCGCTTGAACGCGCTGGTGGAAGAGGCCGTCGCCGGCAATCTGGACCTGCGCCAGGCCACCCTGCGGTTGCAGGCGGTACGCCTGGTGTCGGGCACCTCCGATGCGCGCTTCCGTCCGGAAATCTCCGCCAGTGCCAAGCAGGTGCAGGACGCCGCCGCGGTCGACACGTATTTCCACGCCGGCGTCGAAGCGATCTGGGATCTTGGCCTGTTTGGCGCAGCGGAGAGTGCCCGTCTAAGCGCGCAGGCGGCCAACGGAAATGCCGAAGCGCTACGCGATGCGGCGCAGGTGGCGGTCATCGCTGATGTGGTGCGCAGCTACCTGGATCTTTCCGTCGCGCAGGCGCAGGTGGATCTGCTGGGCAGGCAGCAGGCCGTTGACGCACGTGGCGAGCAACTGGGCCTGGTGCGGCAGCGCCTGCATCTGGACGAGCCTGGTGAACTGGATCGCCTGCGCGCGCGGCGGGCGGCCACGCGCGCGGCCATTGCACAGGCGAATGAAAACGCGGGCAACGCCGCGCGCGCGTTGGCGCTGCTGCTGGGTCGCGATGGTCCGGATCCGGCCTGGAATGCCTACCGCACGCCACCGCAGTTGAGCGCCTTCACCCTGCAGCAGGTGCCGGCCGATCTGCTGCGCCATCGCCCGCAGATCCTGCTGGCCGAGGCCGATGTGCTGCAGGCTGCCGCCGAAAAGGGCAGTGCGCGCGCGTCGATGTTCCCGAAACTGAGCCTGGGCGGTTCCATCCTGTACGCCTACAACCTGACCCAGAACGCTCGCTCCAACTCTGATTCCAGCCCATCGATCGGTCCCTACATCGATATCCCTCTGTGGGATTGGGGCCAACGTCGCGCGCGCTATCAATCCGACGACAAGCAGCTGGATGCAGCCTTGCTGGGGTATCGCAAGGCAGTGCTGCAAGGCGTGGCGGAAGTGGAGGGTGCACTGGGCAGCCTGGCCCGCGAGGACAGCAGCATCCAGTCGCTGCAGGTGGCCGACGAAGCTGCCCGGCAGCAGGTCGCACGACAGGCCCGGCAGGTGCAGCTTGGTCTTTCCAGTGAGTTCGACGGGCTGGAAACCCAGCGTGCCGCGCTGTCCGCGCAGGCCGACCTGATCGGCGCGCAGTGTGCTCGCGTACTTGCATTCGCGTCGCTCTATCGCGCAGTGGGTGGGGCCCCCTTGCCGGCCGAGCCTGAAGGCGACGCGCAATGATCGCGCTTGCCCGCAAGACCCTGGTTTACGAGTGGCGGCGTTTCCTGCCGGTGGTGCTGGCCATGTGTTTCGCCGGCGTGCTGCTGATCGTGCAGGCGGCGCTGGTACTGGGCATCTTCGGCACCGCCGCGATCTACGTGAAGGCATCCAGCGCCGATGTCTGGGCGGGCTTTGCCGGCACGCAGAGCGTGAACTACGGTCATGCGATCAGTGCCGATGTAGAGAATCGCCTGCGGATGGACCCGGATGTCACCCGCGTCGAACCCTACGAGTGGGTCGATGGCGAGTGGCGCTCCAGCGCACAGGGTGCCGGCAACGTGTCGGTGTATCTGTCTGGCATCTCCACGGCAGGCGACGCGATGATGTTCTCGCGCATCCTGTCGCCCGATCTGCGTGCCCGGTTGCGCGAACCCGGTGCAGTGATCGTCGACAGCGCGGACCTGGATACGCTGGGCGTCGATCTGCACCGCAACCGCGCGTGGATCAATGGCAAGGCCGTGCGTGTGGTTGCCGCGCAACCCGGCCTGCGTGGCCTTGGCGGCGTCAACGTGCTGGCGTCTTTGGATACCGCGCGTGCCATCGCCGGAACCGATCCACATGAAGGCAGCACCTATTTCGTGGCGGGCACGCGCTCACCGGAGCTGGCCGCGCGCGTGCGCGACCGTCTCAGTGCATCGACGGGCCGCGCCACGCCCGTCGAGTTCTGGACAGCGCCGGAGTTCGCCAGTCGTTCGCAGCAGTACTGGCTGTTCGATACCGGCGCCGGCATCGCAGTGCTGTTCATGGCGGTCATCGTCTGCTTCGTCGGCGCGGTGATCACCAACCAGTCATTTGCGGCGGTGGTGGCCGGGTCGGTACGCGAGTACGCCACCCTCAATGCGCTCGGCGCAGGCCGCTACGCGCTGGCCCGCGTTGTGTTCGAACAGGCCCTGCTGATCGGTGGTGTCGGCATGCTGCTGGCCGCAGCCTTCAGCACGGTGGTGCTGCTGGCCGCGCAGACCCAGCGCGTACCGGTACAGCTCACGCCGATGGTGGTCCTTGGCTGCGTGGCGCTGGTCGCGGTGATGGCCATGCTGTCGAGCATCATGGCGGTGCGCAGCGTCGTCCGTTCCGATCCATCGCTGCTGTTGCGTTGAGGGGCCACCGATGACGAATGCTCCCATCGCGATCCCGACCCTGCGTGCCGACGCACTCGAAAAGGGCTTCGTGTCCGGCGATGTGCATGTGCCCGTGCTGCGTGGCCTGTCGTTGGACATCTATCCCGGCGAATTGACCTTGGTATCGGGCCCCTCGGGCTGCGGCAAGAGCACGCTGCTGTCGCTGATGTCCGGGCTCTCAACGCCTGATGGCGGTCGCGTGCATGCGCTTGGCCAGGACGTCAGCCACATGACCCGCAGCGAGGTGGAGCGCTTCCGCCTGCACCACGTCGGTTTCGTATTCCAGGGCTTCAACCTGTTCCCGGCGCTGACGGCGCTGGAGCAGGTGCAGCTGCCGTTGGGCTATCGCGGCATGCGCAACCGCGACAGCGAGCCGTTGGCGCGGCAGGCGCTGGACGAGGTCGGCCTTTCGCACCGCAGCCACATGCGCCCGGCACAGCTGTCCGGCGGCGAGAAACAGCGCGTAGCCGTTGCCCGTGCGTTCGCCAAGTCACCCACGCTGATCTTTGCCGACGAACCCACCAGCGCATTGGATGCCGAGAACGGCCAGCGCGTGATCGACATCCTGCACCGTTATGCACGCGCGCATCAGGCCACGGTGTTGTGTGTAAGCCACGATCCACGCCTGATCCGCCATGCGGATCGGGTGATCGCCATGGAAGACGGCACGGTCCGCGATGACCGCCGCCAGAACGAAACCGTAGAGCCCAGCCCATGACCAGAATGCCGCCGTTGTTCTCCCTCAGCTTCTCCTTGGGCGCGGCATTGCTGCTGGGTGCCTGCAGCAAGGATGCACCCGTACCCGCGCAGCCGACCGCTGCCACGTCCGCCAGCGCGGACAACGTCGCCGTCGCGCCTGGCATCATCGATGTGGAAGGCGGGCTGATTGCACTGGTACCAGCGATGGATGGTTCGGTCAGCACCGCGCCGGTGAAGGAAGGAGCGGTGGTGCGCAAGGGCGACGTCCTGCTCACCCTGGATGGCGCACTGCTTGAACAGGAGGTGGGCATGGCCAACGCCGATCTCGCGCTGGCCACCGATCGGCTGAAGGGCAGCCAGGCGCAACTGCGCGAACTGGAGCGCAACGCCACCCGCCTCGCCACCGGCGCCAGTGAAGGCGTGTCGTCCAACCAGCAGGCCGACGCAGCCAGGCAGCAGCTGGCAGGTGTGCGCGCCGATGTGGATGTGGCCGGAGCGCAGGTCGACATGGCCCAGCACAAGTTGGAGCACGCCAGGCTCAAGCTGCGACAGATGTCGCTGACCGCGCCGGACGCCGGCACCGTCGTCGGCCAGGTGCCGGGCGTGGGTGCGTTCGTGCAGGCCGGCAAGCCGGCGATGTCACTGTTGCCGGCGCGACCGTTGCAGGTGCGTGCCGAGCTGAGTGCGGCCTACGCCGATGCCGTGCAGGTTGGCATGCGTGCGACGGTGGTGATCGATAGCGATGGCGCAGAGGGCAAGCCATTGCCGGTGGCACGCGTGGTCCGCATCAGCCCGGTGTTCGCGCAGGCACGATTGCCCGAAGACGCAGGGCGCGGCGTGGCCAAGGTGGTGGAGTGCGTGCTGGAATTCGACAGCGCCGCCAAGGCGCGCGTCGGCCAGCATGTGCGGGTGGAATTCCACAGGTAGGGGCGTGCTTCGCTAGGGGCGTGCGCGTCGGGTCTGTTTCCCGGTCAACGCCCGCCACGCACTGGCCAGCGACACCACGCACAGCGCCAGCAGCACAGCCAGGTCGATCAGCAGCAGGCACAACAGATGCATGCCCTGCACCGGTGCCTGGTGCAGGGCAGCGGCCAGCCACGGGAACGACCAGGCCAGCAGCAACACCAGGGCGATCAGCAGCCGCAGCCACAGGCGCCCTGGTTTCCAGGGACGCACGATCAGCACGGTGACGACCAGTTCCGCTCCAGCCAGTACAGCGAACTGGACGACCGCGCCGGTGGGGTAGGGCAGGGTGGCGTCTTCGAAGTGGCGCAGCATCCAGTAGTCCGGGGTGAAGCCCGCATTGATCAGTGCAGCGATCACCGCAAGCCAGGCCAGGGCGACAAGGCTCCAGCACAGGCGGGCAAAACGAGCTCTCGTGGGCGGGTTCATCGGTGCTGCGGACTGTTGACGGCGTGAAGGAATTTGGACACAATAGCGCTCCTTCGACGCAGGTCGGAGAATCTGCGGGAATAGCTCAGTTGGTAGAGCGCAACCTTGCCAAGGTTGAGGTCGCGAGTTCGAGTCTCGTTTCCCGCTCCAGATTGCACAGGGCCCCGGTTGGGGCCTTGTTTTTCTCCCGCCACGGCAAGGCGGGGCACGTTGAGCTACAAGGCTCTTCGCGCAGTCAGAAAAGTGAAAACTGTTGTGAAATGGCTGGTGTGTGTCCCGGGCTTCCGGTACCATGACGGCTTATGCGGGAATAGCTCAGTTGGTAGAGCGCAACCTTGCCAAGGTTGAGGTCGCGAGTTCGAGTCTCGTTTCCCGCTCCATGTTCCGACAGGCCCCATCGCGGGGTTTTGTCATGTCAGGGGCGTCGTTCCTGATCGCAGTACGTTGGCCTCATGGCAGAGTGGCTATGCACCGGATTGCAAATCCGTTTACAGCGGTTCGATTCCGCTTGAGGCCTCCAATTGAAAAGCCCTGATTCCGGTCAGGGCTTTTTCTTTGTGCGTCCCCCTGGCGCCAGCAGGGGTACCAAACTGCACATGCGACCCCGGGGGACCGGCTGCTAACGTCGCCGCACTCCTCTTCAGCGGTGGTGACTGCAGTGCGGAATCTGGCGATCCAGCAGGCGGTATACGTTCCCCTCGGTGCCATGATGGCGCTGATCGCTTTTGCTTTCACCGTGCCCGGCTACCACCCGCTCTCCCAGCATCTCAGCGAGCTGGGCCTGATGCCGGGGCTGCCAGCCAAGGCGGTGCAGGTCGGCGCGGTGGTCAGTGGCTCGGCCATCATCGTCTTCAGCCTTGCATTGCTCGCACAAAGCCGCCGTTTCGCGCTCACTGTGCTCACCTCCATCCTGTTCGGCGTGTCCATGGTCAGCAATGGCGTCTTCACCACGGGCAGCCCGCTGCATGGCCTCTATGGCATCGGCATCTTCTCGATCCTGACCCCGCTGCTGTTCCTGGCTGAGCTGGGCCCTGCTGCGTCGACGCGGATGGCCTGGATTGCGCGTGCCATCTCGCTGCTGGGGATGGCCTATCTGTGGCTGATGCTTTCCGGATTCGACCCGGAGCCCTATCGCGGCCTCACACAGCGCATCGCGCTGCTGCCGGCGTTCGGCTGGTACACCTTCGCCGCGCTGGAGCTGCGTCGATCCCGCGTCTGAATCAGGGGCTTCTTCTACTTCTTGTCGGCGGCGCGCAGCCAAGGGTTCAGGCAGGCAATGGCAAAGGATCGTCAGCGCGGAAATTGCGCGCCACCGGCGTGGTGGTGCCCACATAGTGACGGAACAGATAAATCAACGGTGCCCAGCGCTGCACGTCGATGTGGTGGGTGCCGGCAACAGTGATCGCCTCGTGCGCATGCACCCGGCAGATCCGTCCTTCGACGATCATGAAGCCCTGATCCTGGGTTCCGCTGGGCCGGTGCGAGGCGAGCAGCGCGACCTCCACCTGCAACGGGCATTCGGCAATCGCCGGCGGGGCCACCTGCACCGAGTCGACGCGGCTGAAGCCGCCCAGTGCGAACTTGTCAGGCACATGCACGTACCCCATGGCGCGCTTCGACTCCGGCACGGGGGTACGAGCGGTGGCGCGGGCGATGGCTTCAACCTGCGCCGCCTGCGTGGCATCTGCGAAGTTCAGTACGCATTCGCCGCGTGTCAGAAGGTTGCTGCAGCCTTGGCCCTGTTCGCCGATGCCGAGCACCACGCGGTCGCCCAGCGCCCAGAATGATGAAAGCGGACTGATGTTCGCACTGCCGTCTTCATTCAACGTAGTCATCAGCACTACCGGTGTTCCCGGGTAGAGCACCGAGGGGGTGATGCAGCGGCGTTGGAAGTCTTCCGGTGGCATGCCTGAGCTCGTGGGGTGCGGGCGATGACTGTGCCCTGTGCAGGGGCGCGCATGCTTCGATCCGGGTCGAACGATGCGCGGAAAGCGGCATGCCACAATGCGGCCATGGTCCAGACGTCCCGCTCCTTCATCCATGTCGGCACGCTGGTCGGTGACCACGCACGCGCGGCCATGCTGTTGACGTTGATGGATGGACGGGCGCACACGGCGTCCGAGCTGGCCGGCGTGGCTGGCATCTCGCCGCAGACCGCAAGCAGTCATCTGCGGCGGTTGCTCGACGGCGGCATCCTGGCCGTGGCGGTGCAGGGACGCCACCGCTATCACCGGCTCGCCTCGACCGAGGTCGCCGACATGCTGGAAGGCATTCTGCGTTTCAGCGATCAACGGCCACCGCTCTCTCCACGAACCGTACAGGTCGATGCCGGCTTCCGTCGGGCGCGCACCTGCTACCGGCACCTGGCGGGTGAATGCGCTGTCGCCATCTGTGACCACCTGCTGAGTACCGGAGCGATTACCGCGGCGGCAGACCACTGGCAGATGACGGCTCATGGCGCCGCCATCCTGCGCGCGGTGGGTCAGCCGCTGGAAGCGTTGATCGCGCGATCGCCACAGGTGACGCCCGCGCGATACTGCCGCGGCTGCCTGGACTGTACCGAGCGGCGCCCGCACATGGCCGGCATGGTCGGCGAAGCACTTCTGGAGAGTTTCCTGCAGAACCACTGGCTGCGTCGCCTTGAGGGGCGGCGCGACCTGCAGGTGACACCCGACGGGCAGAAGGCATTCCGCAGGCTGTTCGACGTACATGCCTGAGGCCCGCCCAGCGCCGCTGACAGTCTCAGTCGGCCACGACATTGCGACGGGGTATGGTCGAGTTCTGGTCTTCGGGAGCAGCAATGGCAGGCAAGGACATGAGGGGCCGCACGCACGATGCGGCTGGCCGGCAATGAGCAGATCCACCGCAGATGTGCGCTGGCTTACATTCCGGCTGAAGAACGGGCAGTCCATCGGCCCCGATCAACTGAAGGACGGCTGGGTCCTCGCCTCGGAGAGCCGTCATTGTGACGTGCGCCGCGAGCGCATCGAGGGCGCAGGCGTGGTCTATGCGCTGTATGGCCCGCCGGATCTTCCGTCTCCGCGCCGCGCCGAACTGCGCATGCGCGACTTCCTCATGCGCTCCGGGTACACCTTCACCATGGGTACGCTCGGCCACTGATGCGGTCGGCTGCTCAGAAGGGAGCCGCTGCTGCCTTCAACGCCTCGACCACCTGTGAATCCGCAAAGCCGCAGTGGCCTTCGCCCACCGCAGGCAGTACGCGCGGCAATGGCGTGGCCCCAGCGTGCTCGGCCAGTTGCGGATACACCGCCTGCATGCGCGGCACGATGCTCGGGTCGTTGTTGTTGAACTGGATCACCAGCGGTCGCTTGAGCGCGCCGGTCAACGCCAGCTTTTCGCGCACGTATCGCTGTGCCGGCGCAGCAGGTGCCAGCCGCTGCACGCCCGCGTTGAACGCCTTGTCGTCACCGAATCCGCGGTAGACGGTCGTAACGTTGCCGACCGGCATGCCGCCGGCGCGCGTGGCCAGTTCGTGCAGGATCATCGCGTGCAGGCTGATCGTGCCCGGCAATGCCTCCACGCTTACCTGCAGTCGTGCAGCCAGTTGCGCAGCCACGGCCGGCCGGGTCTGAAGCGCGGCGGCGATGCCTTGATAGAGCTCCATCTGCGGCAGTGCCGCAGCTTCCGCCGATGCCAGGCCCTGCCGGGGCAGTCCCTTGGCTTCGGGGAAGAAATAGTCGAACGCCACCAGGGTGGTCAGCAGGTCATTGGCCAGTTGTTCGCCAGGCAGGTTGGCCCCGCACAGCGACACGCCACCGGCGTAGTGCTGTGGCAGGCGTTCGAGGGTGGCGATGGCCACCGCACCGCCCATCGAAAAGCCGAGAATCCAGGTGCGACGCACGTCCTTCAGTTCGGACAGGGCGTGCGCGCGCAGGCGTTCCATGTCCACGATCGCATCTGCCACCGCCCAGCCCTGGCTGGCATAGGCGCTCTGCGCCACGGCATAGCCTGCTGCAAGCAGGCTGGCGGTGCTGTCGTTGGCCGGCATCGGTGATGGCTGCGGCACGCCGACCGGCTCATAGCCATGCGCCAGCATTACCAGTTCGCCGTTCCAGCCGGTGGGCGCATCCAGACGCCAGCGTGCGCCCTGCAGTTCGCCGCTGAAGGTACGCGGCGTGGCGGGCGGCACGGCGGCCTGCGACACGTGCGGCAGCAGCAGGGCCAGTGCCAGGACCAGCCGGTGGAAGGTTCGCATCATGGTCTTTGCCCTGGCCGGTGCGGTCTGCGCGGAAGGTGCCGCCTGTATAGCGCTGCCCCTGCACGGTGGCTAGCCCCTGACGCAACGCAATCGAATTCGATACGATCTGCCGTATCTGCTCCCTTCCATTTGATCTGGGGTCCCGCCATGGTCGATCGCCTCGCCATCCTGCTCGAACGCTTCGCGGTCACCGCCTCGGTGTTCCATGCCGGCGCGCTGTGCGGCATCAACAGCCTGGAGGCCGAAGGCGACGCCGGCCAGCTGCACCTGGTGCGGCGCGGTCCGTTGCAGGTCAGTCATGGCACGCAGACGGTGCAGGTCGAGGTTCCCAGCCTGCTGCTGTACCCGCGCCCGCTGCCGCATCGCTTCCACACCGATCCACAGCACGGCGCCGACATGGCCTGCGCCAATCTCCATTTCGAAGGTGGCAGGCTCAACCCGATCAGTGCGGCGCTGCCCGACTTCATCTGCCTGCCCTTGGCCGATCTGTACGGCGGCCATGCCGCCCTGGAGCTGCTGTTCGAGGAGGCATTCGAGCAACGCTGCGGTCGGGCGGTGATGGTCAACCGCCTGTTCGAGGTGGTGATGATCCAGGTGCTGCGGCAGCTGATGGAAGGGGGCGAGATGCGCGGTGGCCTGTTCGCCGGGCTCGGTCATCCACGTCTGCGGTTGGCGCTGGTGGCGATGCATGAGGCACCGGCCCAGGCCTGGACGCTGGAAGATCTGGCCGACGTCGCAGGCATGTCACGCAGCGTGTTCGCCGCCAGCTTCCGTGAGGCCATGGGGACCACGCCCGGTCACTATCTGCAGGGGTGGCGGGTCGGCCTGGCGCAGCAGGCGCTGCGTCAGGGGCGACCGTTGAAACGGATTGCCGACGAGGTCGGCTATGGCAGCGAGGCGGCGTTGTCGCGGGCGTTCAAGGCACACACCGGGCAATCGCCACGGCAGTGGCGCGGACAGGCGCGCGTTGCCGCGAGCTGAGTGTCACCCCAGCGCGAGCCGGGTCAGCTTCATGCCGGCGAACAGCCCGGCCAGGCCAAGGGCGACCGAGCCGCCCGCGTAGAGTGCGGCCAGGCCATGCTGGCCCCGCTGCAGCAGCAGGCCGATTTCCAGCGAGAATGTGGAGAACGTGGTGTAGCCGCCAAGAATGCCGGTGGCCAGCAGCAGGCGCAGTTGCGGTGACGCGCCGTTGCGCAGGGCAAATGCCTCCACCACCACGCCCATCAGCAAGGCGCCGCTGATGTTGATCAGGAAGGTCGACCAGGGCCAGGAACTGCCGACGGCGACGCGGGCGCCGATCAGATTGCAGGCGTGACGCAGGCAGGCGCCGACACCGCCGCCCAGGAATACCAGCACATAGTTGTTCATCGTCTGCATTGCTTGCCTCGAGTGCGTGTTCGCAGGTTCGACGGCGTGCGCAATGGCGGGCAAGACCTGCCATCGACGAACGCCGGGTTCGTCGCAGCAGGAGCCATCAGCCATCTCAGGCGGTTATCGGGGGAGCCCCATCCCCATCGATCACCATGCTACCAGCCCGCGATGGGTCAGGGCAGGGCGGTCATCACCACGCGTGCGACCTTGCCGCGGCTGACCCCTTCCATCAGCAGGTCATGGGCCATCAGCCCCAGCGTGGCCTCGCGCCGGTAACCGACCTCCAGCCCACGCTCGGCAAGGATGTGGGCGACCAGCTCATAGGCCGCTTGCCACACGTCCAGATGGGCTTCGCTGGGCATGTGCATGTAGGCCGTGCCGCGCTCGCCGACACCCCGTCCCAACGGGCCGAACAGCAGTTCCCGTGGGTCCAGCTTCACCGCGTCGGCCATGCGGAACAGCTGTTCGGCTTTCACGTGATTGGCTTTGACGTGGTCGTTGAGCCAGTTGCTGACCGTCGCCGTCGTCGTGTCGGCGGCACGCGCCAGGTCGGCCGGGCGTGCATGCCCGGCGTCCTTCATGGCGACCGCGAGTCGTTGTCCAAGAGTATTCATCTATGCAAGCCAGCTTAACGCGTGGAATCGAAAGAGGCCTTGGCGCAAGAATAAGTTTGATGATGAAAGGGATCGAAAATGGACGAATTCTGGAGCAAGCGGCAGGTCCGCACGCGGCTCGGTTTTTCCACCGACGCAGAGCTCGCCAAGTTGTTTGGAATCAGCAGATCCGCTGTCTCGCAATGGCCCAGAGGCTTTCCCATCCCGCCGCTGAGGCGCTACATCCTGCAGCAGCGATACCCCGCGCTGTTCCCGGTGGATCAGAACTCGCAGGATGAAGCCGGATGAGATGCGTCGAGGGTTGTCGCGGAAAGACCGTTAAGAGTAATTCGCTAAGCATGCTTAGCAATATGGCCAGAATTGATCCACTTGCCGGCGGCGATGGCCTGATCTGTGATCGGCGCCCGGGTTCGCAGGTGGGCGATGTCGACATCGGCACGGAGATTCCCGATCCCCGTCGTTACGTCCTTTCATGAACGATTAATAATTTCAATCGCGAAAGTCGCGCCCTGTAATTGACGTGTCGTGAAATCTATGACTAATTGGCATCAACCGGTTGTGAAGGCCGGGAGTCTTTCAGTAGCTCGCAAGTGAATTGGTCGACCGTCAACGATGCAGAACAAGTCAAACGGAGGTCGTATGGAATACGGCATGCATGGCTTGGCTGAACGGGTACGCCGCGAACTGGAAGCCAGTTATCACAAACACGGATGCGGTCCGGCGTTCTGGGATACCTACCAGCAGGTGCTTGATCGTCTGGTTCCGCAGGGGACCGGGCGGACCGATGTCACCAACGAAATGGCGCTGATCATCGAACAACTGGGCATCGTCCGTCGCGCCCAGCTGGTACCGCCACGCCCGGGCGACCCGGGCTGACTCAGAGCAGGCGCCAAGCGCCAAAGGCCAGCAGGGCCAGCAGCATCGATGCCAAGGCGGTGGTGCGGGGGCGCCACCAGCGGCGCGGCTGGCCCGACATCACCTGCGGGCTGCAATAGTGCACCAGGCTGGGCCCGAAGCCTGCCTGCTGCTGTTGCTGGGTGCACGCTTCCAGACAGGCACCGCAGGCCAGGCAGTCGGCTTGTGGGCCATGGCGGATGTCCAGCTGCATCGGGCAGGCGCGTACGCAGGCCATGCAATCGATGCAATCGCCCAGCCGATCCGCGCTGAAGGTCGGCATCGGTCCGGCCAGCAGTGGATGTGCGGCACGGAAAACGTAGTCCTGCGCTGTGGTCGGGTCGAGCAGGCCACGACCGCGCCCGAGCACACCGCCCAATGCCGGCGGGCGGGCGCCGCGCGGTTCGCCACGGCGTGGGTCATACAACATGCGCGGGGTGTGCGGGTCGGTCAGCAACGGCTGCATGCGCGCGAACGGACAGAGCGATCGGCACACCTGCTCGCGCAGGAACCCGGCATTGCCCCAGGTGGCGCCCGCATAGAACAGCACCCAGAAAGTCTCCCATCCGCTCCAGCGGCCATCGAACGCGCCGGCGACGAGTTCGCGGATCGGACTAAACAGTCCTACGAAGGTGATCCCGGTCCACAGCGACAGCAGCAGCCAGACCACGTGGGTGACCGGCCGCGCTGCCTGCGCGGGCAGGACGCGGGCCAGTGCCTGCGCGATCCCATCGAAGGCCCGTGTCCACAGTGTCTGCGGGCAGGCATGCCCGCACCACACGCGGCCAGCCAGATGGGTGAGCAGGGCCAGGCCCACTGCCATCACTGCCAGCAGGCCCAGCAGCACGCCGATGTCATCCGGCCACAAGGTCCACGCGAACAGATCGAAGCGGCGCGCGGTGAGGTTCAGCAGCAGCGCCTGCCGGCCATTCCATTGCAGCCACGGCAGCGCATGGAACAGGACCAGCAGCGCAACGCCCAGGGTGCGGCGCCAACGCCATGGGTGGGGCGGCGGGGAAGCGATGATGCTCATCCCAGCGGCAGCTCCTCATCCTCATCGTTCGGCATCGGCCGCAGCAGATACCCGGTCACCGCGCTGGACAGTGCGGTGACGGCCCAGAACATGAAGAAACCTGCGGTGTAGCCCAGCTCACGGCTGATGGCCGTAGCCGGGAAGCTGATCGCCTGCAGCCGCAGTGGATCGACGAAGGCGAAGAACACCACGCAGGCCAGGCCGGCGGCGATGAAGCTGGGCCACAGGACTGCGCCCCAGTGCTGGATCAGCCGCTGGCGGCTGGAAGATGGTGTGTTCATGCGGGTTCGGGTTGAAGAAGGGGGCGGCGCGTATACTTCGCCGTGGTTGGCGCAGCATCCGCAGGGCATGCTTCCTGCAAGCGTGCCAGCCTAGGTGCGCCGCAGTGCGCTGACATTGATCTGGATCAACAGCGGTGGTGGCGGCATGCGGCACACTGCCGATCCGCACTTGGTGCCCTGATGAACGCAACGCCCACGACTGCCCTTCCCATTGCTTCGCCAGAGTTGTGCAGCGAGGAGGAAGTGACCCGGTTGGTCCACGATTTCTATGCGCGCGTGCGTGAAGAGGAGCGTCTGGGGCCGGTATTCGAAGGGCATGTGCGCGACTGGCCGGAACACCTGGCCCAGCTCGTCGATTTCTGGTCGGCGATGCTGCGCGGGACCCGCAGGTTCAAGGGCTCGCCGATGTCCAAGCACATGGCGATCGATCTGGAAAAGGATCTGTTCGACCGCTGGCTGGTGCTGTTCCACATCACCACGGCCGAATGCAACAACCCGCCCATGCAGGCGCTGGCCGACGATGTGGCCGCCCGCATCGCCGACACCTTCTGGCGCCGCTACCAGATGCTGCGCTGGCCGCAGGTCATGCTGCCGGTGCTGGGCGTGCCCACCAAGGATTGATCTGGGTCAAGGCGCACCGCCCGGCGTGGCGCGATGCTGGCGCCATGGACACGTTCTCTCCCGCTGCCGGTGGCCTGGCCTGGACCTTCGATCCCGATCTGCTGCGACGGCATGACCGTCCCGGCCCGCGCTACACCTCCTATCCCACCGCGCCGCACTTCCATGACGGCTTCGATGCACCCGCGCTGCGCCAGGCGATAGCCGACAGCAACCCGTTGGCGCGCGCGTTGTCGTTGTACGTCCACGTGCCATTCTGCTCCAGCCCCTGCTTCTACTGTGGCTGCAACCGGGTGATCACCCGCGACCGCGGGCGTGGTCACAGCTATGTGTCGCGCGTGCTGGCCGAGGCCGACCTGCTGGCGCCGCAGTTCGCTGATGATCGTGAAGTGATCCAGCTGCACCTCGGTGGCGGCACACCGAATTTCCTCGATGCCGATGCGATGACCGCACTGGTCGAGGGCCTGCGTCGGCGCTTCGATTTCAGCGATTCCTCGCAGCGTGATTTTTCCATCGAACTGGACCCGCGTTTCATCGACACCAGCGACGTGGCGATGCTGGCCCGGCTCGGCTTCAACCGCGCCAGCCTGGGTGTGCAGGATTTCGACCCGCAGGTGCAGGAATCGATCAACCGCGTGCAGGGCGTGCGGCAGACGCTGGATATCCTGCGTGCGTGCCGCGACAGCGGCATGCGTTCGGTCAACGTCGATCTGATCTACGGCCTGCCCGGGCAGAGCCTTGAGGGATTCGGCCGTACCCTGGAACTGGTGCTGGCGCTGCGTCCGGATCGACTGGCGGTGTACGGCTATGCGCATCTGCCTCACCTGTTCCGCGCGCAGCGACAGATCGACGAAAGCCGCATGCCCTCGCCGGAAGACAAGCTGGCGCTGCTGGGCCTGGCGGTGGAGCGCCTGTCCGCAGCCGGCTACCAGTACATCGGCATGGATCACTTTGCCTTGCCGGAAGAAGATCTGTCGCGTGCCCAGCGCGCCGGCCAGCTGCATCGCAACTTCATGGGCTACACCACCCACGCCGACACCGATCTGCTCGGCCTTGGCGTAAGTGCGATCAGTCACATCGGTACCACCTACAGCCAGAATCCGCGTGACCTGCCGTCGTGGGAGAGCGCGGTGGACCAGGGACAGCTGCCGGTCTGGCGCGGCGTCGCACTCAGTGCCGACGACCAGCTGCGCGCCGAGCTGATCCAGCAGTTGATGTGTCAGGGTGAGGTGGATGGAATGTCACTGGCCCAGCGCCACGGCATTGATTTCGAGACCTACTTCGCCGAAGACCTGCAGGCTGTGCAGCGACTGCAGCAGGATGGCCTGGCCGAATACCGCGATGGCGTGGTGCGCACCAGCGAGCCCGGGCGGCCGCTGCTGCGCCTGCTGGCGATGTGCTTCGATCCCTATCTGCGCGCTGCGCAGGAGCAGCCGCGTTATTCGCGGGCGATCTGAGCGCAGGTCTCAGCGCTTTCCGACGCCGCGTTCGGGGTGGCGAGCGGCCATGCCACCACTGGAGGTGGTGCTCCAGTTGCCGCTCAGATCGCGCACGCTGGTGGAGTAGGAGCCGTCGCTGTACTCGGTGCGCCACCGGCCGCTCAGGTCACGCTTGCTGACCGAGTAGCTGCCGTCACTGTACTGGGTGCGGATGTTGCCGCTCAGGTCAGTGCTGCTGTTGGAGTAGCTGCCATCGCTGTGGGTGGTGCGCTTGCGGCCACTCAGATCCGTGGTGGTGGTCGAACGGCTGCCGTTGCTGTGCTCGGCGGTCACCCGGCCGGACAAGTCGCGCTTGATGCGGCTGGACGATCCGTCACTGTTGCGGATATCCAGGCTTCCGTCGAGGTTGCGATGACTGTCCGAACGACTCTGCGCCGATGCCGGTGCGGTGGCCTGGGCGAGCATCGCGACCAGCGCCAGCGATGACGCGATCCCTATCCACTTCATGGCTGATCTCCTTGTGCGCGGTTCGGCGGCCGGGGCGTTCGATTCTGCCATGCCGGCTTGGAGCCGTCTTGATCGCAGCGACGTCAGCCGAATGGCCGCATCGCTTTCAACGGGCTGCTGTTGAACCAGCGGTGCGTTGGCCCATTGCGGGGGCGTCGATGCTTGATTGGGTGGTGCCCGGAGCCGGAATCGAACCGGCATGACCTTGCGGTCGGCGGATTTTAAGTCCGATGCGTCTACCAGTTTCGCCATCCGGGCCTGCAGCGCGCGCCGATTGTAACGGAATCGCCGCCGCTGCCGCCGGCTAACGCGGCTTTTACGCAGTCGGGCGCGGGGCTGGGTACAGTCCGCCAACATTTCCGGGAATGGCGATATGCGTGCACGCGGCGAGCGATGGATCGGATGCAGTGCCGTGCTGGGGCTGATGCTGGCGATCGGCCCGGCTGCCGCGCAGCAGGTGCCTGCGCCCACCGGGGCGGTGGTGGACATGGAGACGGTGCAGGTGACCGGCGTACAGCCCGGCCCCGGCCTCTGGAAGGTCACCGCTCCACAGGGGAATGTGTTGTGGATCCTGGGCACGGTCTCGCCGTTGCCGAGCGGTGTGCAATGGCGCTCTGACGAAGTCGAACGGACCATTGCCGGCGTCGACCATGTGCTGGGCGATCCGGGTTTCGCCCTCGATGCGAAGATCGGTGTGTTCAAGGGCCTTACCCTGCTGCCACTGGCGTTGAAGACGGCGCGCGATCCGCAGGGGCGCACGCTTGACCAGATCCTGCCGCCGGCAACGCACGCGCGCTGGCTCGGCCTGAAACAGACCTACCTGGGCAATGACCGTGGCGTGGAAAAGGACCGTCCGCTGGTGGCCTCCGGCCGCTTGTACCAGGCCTTCCTCAAGCGCAACGGCCTGCGCGATGGCAAGCAGGTCAAGGAAGCACTCGGGCGCGCGTACAAGGCGCACGATCTGAAGCCGGAAGACGTGCAGGTCAAGCTGAAGGTCGACGACATCCGTGGCACGTTGAAGGAGCTGCAGGCCACCGAAGTCGATGACCGCGCGTGCTTCGAACGCACGCTCGACACGGTGGAATTCCAGGCACCGGTGTTGCGCGAGCGCGCCAACGCCTGGGCACTCGGCGATGTCGCCGCACTGCGCCGGCTGTCGGGCTCGTCGATGGCCCGGACCTGCCGCGAACTGCTGCAGGATTCGGCCTTCGTGCGTAGGCGTGGCTGGAGCGATATGCCGCAGCAGGTGCGCACGCGCTGGCTGCAGGGCGTGGATGCGGCGCTGACCCGTCACCCAGGCACCTTCGCGACGGTGCCGGTCAGCCTGCTGCTGGGCGAGGGCTATCTGGATGCGCTGGTGCAACGCGGCTACCAGGTCGAGTCGCCGCCGGAATAACCAACGCTTGAAGTCCTCGTGCTTCCTGTCATATTCCTCTGCACTCAGGAGGGGAGTGATGGACATGCCGTTGCATGCGTACGCCTATGTCAGCACGGCCAGGGAGGGACTGGACGTGCCCGAGCTCGATGCATTGCTGGCCGATGCGACCGCGTTCAACCGCATGGCCGGGGTGACCGGGGCGCTGATGTTCGATGGCAGCCGTTTCCTGCAGTACATCGAAGGCCCACGGGATGGGCTGGCTTCGGTGCACGCGCGGATCGGCAACGCGCGTCGCCACGGCAGCATCATCCAACTTGCCGCAGGCCCAATCCCGAGCCGCTGGTTCCCGCGCTGGACGATGGCCAACCGGCACGTGGATGCGGCGACGCTGGGCAGCATCGTGGCGGCCCCGTGGCATGGTTTCAGCCTGGCGCAGGAGCCCCCGGAGCATGGCTTCTGCCTGTTGTTGCGGGCCTGGACGGGGCGGCACGGCGAACTCGAGCCGGCGGCCGTCAGCCTCGGATCCTGATCGGGGCGTGGTCTGGCGCCGCTGCCGCGGTTAACCTTGTCGGCATGTTTGCCTGCACCCGGACCCTCGCATGACCCAGTGGACACCGTTGCCGCCTGCTGGACGCCGCGCATGAGCGCGCCGATCGGCGCAGCACAGATGCCGTCCCCGGCCATCATCGGCCTGGGGTATGTCGGGCTGCCGTTGGCGGTGGCTTTCGGCCGGCAGCTGCCCACGCTGGGGTACGACATCGACGCTGCGCGCATCGCCGAACTGGCTGGCGGGCAGGACCACACGCTGGAGATGGAGCCGGACGAACTGGCCAGCGCCACGCTGCTGCGCTACAGCAGCGATCCCGCGCAGCTTGACACCTGCAACGTCTACATCGTCACCGTGCCCACGCCGATCGATGCCTACGAGCAACCGGATCTGGAGCCGCTGCGCTCGGCGACGCGATTGATCGCCAGCCATCTTCGCGCCGGTGACCTGGTGATCTACGAATCCACCGTCTACCCGGGTACCACCGAAGAAGTCTGTGTGCCGTTGCTGGAGCAGGGCTCGGGCCTGCGCTTCAACGACGATTTCTACTGCGGCTACAGTCCCGAGCGGGTCAGCCCTGGCGACCGCCAACGGCGCCTGGCCGACATCCGCAAGATCACCTCCGGCTCAACGCCAGAAGTGGCTGCGATAGTCGACGGCCTGTACCAGCGGATCATCACCGCCGGTACGTTCCCGGTGCCGTCGATGCGGGTCGCCGAAGCGGCCAAGGTGGTGGAGAACATCCAGCGCGACGTCAACATCGCGCTGGTCAACGAGTTGGCCTTGATTTTCGATCGCCTCGGCATCGACACCCAGGATGTGCTCGACGCCGCGGGCAGCAAATGGAATTTCCTGCCGTTCCGTCCGGGGCTGGTGGGTGGCCACTGTATCGGCGTGGACCCGTACTACCTGCTGCACAAGTCCGAAAGCATGGGCTACCACCCCGACCTCATCCACACCGCCCGGCAGGTCAACAACCGGGTGGGCGAGCATGTGGCCAAGCGCGTGCTGGCGATGCTGGCCGAACGTGGTCGCATGCCAGCGCATTCGCGCATCCTGGTGCTGGGCGTGACCTTCAAGGAGGACTGCCCGGACCTGCGCAACAGCCGCGCGCTGGAACTGGCCCAGCGGCTGGCCGGCAGCGGCGCGCAGGTGGACGTCAGCGATCCGTGGGTAGGGCCGGCTGCCATGGCGGACGAGGGCGTGAACTGGCTGGCCGAGCCGGTGGCCGGCAGCTACGACGCGGTGGTGCTGGCGGTGGCGCATGAGAGCTTCAAGGCGATGGACGATGCCCATATCCGCAGCCTGTTGGCGCCCGGTGGGCTGGTCTATGACGTGAAGTCCGCCTGGCCGCGCAGCGTGGTCGACGATCGCCTGTAGGTGCTTGCGCGGTAGACTCGGGGGCAGTTGCAACCGAGGAACGCCATGCACCGGTATATCGTCTACCTGCTCGCCATCCTGATGTTTCCGATCTGCCTGTGGCTGGCCACGATCTGGCCGGCCTGGTATTGGGGCGTCGGCCTTACAGCTGCGATGGTGGCGCTGGGGACCTGGGACCTGCTGCAGAAACGCAGCACCTTGCGCCGCAACTATCCGGTGATGGCGCACTTCCGTTATGGCCTGGAATCGATCGGCCCGGAGATCCGCCAGTACTTCGTGCAGAGTGATCTGGAGGATGTGCCGTTCTCGCGGCAGCAGCGCGCGCTGATCTACCAGCGCGCCAAGAACCAGATGGACACGGTGCCCTTCGGGACCCTGCGCAGCACGTATGCGGTGGACTACGAATGGATCAACCATTCGCTGGCGCCCACCACCATCGCCAAGCATGATTTCCGCGTGCTGATCGGTGCGAACTGTGCCAAGCCCTATTCGGCAAGCGTGTTCAACATCTCGGCGATGAGTTTCGGTTCGCTGTCGGCCAATGCGATCCGCGCATTGAATGAAGGCGCACGCTTGGGGGGGTTCTACCACGATACCGGCGAAGGCTCGATTTCGCCGTATCACCGTGAGATGGGCGGTGACCTGGTCTGGGAGATCGGCTCGGGCTACTTCGGGTGCCGTGATGAGAAGGGCGGCTTCAGCGAGGAACGCTTCGTTGCCAATGCCAACCACGATCAGGTGAAGATGATCGAGATCAAGCTGTCGCAGGGCGCCAAGCCCGGCCATGGCGGGGTGCTGCCGGCGCCGAAGGTGACCGCCGAGATCTCGGTGACGCGTGGCGTGCCGATGGGCGTGGACTGCGTGTCCCCATCGCGCCATTCGGCCTTCTCCACGCCGGTTGAACTGCTGCAGTTCGTCGCCCGCCTGCGCGAACTGTCCGGTGGCAAGCCGGTTGGTTTCAAGCTGGCCATCGGCCACCCATGGGAATGGTTCGGCATCGCCAAGGCAATGCACGAGACCGGTCTGCTGCCTGATTTCATCGTCGTCGATGGCGCCGAGGGCGGTACCGGCGCGGCGCCTGCCGAATTCGTCGATCACGTGGGGGTGCCGATGCACGAAGCGTTGCTGCTGGTGCACAACACCCTGGTCGGCCTGGACCTGCGCGAGCACATCCGTATCGGCGCTGCCGGCAAGATCACCAGCGCGTTCGATATCGCCCGCACCATTGCGATGGGCGCGGACTGGTGCAATGCCGGGCGCGGTTTCATGTTCGCGCTGGGCTGCATCCAGTCGCTCAGCTGCCATACCGACAAGTGCCCGACCGGCATCGCGACCCAGGATCCGGCACGCTGGAAGCATCTGGATGCACCGGACAAGGCCACGCGCGTGTACAGCTTCCACGAGCACACCCTGCACGCGCTGAAGGAGTTGCTGTGCGCGGCGGGCTTGAACGATCCGGCCGAGCTCGGCCCGGAACACATCCTGCGGCGGGTGTCGCCGGTCGAGATCCGTTCGCTGGCCTCGCTGTATCGCTACCTGGAACCGGGCGAGCTGCTGCACAAGGTGCCCGACCACGCGGTGTTCCATTCGTTCTGGGCGGACGCACGCAGCGATTCGTTCCAGCCGCCACCGAAGATCCAGGCGCTGCGTGCCAGCAAGTCGCGATGACCCGCGTTGCAGGACCGAGCCCATGCTCGACTGCACGAAAACCATCCATGCAAGGAGGCTGCATGCAGTTCAGGACGGGTACCGACGATGATGTGGGCACGCTGTGGGCCCTGCGAACGCGCTGCGTACGTGAGCTGTGCAGCAGCCATTATCCGCCGGAGGTGATTGCACCCTGGTCGGCATCGCCGCCGCCGGTGCAGTATTCGCGGCTGCTGGGGCAGGGCGGTTGCGTCGTGGCCGAAGATGACCGGGGCAATGTGCTGGGGTTCGGTGTGTTCGATACCGAGGGCAACGAGATCGACGCGCTGTTCGTCGATCCGGATCGGGGCGGGCAGGGTATCGGCCAGGCGCTGATGCAGCGGTTGCTGGCCCTGGCCGACCCGACGCGGGAGGTTGTGCTGTCGGCCTCGCTCAACGCCGTGCCGTTCTACCAGCGGCAGGGCTTCGTCGCCGAGCGCGAGGAACTGTATCCGCATCCCAGTGGCGTGGCATTGGCGTCGGTGAAGATGCGCCGGCCGAGGTGAAATTTCCGGCGCTATCGCGCGTTGATCAACGCGTGGCCAACCACGCGGTCACGCCCTCTGCCGCACGCAGTCCGCTGGCATAGCACGCCGTCAACAGGTAGCCGCCGGTCGGTGCTTCCCAGTCCAGCATCTCTCCGGCGCAGAACACGCCGGGCAAGGCACGCAGCATCAGGCCCTCGTCCAGCGCGTCCAGGCGCACGCCGCCGGCCGTGCTGATCACCTCGGCCATCGGCCGCGGGCGCAGCAGGCGCAGTGGCAGGCGCTTCAACGTGGCGATCACCGCGGCTAGATCGTTGCCAGCATCCTTGCCCAGTGTTTCGAACACCAGTGCGGTCTTCACTGCGTCCAGTCCAGCCTGGCGACGCAGGTGCTCGCCGAAGCTTCGCCCCTTGCGCGGCTGCGAAAGGTCGGCCAGCAGCCGTGCCTCGTCGCGGCCCGGAACCAAGTCCAGCCACAGCGTGGCGTGGCCGTCGCGGTTGAGGGTTTCGCGCAGATCGGCCGACAGGGCGTAGATCAGGCTGCCTTCGATACCGTACTCGCTGGCCACGCACTCCCCTTGCAGGGTGTGCGGCTCACCGTCGAGGCCATGCCAATGTGCGACGACCGGCTTCAGTGGTGCGCCCGCATGGCGTTGCGCGAAGAACGGCGTCCATGCAACGTCGAATCCGCAGTTGGCCGATTGCAGCGGCGCGATATCCACGGCGCGGGCCTGCAACGCCGGAACCCAGGCACCGTCACTGCCCAGCTGCGGCCAGCTTCCGCCGCCCAGTGCCAGTACGGTCGCATCGGCGCGCACCTCCAGTTCGCCGTTGTCCGTGGCAAAACGCAGTGCGCCGTCGTCGCTCCAGCCCAGCCAGCGATGGTTGACGTGCAGGCGCACGCCCTGTTCCTTCAGCCGGCGGACCCAGCCGCGCAGCAACGGTGCCGCCTTGCGGTCGACCGGGAACACCCGGCCGGAACTGCCGACGTAGGTCTCCACGCCGAAGCCAGCGGCCCAGTCGCGCAGCGCCTGCGCGTCGAAACCATCCAGCCAGCGGCCGACGCGGGTTGCCTGCTCGCGGTAGCGGCTGTCGAACAGTGGACGTGGGTCGGAATGGGTGAGGTTGAGCCCACCCTTGCCGGCGATCAGGAATTTGCGGCCCGGCGAGCCCTTGGCCTCGTACAGATCGACATCCAGGCCTGCCGCGCGCAGCCGCTCGGCGGCAAACAACCCGGCCGGGCCGCCGCCGATGACGGCGATGCGGCGCGGCGGGCGGACGTCACTGTTGGACATTGAGCAGCTCGACGTCGAACACCAGCGACGAACCTGCCGGAATCGGGCCGACCTGGCGGTCGCCATAGCCGAATTCCGGCGGAATCATCAGCGTGCGCTTGCCGCCGACCTTCATGCCGGCGACGCCTTCATCCCAGCCACGGATGACCTGGCCCGCACCCAGCGTGAAGGTGAACGGCTCGCCGCGCTCGACCGAACTGTCGAAGGTCTTGCCGTGCTTGTTGTCGGCGCGCTCGTCGTAGATCCAGCCGGTGTAATGCACGCTGACCTTCTGGCCCGGCACGGCCTCGGCACCACTGCCCGGCTGGGTGTCGATGCGCTCGAACGTGGCAATGGTGCCTCCCGGCGGCGGGCCGGACGGCTCCGACGAGCAACCAACGGCGGCGAGGGACAGCAGCAGGGGAAGCAGCAGGCGGCGCATCAGGCGTCTCCAGGGGCGATGAGTCGAGGGCGGCAAGGTTAGCGCATCGGCGCCGGGTATCATGGTGGCATGGCAAAACTCCTGCTCAATCTGCGCAATGTCGGCAACGACGAATATGCCGATGTCTGCACGCTGCTGGACCAGCACGGCATCGCCTGGTACCGCACCGAACCCAGTCCGTGGGGCATCTCCAATGGTGGCCTGTGGCTGCGCGAGGATGCCGACCAGCCGCGTGCCAAGGCGCTGATGGCCGAGTACCAGGCGGCCCGCGGGGTGCGGGTCCGCGCTGAGCGCGAGCAGGCCCTGCGCGACGGCACTGCCGAGACCTTTGGCAGCCTGTTCCGGCGCCGCCCTGTGTTCGTGGTGCTGGTGCTGCTGGGCATGGCGGTGGCGGCGGCACTGGTGCTGCTGCCGTTCATGCTGCTGCGTGGGTAGGGGTGTTCGGCCGGGTTGCACCCGGCACCTGCAGAGGCCTTCAAGCAACATCACAAGCGGCTTTCCGTGGGATGGCGGGGCAGTGTGGGTTTGCGGGGCCGCCGTGAACCCATCCTTGGGGGCTTGGTCGCCGCATCCATGCGGCTCACACCCCGCAAACCCACACTGCCCCGCCTTCGACAGTTTCCGGCGTCTGTAGATCCACGCCATGCGTGGATGAACGGTGGAGGCTGATACGGGGGCGGTCAGGCGCTAAAATGGCGGGATGATCGCCAATACCGCTGCCTATCATTTCGCCGTCATCGACGCCCCCCACGCCCTGTGCGACCAGCTGCAGGCGCGTGCCGAGGCGTCCGGCCTGCAGGGGACGATCCTGGTGGCGGGCGAGGGGCTGAACCTGTTCCTGGCGGGTGCGCCGTCCGCGATCGATGGCTTCTACGCGGAACTGCGTGCTGATGCGCGCTTCGCCGATATGCGGGTCAAGACCAGCTTCAGCGAGCACCAGCCGTTCGCGCGGCTGAAGGCCAAGGTCAAGGACGAGATCATCAGCTTCCGTCGTGACGATGGCCAGCCGCTGGACTACCCGCGCGCGCCAGCGATTGATCCCGCCACCGTGCAGCGCTGGCTGCGGCAGGGGCACGATGATGCTGGCAAGCCGGTGGTGATGCTTGATACGCGCAACCTGCAGGAGATCGAGTACGGCACCTTCAAGGATGCGCTGGTACTGCCCATCCACAAGTTCACCGATCTGCCTGAGGCGCTGGCGCCCCATCGTGAAGCGCTGAAGGACAGCACCGTGGTCAGTTTCTGCACCGGTGGCATCCGCTGCGAGAAGGCGGCGCTGTGGATGCTCAATGACGGCATGGACAACGTGCTGCAGCTCGATGGCGGCATCCTCGGTTACTTCGAGGAAGTGGGCGGCGAGGGCTATGAAGGCCGCTGCTTCGTGTTCGACGAACGCGTGGCGCTGGACGCCGAACTGAAGCCGCTGGTGGACGAACCGCTGGCCGAGCCGCGCCCCAGCGACTTCTGACCCGAAATGTCGGTGCCCGGTAGAGCCGGCCGCTGGCCGGTTGCCACGCCTCTCTGCCTGCCGGCCAGCGGCCGGCTCTACCGGATCAAGCCCGGCGGGCCCTGAGCCCGCCCAACGGGAATCAGCGTCCCGCCACCGGCACTGGCCGTGGGGGCAGGGCGACCCCATCAAACGGGGATCTTGTGACGGAAAACCGCCTGATGATCCCGTTGTCGATCCTCGACCTGGCCCCGGTCTGCGAGGGCAGCGATACCACTGCCGCCTTTGCCAACATGCTTGAGTTCGCCCAGCATGCCGATGCGCTGGGCTACCGCCGCTACTGGCTGGCCGAACACCACAACATGCCTGGCATCGCCAGTGCCGCCACGGCGGTGCTGATCGGCCATGTGGCCGGTGGTACGAAACGTATCCGTGTCGGCGCCGGCGGCATCATGCTGCCCAATCACGCGCCTCTGCAGGTGGCCGAGCAGTTCGGCACCTTGGCCTCGCTGTACCCGGATCGCATCGACCTCGGCCTGGGCCGCGCACCGGGTACCGACCAGCCGACCGCGCGCGCCCTGCGCCGCTATTTCGACAGTGCCGACCAGTTCCCGCAGGACGTACGCGAGCTGCTGCACTACTTCGAACCGGTGCAGCCGGGGCAGGCGGTGCAGGCCGTACCGGGTGGCGGCCTGCGGGTGCCGACCTGGATCCTCGGTTCCAGCCTGTTCGGCGCACGCATGGCCGCCTCGATGGGCCTGCCGTACGCCTTCGCCTCGCACTTCGCCCCCGATTCCATGGATGAAGCGCTCGCGGTGTATCGCCGCGAATTCCGCCCTTCGGCCACGCTCAAGCTGCCGCACGCGATGCTGGCGTTGAACGTGGTGGCCAGTGACAGCGAGGCCGAATCGCGGCGGTTGTTCACCAGCCAGCAGCAGAGCTTCGTCAACCTGCGTCGCGGCCGTCCGGGCAAGATTCCGGCGCCGATCGATGACATCGAAGCGTTCTGGGAACCCCACGAGAAGCTGGGCGTGGAGCGGGCGCTGGCGTGCACCGTGCTGGGTGATCCGCAGCAGGTCGCCGATGGCATTGCGGCGTTCGTCGAACGCCATCAGCCCGACGAACTGATGCTCACTGCCAACCTGTACGACCATCGCGCGCGCCTTCGCTCGTTCGAGCTGGCAATGCACGCCTGGCATGCCCGCCACGCGGGCTGAACAATTGCGTCACGGCAATTTGCGGTGCGGACGCGTCTGATGGGGGCTCCCACTTCCGGAGTCCCCCATGGACGAATCGCGTACCGAGCACATTGCCCAGCTGGCTGAACTGATCAAGGACGTGGAGGTGGCGATGTTCACCACCCGTGGTGTCGATGGGCGCCTCTACAGCCGTCCGCTTGGCACCCAGCAGGTCGCCTTCGATGGCGACCTGTGGTTCGCCACTGCTGCCGACAGCCCGAAGGTGGCCGAGATCGCGCTCGACCCGCGGGTCAACGTGGCCTATGCCTCGCCATCGAAGAATACGTATGTGTCGGTAGCCGGCGTGGCACGGATCATCGATGACCGCGCGAAGGTCGAAGAGCTGTGGTCGCCGGCGATGAAGCTGTTCTTCCCCGGCGGCCCGGATGACCCGAGCCTGCGCTTGATCCACGTGCGTGCAGAGACCGCCGAGTACTGGGACGGACCGGGCACGCTGCTCGGCTCGGCGTTGAGTTTCGTGTTGTCGGCGGTGCAGGATGAGCCGGCACGGTTGGGCGACAACGGATTCATCGATCTGCGTTGATCCCAGCCCGTGGTAACGCGGGTTGATCCGGGCCCGAGGTAGTGCCGGCCGCTGGCCGGTAATCAGGGAAACGTGGCAGCCGGCCGGCGGCCGGCTCTACCACGGTGCGCTCAGAACCAGCGCTGGAACAGGTCGACGGTGTAGCCCACCAGCTGCCCGGAACTGAAGCCGAAGAAAGCGATCGCCACCAGCGCAGCCACCCAGTTGAACAACATCAGCGCGCCGTCGCGTTCAAGCAGGGCCAGCGCAAACAGCAGCAACTGGAAGCCGAACAGATAGTTGGTGAACGGAATCGGCAACGACAGCAGCAGGCCCAGCAGAACCAGCAGCAGACCGCTGAAGGCGTGGGCGGGGGCAGGCGTCAGCAGCTGTGGCATGCGCGGCTTGAGCATGCGGTCGAGACGGCGCAGGGCACCATCGATGCGATCCAGGAACCGGTGCATGGTGCCGCGCTTCGGCCCGCGACGGGCAATGAAGCCGGGCAGCCAGGGCCGGCGCATGCAGAACAGCATCTGCAGGCCGATCAGGATCACCAACGGACCGCTAACCGCGCCGCCCAGCCCCGGGATGGGGATGAAGGCCGGCAGGATGGCGACGAACAGGAATACACCAAAGGCACTCTGCTGCAGATCCTGCAGGATCTGCCCCAGCTTCATGTGCTGGGCCGGGTCACCGAAGGCGAACATCGCCAGCAGGGTCCGGATGCCCTCGTTGCGGTACTCCGGCGATGCAGCGCCGGGGCCGGCGTCAGGCGGTGAGCTCATCGGCCTGCTCGTCGGACAGGGTGCGCAGCAGCAGCTTGTCCACGCGCGCACCGTCCAGATCGACCACCTCGAAGCGCCAGCCGGCCCAGTCGAAGTACTCGCCCGCGTGCGGGATGCGACCGAAGAAGTGGATGCACATGCCGGCCAGGGTGTAGTAATCGCCATCCTCGGCGTCGGGCAGGTCGTTGCTGCCGATCAGCTCGCGCAGGTCCTCGATGGGCAGCGAGCCGTCCACCAGCAGCGAGCCGTCCTCACGGGTTACCACCAGCGCGTCCTCGTCGGCATTCTCCGTCGCCTGCAGGCGGCCGACCACCGCGCCCATCAAATCGCTGATGGTCACCAGGCCCTGGATCTCGCCGTACTCGTCCACCACCAGCGCCATCGACTGCTGTTCTTCGCGGAAGATCTCCAGCAGCTTCATCGCGTGGGTGGATTCGGACACATAAAGCGGTTCGCGCAACGTCTGGAACAGCGCGTTGTCGCCGCGTGCCATCCGCGTGGCCAGTGATTTCAGTTCAAGCACGCCAACCACGTCCATGTCGTTGTCGCGGTACACCGGGTACCGCGAGAACTCGTGCTCGGCCATGATCTCCAGGTTCTTGTCCAGGCCACCCAGGGTGTCCAGCCAGGCGATCCGGTTGCGCGGGGTCATCAGGCTGTCGGCGGTGCGGTCGCCCAGGCGCATCACGCGGTTCATCATGTCGCGCTCGTGGCTGTCGATCACGCCGGCCTCGTGGCTCTCGGCCACCAGCATGCGGATCTCCTCTTCGGTCACCGACGCGACCTCGTCCTTGCCCAGGCCGAACAGGCGCAGCACCAGCTGGGTGGTCTTGGACAGCAGCCAGACGAAGGGGAAGGCCAGCTTGGCCAGCCAGCTCATCGGTAGCGCCACCAGCCCGGCGATGTCCTCTGAACGGGTCAGGGCCAGGCGCTTGGGCACCAGTTCGCCGAAGATCAGCGTGATGAAGGTGATGAAGGTGACCGCCAGCGCCTTGCCAACCGCACCGGCATAGGCGAAGCCCGGCATCAGCCCCTGGATCCAGCCGCCGATGGCCTCACCCAGTGCTTCGCCGCCGAGGAAGCCGGTCAGCACGCCGATTACGGTGATGCCGATCTGGACGGTGGACAGGAAGGCTTCCGGCTTCTCCGACAGTTCCAGGGCCTTGGCCGCGCGCTTGGAGGTGCCGGCCAGCTGCTTCAGCCGGCTCTTGCGCGAGGTCATGACCGACATCTCGGACATGGCAAAGAAGCCGTTCAGCAGAACAAGCGCGAAAACAATCAGGATCATTTCAAACACGGGCATCGTCCCCGGTTGGTGACAGGGAGGGCGGGTGCTTGCGATGGCGGCAGGCGCTCAGGAACGGGGTCCGGCGCGGCGCTGGGGGATAAGGGTCGTCGTCCATAAGGTGCGCCCGAAGGCGCGCTGGCATCTTAGCAAAGGGCCGTGGCTGGGTGGCAAATGCCTGTTCAGTTTTGGGCGTCCCGACCCCCGAAAAGGGCCAGGGATACCCGTGATGGTCATCTAGCCGTCATAATTCGCACTGGTGCCGTCCTTCCCGCGACGGCTGACAGGTTTCTCAATGTTCTCTCTGCAGACCATTTTCGGTTCCGGCAAACAGTTCTACACCCTGCTCGATGAGGCTGCCGTCGCGGCTTCCGATGCCGCCAAGGCACTGCATTCGATGCTGCGCGACGCCGATCGCCAGCCCGCCCTGGACGCCTTCAAGCTGGCCCGTCTGCGCGAACGCGCGGCCTCGGACAAGATCAGCCAGGCGCTGGTGGACAGCTTCATGACCCCGATCGAGCGCGAAGACATCGAAGCGCTGGGCTCGGCCCTGTACAAGATTCCCAAGCAGATCGAGAAGTTCGCCGATCGCTATTCGCTGGCCACGACCCACCTGGAACACATCGACTTCGCGCCGCGCGCGGCGATGCTGGAGCAGGCCGCTGGCGTGGTGGTGGAGATGGTCGCCGACCTGCGCCACATGAACCTGGACCGGATGACCGCGCTCAACGAGCGTCTGCGTTCGCTGGAAAACGAAGCCGACCGCCTGATGCTCGAGCTGTACCGCGACATCTATTCCGGTCGCCTGGACAACCTGCAGATGTTCCTGCTGAAGGAATTCTTCGAGATCCTGGAAAAGGCCATCGACCGCTGCCGCGAAGCCGGCGTGGTGGCCTACCAGATCGTGTTGAAGAACAGCTGACGGACGCCACAGCATGCTGACCCTCGTTCTGGTGGTGATCCTGGCCGCGCTCGTTTTCGAGTTCATCAACGGCTTCCACGACACCGCCAACTCCATCGCCACCGTGGTGGCGACCAAGGTGCTCTCGCCCGGTTGGGCGGTGATGCTCGCCGCGTTCATGAACCTGCTGGGTGCGCTGACCGGCACCGCCGTGGCCCTGACCATTGCGTCGGGCCTGCTCAACACCAACGTGGTCGATGTGACCCCGCAGGTGATCCTGTGCGCGCTGCTGGGCGGCATCATCTGGAACCTGATCACGTGGTGGAAGGGCCTGCCGTCCTCGTCCTCGCACGCACTGATCGGCGGCCTGTGTGGTGCCGGCCTCGCCGCCGCCCACAACAACTGGGACGCGCTGATCTGGTCGGAACGCTTCGGTAGCTGGGCGCAGAACAAGGGCCTGCTGTGGAAGGTGTTCGTGCCGATGATCACCTCGCCGATTGCCGGCTTCCTGCTCGGTATCGTGGTGATGGTGCTGCTGTGGGCACTGATCGCCGGCCTGGCCAAGATCGGCGGCGCAATCGGCCGACTGGCACGCCCGCGCATCGTCAATGCCTTCTTCGGCAAGGCACAGATCGCCTCGGCGGCCTACATGGGCTTTGCCCACGGCCACAACGATGCGCAGAAGACCATGGGCATCATCGCGATGACCCTGATCGGTGCCGAAGCGACCGGCGCGTTGAACGACCTGCCGTCGTGGCTGGCCTTCATGCATCCGGACGCGCACGCCGGTGATGGCATTGCCATGTGGATCGTGCTGACCTGCGCCGTGGTGATGGCCGCCGGTACCGCCTCGGGCGGCTGGAAGATCATCAAGACCCTGGGCCACAAGATGGTCAAGCTGCATCCGATCCACGGTTTCGCTGCGGAAACCAGCTCGGCCACCGTGCTGACCGTGGCTGCCCACTTCGGCATGCCGGTGTCGACCACCCACAGCATCTCGACCGCGATCATGGGCGTCGGCTTTGCCAAGAACCCGCGTTCGCTGCGTCTGGGCGTGATCGAGCGCATCGTCTGGGCATGGATCCTGACCATCCCGGCGGCGGGCGGCTGCGCCTACCTGATCCTGAAGCTGTTCGAGCTGCTCGGCTGGGCCTGAGTTCCACGCCAATGCTGGAAACAAAAAGCCCGCCGGATTCCGGCGGGCTTTTTTCATGGGCAGATCATTTTCCCGTATCCACGCAYGGCGTGGATCTACCGTGTCGACSAAGRTYGACACCCACCAACAGCAGCCGGAACCCGCCGAAGGCGGGGTGGGTCCGGTTGCGGGGGTGTCCGCGGCATGGATGCCGCGGCCAAGCCCCCAAGGGTGAGGGCGCTTTGCTTGCGAAGCACTGCTTCGCAAGCGCCCGAACGCACAGCCGCCAGCGGCTGGGCCGGTCTGGGGGTTTA